>DATBWU010000331.1:0-2936 GCA_036514635.1 Anaerolineae bacterium | reverse complement strand
CAATAGGTGCAAAACTCACATACAAACCGGCTAAGCTACCGCCCGGATGAAACTGCCTTCTCCCACCGAGTTTCCAAGTCACGGTAGTACTCGTCGGGGTGATGGCGAAAGCGATACAGTTTTTTCAAACGCATTTCGACTTTCTGCAGGGTCTGACGTGCTTGCTTGAGATCTTCGGGTTTCACTTGGCGTAGGCGAGCGAGCAAGACATCGAACGACTCGGCGTAGTCAATGAAGGCGGCGAACGGCCCATAGCGTAAGATGAACTCGTGAACCGACTTGCGTCCGGTGATGCGCCGCTGATGATGTTTCATGTCTTTGAAGAACGTTTCCAGATCATTGTTGGAGGAGGGCACATTCGAGACCCGATAGCAGGTGAATAGGCCCCACCAGCGGTGGCGCACAGCCTTCACGATGCAGGCGATGACATCCGCTTCGTCCGGTTGTTCGATGGCTTCCTGCTCCAAACGTTCCAAGAACTGTTGGACTTCCCGTTTGACCTGACGCGCGGTCCGTGCGTGACCCTGTTTATCGCAAGGTTCAAACAAGTGCGCCAACTCGATCACCCATTCGCTTTGACATTTCAGTCGAGCATATGGCTCGGCATAGTGTTGGCGGATGGCCGTGAGGTCGAGCAGCGCAGACAAGAGGGGATGCCCCCCTTTTTCTGACAACGGTGCAGGGACGTTGCCAGGCGCTGCAGTTCGTCGTAGAGCTTGAGGCCGGCCAGTTCAAAGGGCGACAACCCATCTGCCCGCAAGGCATCCCGCAGCGCTTCGCCATAGTCCGTCAGCACGCTGGCCCGTGGATCATCTTGCGGCGCCTGGCTCAGCACTTGGCTGATGGGGCGCAATTTGGCTCGAATATCGCGGCGCAGGTCAGTTTTCATGGCCCGATCGGCCTCAAAAATAGGCCGGCCCGCTTCGCACAAGCAGTGCACTTGGCAGGCCTGATGGGGGCAGCCGGGTAAGCTGGCCTCCACCGCGCGGCGGATGTTTTTGTCCGCATCGCTGACCACCGCCCGAATTCGAAAGCCTAACGCTTTGACCGGTTCCAACAACTGACGGCTGATCAGGTCGGCTCGACTGCTATACAGGGTCTCGGCCACTAACGTCAAATCCAAGGTCGCTTCCCGCACGACAAAGAGCATCTCATTGCCTTGTTCCGGTCCCATCCCATCCAGGCTGATGACGAGTCCATGTCGTTGGAAGTAGGCCCGCTGAGCTTCGATCTTGGCCGGTTGGGCCGCACGCAGCAGAGCCAGAAACTCGCCGATCAGGTTGAGAATGTGACGCCGCGAGACGGGTAAGTGCCGGGTGGCCAACACCGTCGCAATTTCATCGAGGGTGCGATGTTCCCAGAAACGCCACCAGCCGATCTGGACAATCAGGTCAAAGCCGAAGCTGCTTCCCTTCGGACTCAACCGTTCAGCTTCGGCACACCGGTAGATGACAGGCGCCTGGGAACAACGCACTCGACTGCAACTGTAGCCCAAGCTGACCACGTGGACACGCCCCTCCAGCGTGACCAGATACTTGCTCCACAAAGTGCAACGCCGCTGGAGAGACGCACCACAAGACGGGCAAGTCGTGATCGTCGGCCGGAAGTAACGCCTGGGAACATTTTCGTTGTCCTTGGCTTTTCGCATCGCTCTGTCCTGAGTGGGGATGAAGCATTCTACCCGGTCAGGCAGCGAGTCGCCAATCGCGGTGATGTCCAGGGCGTGCGGTTTGTATGTGAGTTTTGCACCTGTTGGATATTCCGATGCGAAGGAGCAATCAATGGGGGATTCCCCTTGATGGCGGGGGGAGAATACCGGGTAGCGGTAGGGATATCCCTACCCTATTTGACAATCCAGCGGGAACTAAATGTGATCTACCGAGGCTCACGAGTTGACTTGCTTCACTGTGATACAATGAACTCAGGGTGGGCGAGCAGTGTGCATGGAGGCACAGGCGATGAAACGCGCTCTCACTCTGCTGCTGGCTCTGATGCTCCTCACCGGCTCCGCCGAAGGGCTGCCGTCGCGAGCGACGGCGACGGACACGTGGTCGCCGGTGAACGGCCCAACGGGCGGCAGCGTCTCCGCCCTGGCGATTTCCCCCGATTACGCTTACGACCACACCGCATACGCCGGCCTGCGCGGCAAGGGCATTTACCGGACGGACGACGGCGGCCTCTCGTGGAAGCTGACCAGCCCCGACGACTGGGTCATCGTCGATCTCGCGATTTCGCCCGCTTACGCGACCGACCAGGCACTCTTCGCCGTGACCGGGTTTGGGACGACCGGTTACACCGTCTATCGCTCGACCGACGCGGGCGGGACGTGGCAGGCGCCGGCGATGGCGCCTTCCGGCGGACTGCAAAACCTCACCGACATTGTCGTCTCTCCCAACTACGCCGTCGATCGCACGTTGTACGCGATCGGCGCGACACAAACGTACCGGTCGACGGATGGCGGCATCACCTTCACTGAAGCGGGCGGCTGGTTCTCGACGCACGCTTTGACCGACCTGGCCTTTTCGCCTGCGTATGCGGTCGATCGCACGCTGTATGCCACGGCCTCGGGCGGCGATCCGGCCGGCCTGTACAAATCGACCGACGGCGGGACAGCGTGGACCCCGACGAGCCTCACGGGCAACCTGAGCACGGTAGCGGTCTCGCCGGATTACGCCAGCGATCAGACCGTCGCCGCGATCAGCACAGACGATGGCCGCATCTATATCTCGCGCGATCGCGGTGAGTCGTGGTCAGCCAGCACGATCACACTGTCAGGCAGCGCCGATCAACACACGCTGCTCTTCTCGCCGACGTTCGCTACGGACCGCATCATGTTGGCGGCGAGCGCGGCCGATCCGGGGGCCTATCGTTCTACCGACGGCGGCGCGACGTGGTCGCCGGCCGGCTGGTACGACGCAGCGCAGCCCTATCTCGGC
>DATBWU010000330.1:0-2158 GCA_036514635.1 Anaerolineae bacterium | reverse complement strand
TTGAAGAAAGAGGCGGCGTCGGAAGCAAGGAACACGATGGCGTTCGCGACCTCGCGGCACTCGGCAAATCGCCCGAGCGGCACCATTTTTCTGATCGCCTCGCCGCTCAACAGGTTGCTCTCGACATAGCCGCGTACCCGGGGCGAGAGCGTCGGTCCCGGACATACTGCGTTGATGCGCACGCCCCGGGCGCCGTAGTCGATGGCCAATTGGCGCGTGAACGCGAGCACGCCTCCCTTGGCGGCGCAGTACGCCGGCATGCTCGGAAAACCAATGATGCCTAATCTTACTGCGTCAATAAAAGCGTGGTCATAGATTGCTTCTTCCGCAGCACGGGCAATGAGGCAGGCGCACGGCGAGGGCGCGGGCGATGGCCAAGCGTAAGGTCGGGATCGAGTCGGGCACGTGGCGATTTGCCCGTAGCGGCACCTCGCGGGCGGAAACCGTCGGGTAAGGTAGGTTTTTTGCGAAGTACGGCGTTTTTTTTCGAGGACGGATCAATGAGCCGTTCAGCAACCAGGAATCCATAGGCCGCGATAGTCAGAGTTGCATGATGATGAAACCCGCGCCATCCGCGCCCTTCGTAGTGACTCAGGCCGAACTCTTGCTTGAGTTCCTGGTAGTCGCGTTCGATGCACCAGCGCATTTTGACCGTGTTAACCAGTTTGGTCATCGAGATAGACTTGGGCAGGTTCGACAGCCAGTACTTGGTGGGCGCCTTCTCCCCCTGGGGCCATTCGATCAGCAGCCATTCTGGTTCAGGTGGGTGTTGATCGGCGTCGTGGGCGACGGTGACCCGCACGCGCGCGAAGCGCGATTGCAATGGTTCGTTGGTGCCCTCGCGCCAGCACACCGTGCCCCACGCCGAAGCGGGCAACGCCAAGGCCATGCCTTTCACGCTTTGCGCGGGCTGCTGCGGGTTTTTGCGCCAGCGCGTGGGCACGCGTCCTGTGCCCGTCCACGGCGTCGGCGGCAAGGGGCCTTGGCCCGGCCCCCAGATTTTGCTGGTCGCCTTTACTTCTACGGCATAACGCAGCCCCAGCTCGGCAATGCCTTGGCGGAACGCGTACTCGGTGCCGTAGGCGCTGTCGGCGAGCACGGCCTGGAGGCCGACGGCCATGCCTTGTTCGCAGACCCAGGCGAGTTGCTCCAGAGCAATCTGCGGCTTGGTGGCAAAGCCCACCTCCGGGGGCACCTTGGTGGCCTTGCGCCGCAGTGCCTCCTTCACCCATTCCTGAGGCAGATACAACCGGTAAGCCAGCGGCAGACTCATTACCGCGTTGGCCTTCGATACGCTCACCGCCACCTGGCAGTTGTCGGTCTTGCCCAACATGCCGCAATACTGCCGCGCGACACCGACCGAATCGCGCCCTTGCTTGGGGTGTCCGGTGTCATCGACCACCAAGACCCATCCCTTGCGCCCATCGTCGGGCACGCGCTCCATCACGTAGTCATGAACGCTGCGCAACATTGCCTCATCCGACCACGTCGAGTTGCCCACGAAGTGAAGAAGCGACTGGTGTTTGGCGCTCACCGCTTGCGGCCCTACGTGCGCGGCAATCGGCTCCACGCTCTTTCTCTTGAGCGGCAACATCAGTCCCGTGCAGTATTCGCGCATCGGCTCGTCACGATCGGCGTGCCCCAGCACTTCACACAGCCTCGACAGGTAAGCATCAAACCGTTTCTTCATCGGCATGGCAGCACCTCGTCCACAACTTGAGATGTTCACCATAATGCCATGTTTTTACTGACGCAGTAAGATTAAGCACCGCCCCGGATACGATCAATGAAACGCTGTTTGCGAAACTGAAGCAATATGATCTCGTTCGCGATCTGGCGCCCGTCAGCTTCTTAGCTTCGGTGCCGTTTTTCCTCGTAGTGTCTGGTTCCTATCCGGCCAACTCGCTCGCCGATCTCATTCGATTGGCGCGGGCAAACCCCGGTAAGATCAACTACGCTTCGCCAGGCAGTGGCGCGCCTCCCCATCTTGCAAGCGAAATGCTGAACAGCATGGCTGGTGTCCAAATAGTGAATGTTCCTTATAAGACCGTGCCCGAGGCGGTGAACGACCTGCTCGCCGGACGAGTGCAGGTACAATTTGCGGTTTCGACAGTGGGCCTCCCACTCATAAGAGCAGGCAGACTGAAGGCGCTGGCGG
>DATBWU010000329.1:0-31000 GCA_036514635.1 Anaerolineae bacterium | reverse complement strand
GAGGTGTACACGCCGATGAGCCGAACCAGATCGACCTCCAGGCCGGTCTCTTCGCGTGTTTCGCGGATCGCCGCCTGGCCGATAGCCTCACCGAGTTCCATCAGCCCGCCCGGCAGGCCCCACCATGCATCGCCAAAATCGGCGCGACGTTGAAAGAGGATCGCGCCGTGTTGGTTCGTGATGATCGTCGAGGCGTAGACGAGGAGCGTTTTGGCGTGGCCGATGTACTGGCGCAGCCAGCGGACGTATTGGGTCATGAGCGGATTCAGCTGCGTGTGTCTTCGTGTCCTTCGTGGATCGATGCTTTCTCGCGGCGTGCGGCGCGCTCGATCTCCTGTGCGCGCAGGCGATACAGAATCTCTTCCATCAAGCGCCGGTTGTCGCCGATGCGATCGGCCAGCAGGCCGAAGAGCACGATCAAGAAGCCGATGACCAGCGCGATGAGGCCGAGGAACAACGACTGGAGGTTGCCCGGCAGCTGGAACCCCTGCTCGACAAAGCGAATCGCGATGCGGATCAGCAGCACCAGGCCGACGACGAAGAACGGCAACGACAGGTAGAAGAATGTCCTGAGCGGCTCGTAGGTGGCGTAAGCGCGGACGATCGTCGCGCCCTGGCGCTTGACGAAGTTCCAGTTGCCGCGATGCAGCCGCGATGGGCGCGTAGGGTTGATGCGCACCGGAATGTGCGACACGACCAACCCGCGCTTGCCGGCCTGGATCAGATTGTCGATCGTATACGAGAAGTCCGTCACCCCGAACAGGCGCAACGCGGCTTCGCGGCTATACGCGCGGAAGCCGCTCGGCGCGTCCGGCACGCGTGTGCCCGATGCCCGTCGAACGACCCACGAGCCGATCTTCTCCAACAGGCGCTTGAGCGGCGAGAAGTGCTCGATCCGATCGACCTGCCGGTCGCCGACGACAATGTCGGCGCGGCCCTCCAGGATCGGCGCGATGAGTGCAGGGATTTGATCGGGCGGATACTGGTGATCGGCATCGACGTTGACGATGATGTCCGCGCCGAGCCGCAGCGAGGCATCCAGGCCGGTCTGGAACGTCGCCGCCAGTCCTCGATTGTGGTTGTGGCTGAGGATGTGATCCGCACCGTGCGCCCGCGCCGCGTCGAGCGTGCGATCGGTCGAGCCGTCGTTGATCACCAGCACCTCGACCCGATCGAGTCCGTCGATCCGGCGCGGGATCGCATCGATCACATCGCCGATCGTGCTCTCTTCGTTGAAGGCGGGGATCTGGGCGACGAGTTTCATCGGATGGGATTGTAACACAACCGATGTGATCCACTCGCGGATAGCCGAAGGTCTCCCGACCGAGGCCGGCCGATTAGAACCAGTCCTTCTTCCAGAACAGAATCACCACCAGCACGGCAATGCCCAGCGCTATACCCAGTGTCAGCATGAAGGCCAAAGGATGATCCTGAAACGGCAGCCCGACATTCATGCCATAGAAACTGGCGACGATCGTCGGAATGCTCAGGACGATCGTGACCGAGGCCAGGAACTTCATCACCACGTTCAGGTTGTTCGAGATGATCGAGGCGAAAGCATCCATCATTTGGCTGAGAATGTTGCCGGAGATGTTCGTCATCTCGAGGGCCTGCTGGATCTCGGTCAGCACGTCCTCTAGCAGATCCTCGTCGTCGGGGTACATCTCGAACAGATGGCTGCGCTGCAGGCGCTGCATCATCAACTCGTTCTGCTTGAGCGCGGTGGTGAAGTACGTCAGGCTCTTCTGATACTTGAGCAGTTCCAACACTTCCTTGTTCTTCAGCGAGACCTGCAGGCGATCTTCCAGCGCGTCCACAGACTTGTTGATCTCGCGGAGATAGGCCAGGTATTTCTGCGCCGTGAGCAGCAGCAGGTGCAGCACGAAGCGGTTGCGCTTGGCGGTGGATAGGCCGCGCACTCGCCCGCCGACCAGCTCGTGCATGACGCCGTTTTGCGTCTTGCAGATGGTGGCGATCAACGTCGGCGTGTGAATGATGCCCAACGGCACGGTCGTGTAGGGCACGTCCGCGCCCTGGCCCTGGAAGTAGGGCACGCGCAGCACGATGAGCAGCGCGCCGTCTTCTTTCTCGGTCCGGGCGCGCTCGTCGAGGTCCAGCGGGTGGGTGACGAAGTCCGGCGGCGCGTTGAGTTCATGCTGAAGACGCGCAACTTCCTCCGGCGTGGGATCGACGACGTCGATCCAACAGTTCGGGATGATGTCCGGCAGCGTTTCCAGCCCATTCGCGGTGTTTTTCAGAATACTGATCATGAGAACCTCCCGTCCCAGGGGATTGTGGTGGCGATCTCGCGTCGAGATCAACAGGGTGCAACGAGGACGGGAGGCATCTGCGGAACGCCATCGCGCGGGCGGTGCCCAAAAGCCGCCTGCGACTTCAGCGGCAGCTCACCGGTGGCCGTGCGTGGAATCAATACAATGGAGACCCAGTCTGAGGCCGGGCGCGTTCGCCGGGCGGGGCGTACACTCGAACAGCGCATACATGCCTCACGTGCCAGAGACAAACACAAGCCCCCGCGCCAGGCAGGACGCGGGGGCAGGCATGTGCGCCGTCGAGCGACTCAGGACAACGCAACCCGAACGCGATCTGTCACGCGGATGGAGAAGGTGCGTCTCTGTTGATGATCAGGATCGAGCGAAGGAGTATCATCCATAATCCGCTCTTTCAACTGTGCGCATTGTAAGCCTGCGCCGCATCATTGTCAAGAGATAATCACCGGTGATTGCACACACATGCTCCTGGCCCGCGTCCGCGCGGGCCGCGCGAAGCGGACGAGGACGCGGACGGAGAGCCATCCAGATGTGAACAATCACCAAATAATGCAAGGCAATATCATCGCTTGAGATGATAGGGCACGTCGATGAACGCGCGCTGATAGCCAAACTGCCGGCGATGATACAGCAACGCGCGCTTGATCAGCGCGCTGGTCTGGTTGTGCAGCAGCCCGTGCCACCACTTAGCCGGGACGAATTCCGGCAAGACGATCACCGCCTGCTGACCGTCGTTATGCTGGCGATCGGTCTCGTCGAGAAAGTCGAGTAGCGGTCCGACGATGGATCGGTACGGGGAAGGCAGAACCACCAGGGGCACATCCGGCCACCAGCGTGCCCACGTCTCCTGGACGCGCTTGCTGCTGCCTGGCTCCAGTTCAATATACACCGCAGTCACATCTTTGGAAATCGATCGGGCAAAGTCTACCGCGTCGATCATGCCGCGATGCACGCCGGAGATCGGCACGACGGCGCGCACGACCGGGAACGGCCGGATCGACGGCGGCAGCCCGCGCAGCGATAACTGCCGTCTCACGTCCCGATAGTGCGCGCGGATGCGGTAGAAGAGGATCACCATCATTGGAATGACCACGATGGTGATCCACGCGCCTTCGGTGAACTTGCTGATCCCGATCACGATCAGAGCGGCGGCAGTCGCCAGCGCGCCGAGGCCGTTGACGAGCAGCTTAGGCGGCCAGCGCGGCCCGCGCCCGCGCCACCAATGGACAACCATGCCAGTCTGCGACAGCGTGAAGGCCAGGAACGCGCCGATGGCGAATAGCGGCACCAGCGCGTGCGTGTCGCCGCCAAAGACGACGATCAACAGCGCCGTCGCACCCGACAGCAAGAAGATGCCGTTCGCGAACACCAGCCGATCGCCCAGGCCGGTCAACTGGCGCGGCAAGAAGCCATCGGCGGCGAGCAGCGCTGCCACGCGTGGAAAACCGGCAAAGCTGGTATTGGCCGCCACCGCCAGGATCAGCATCGTCGCGATCTGCACCAGCAGGTAGGGCACGCCGTTCCCTAGCGCGCGCCGCGCCAGTGCGGAAAGGATCGTCTCCTGTGGCCCGGCGACCACCGCCAGCAACTGCGTCAACCCGACGCTGCCTACAAACAACATCCCCATCAGCACCGCCATCACCAGTAGCGTCCGGCCGGCATTCTTCGACTCCGGCGGGCGGAACGCCGGCACACCGTTGCTGATCGCCTCGATGCCGGTCAGCGCCGTGCAGCCCGTCGCGAAGGCGTGTAGGATCAGAAACAGAGACACGGCTTCGGCTGCGGGCGGCGCGACCATGACCAGCACACCCGGCCCTTCTGCGAACAGGCGAAAATAGCCCGCGATCAGCATGGCGAAAAACGCGAACAGAAACAGGTACACCGGAATCGCCATGAGTGTTCCCGTTTCCCGCAGGCCGCGCAGATTGATCAACGTGATGATCACCAGCAGCACGAGTGACAAGGCAACCCGATACGGCCACCGCGCGGGGAACGCCGACGCAATCGCGGCCACGCCTGCCGTCAGGCTGACGGCGGCGGTGAGGATGTAGTCGATCAGCAGCGCCGTGGCGGCGACCAGCCCGGGCAGTGTCCCCAGGTTCGCGCGCGCGACGATGTAGGAGCCGCCGCCAGACGGATAGCCGTGAATCGTTTGATAGTACGACAGTGCGACGATGGTGAGCAGTCCCGCGATCACCATCCCGATCGGCAGCGACAGCGACAGCCCTGCGCTCCCGGCGACGATGAGGCCGAGATAGATTTCCTGATTAGCATACGCAATCGATGACAGCGCATCTGGCGAGAAAGCCGCCAGTGCGCGAACCTTGTTCAATCGCCGATCGTCAAGCTGGTGCGTGGGAAGCGGCGGACCAATCAGTGCTTGTTTGATTTTGTCGAGCATAGGGTTGGGAAACTTAAAGACTGAGGGGGCGCTGGTCGAGTCTAGCCCGCGCCCGGCTTACGGGTAATGCGGATGTGTCCGGGTGGCATGTCATGACAGCATTACTTTACCACAACATTCAATAATCGCCCGGCCGCGTAGATCGTCTTGACGATCTGCCTTCCTTCGACGTGCTTCTGCACGCCAGGCGCGGCCAGCGCTTTCCGCGTGATCTCGTCCTCGCCTGCACCGACCGGCACTTCGATCCGATCGCGCAGCTTGCCATTGACCTGCACCGGGATCACGATCGTCTCATCCGCGACGAGCGCCGGGTCGAATTTCGGCCACGCCTGCCTGTGCACGCTGAACGGGCCGCCCAGGCGCTCCCACAGTTCTTCGGCCAGGAACGGCGCGAACGGCGCGAGGAGCAGCACGTACGTCCGTGCAATCTCAGTGTGTGCCTGCACCGACAACCGGCACTCGCGCAGCACATTCAGCGCCTCCATCAGCGCGGCAATGGCCGTGTTGAAGCCGAGGGCGGGAATATCCTTGCTCACTTTCTCAATCGCCTTGTGCAGCGCGCGCCTCGCCTTCTCGTCATCGCCGGTCTCCGTGGGGGCGAGGGCGAGTTTCAAACTCGCCCCTTCCGTCACCCATTCCCACACGCGGCGATAAAAGCGCGCCACGCCGGTGATGGCCGCGTCACGCCAGTCGCCCCCCTCGATGTACGACCCCATGAACAGCGCGTGCCCGCGCATCACGTCCGCGCCGTGCTGCCGCACGTACTCGTCGGGGTTGACGACGTTGCCCCGGCTCTTGCTCATCTTTGCGCCGTCGCGCGTGATCCAACCGTGCAGCCGCAACTGCTTGAACGGCTCCTCGCTGACCTCCGCCGGCAGGTGGCCGAGGTCGAACATCGCCTTCCAGATGAAACGCGCGTAGAGATGATGCAGCGTCGAATGCTCGATGCCGCCCATGTAGTGCGTGACCGGCAGCCATTTCTTCGCACGCGCTTTGTCCCAGGCGCGATCGTCGAACTCCGTCGAAATGTAGCGCAGGAAGTACCACGCCGAGTCGAGGAAGTTGTCGCTCACGTCGGTCTCGCGTCGCGCCGTGCCGCCACACACGGGACATGCCGTGTGGACGAACTCCGGGATCAACGCCAGCGGCGATTGGCCTGTCCCGGTGGGGCGGAAGTTCTCCGTCATCGGCAGCCGCACCGGCAGTTGATCTTCCGGCACGGGTTGCCAGCCATCCTTCTCGCAGTAGATCATCGGGATCGGCGGTCCCCAGTAGCGCTGGCGGCTGATCAGCCAGTCGCGCAGGCGATAACGCACCGCGCGCCGGCCGATGCCCGCCGCCTCCAGCCAATCGATCGTCTTCGGCACCGATTGATCGGCGGGCGTTCCGTCGAGTGGGCCGGAGCGGACCATCGTTCCTTCGTGCGGCCACGCTTCAGTCATCGTGTCTGGATCGATCTGCCGATCGGCCGGCTGGATGACGATTCGGATCGGCAGGTGATATTTCCGGGCGAACTCGAAGTCGCGCTGATCGTGCGCGGGCACGGCCATGATCGCGCCGGTGCCGTACGACATCAGCACGTAGTCGGCCACCCAGATCGGGATGCGCTCGCCGTTGACCGGGTTGAGCGCGTAGGCTCCGGTGAACACGCCGGTCTTGTCACGCGCCGCGTTTTCACGCTCGACGTCGGTCTCCTGCCCGGCGGCGATCACGTATGCCTCGACCTCCGCTTTGCGATCGGGCGTGGTCAGTTTTGCCACCAGTGAATGTTCCGGTGCGAGCACCATGAACGTCGCGCCCCACAGCGTGTCGGGACGGGTGGTGTAAACAGTAATCAGTGAATCAGTAATCAGTGGGTCAGTGAGCAGTGGGTCAGTGAGCAGTGGGTCAGTGCTCACTGATAACTGATCACTGATCACTGCAAAACTAACCTCCGCCCCTTCGCTCCTGCCGATCCAGTTGCGCTGGAGCGTCTTGGTGATCTCGGTGAACTCGGCTTTGGAGTGATCGAGCAGCCGCTCGGCGTACTGCGTGATGCGAAAGAACCACTGCTCCAGCTCGCGCTTGACGACGAGCGTGCCGCAGCGCTCGCACTGGCCGTCGATCACCTGCTCGTCGGCCAGCACGGTCAGGTCTTTGGGACACCAGTTGACCAGCGCCGAGGCGCGGTAGGCCAGCCCGGCTTTGAAGAGTTGAATGAAAATCCACTGCGTCCACTTGTAGTAGCCCGGATCGGTGGTGTTCACTTCGCGCGACCAGTCGAAGCCCGCGCCCATGCGCTTGATCTGCTCCTCGCGGAAGCGGGCGACGTTGCGCGGCATGACGCGGGCCGGGTTCTCGCCGATTTTCAGCGCGTAGTTCTCGCCGTGGATGCCGAAGGCGTCGAAGCCCATCGGCTGGAACACGTCGTAGCCATTCATGCGTTGAAAGCGGCCGAACGTATCCGCGCCGCTGTAGGTGTAAAAGTGGCCGACGTGAAGCCCTTCGCCCGACGGATACGGAAACTCCATCAAATTGTAAAAAGGCCGACCGGTGTTATCCAGATCGGCCCGATACAAGTCGGCCTCGCTCCAGCGTTTCAGCCACCTGGTTTCGATAGCGTGAGGATCGTAGTCAGCCATGGCGATCACCTGCTTCATAAAACGTAAAGCGTGAAGCGTAATCTTCACGCTTTACGTTTCACGTTTTACGCTTCACGGATCACTTATCGCTCGTCACGCATCACTGGTCTTCAACTGTAATAGATCCAACTCCGACATCGACGATCAGCGTAATCGTGTTGTCTGATGATCGAAAGCCCTCCGTCTCGTACGTGTCGTCACCAACCGAGCGCAGGCGCGGGCCGGGGTTGAACCCCCCGACGATACCGGTGTCCACTTCGGCGCGCAGTTCCACTTCACGCGGCGCGAGGATGCGCAGGCTGCCCACGCCGCCGTTAATGCGCAGCGTGAAACCGCCCGTCGATGGCAACCGTAGCTCCGCCGAACCCACGCCCACGTCGATGCGCCCGCCGTCCAGAGTGAGGCGGCTCAGGTCAAGATCGACCCGGCCTGTGCCCAGGCTGATGTCCAGGTCATACGTAACGCGCTGGTTCAGCCCGACCTCCCAACGCTCCGGGGCGCCGAAGCCTAAAAAGAGGTGGATGCGAGCCTCGCTGCTCAAATCGACGCGCGCGCGATTGTCGGATTCGTTCGCGTCGAAGCGGAGTGTGCCATAGTAGCGGATGTCGCCCTCGATCAGCTTGCTCGAATCGCCCAGCGGGTACACGCGATTGTCGCCGGTGGCGAAACTCAGATTGACCTCCGCCGACCGGATGTCGCTCAGCGGGTACTCGATGGTCTCTTGTTTCAGCTCGCCGCCGATGGTCAGGCCGGGCAAATTAGGCTGCGCGACGAGCAGCCAGATGACGAAGCCGACCACGGCCAGCGCCAGCACAGTGCTGACGAGGCCGCCCACGGCCGATCGGCGGCCGAACAAGATATCCAGCCCGATCACGATCAGCAGCACGGGCCACAGGTTCAGAACGATCGGCCATGGGTCGCCGATGATGACGCCGGCGTTGCGCAACAGGAAGATCACGCCGACACCGATTAAAATGATCGGCCAAAACAGACTGGGACGACGATAGTAGGGGTACATGGTGCGTAATCCTTCCAGGTGTTTCAGAGTACGCCCATGAGTATGAAGCCAAGCGCGCGCAACGTCAACGGCCTGAAGGCGGAGGGCGGCTCGGGACGAAAGGCCGAATGCCGGGCAGCCTTACATCGCGTGCTTTTCGACCGGTTCGCGCAGGAGCCAGACCAGCGGCACTCCGGTCAGCGCGCCCACCACGGCGCCCATCGAGAGCGATAACAACAGCCCCCCTGTGTTGCTGTCCAGAGCCAGACCCAGCGAAGCCACAGCGGTAACAATCAACAGGCCGAGCAGCGGCGCTAACGTCCAGGCCGCAATGTTGAAGGCGATCCACCACGCCGCGCGCACGACTAACTGGCGCAGCACCCAGAATTGCGCCACGCCCATTCCCAGACCAACCACTGCCCACGACAGCGCATTGCTAAGCGCTGGATCGAATACCTGGGTGGTGATCTCCAGGCTGAGCGATGCGATCAGGAAGCCGCCTGCCCAGCCGACCGCGCTCACTACAATCCACAGCCGGGTCAGCTCGATCTCGCGATTCAAGAAGAGGCGTTCCATGACACCCAGGGATGCGCCTGTTATGAGCTGCGCTGCGATGAAGGCGATAACGCGGGCCGCCTGTTCGCCCAGAAGGCCGGCGACGAGGCCGCCTATCAGGAAACCGACATAGGCCCCGGCGATCTGGCCGATCGTCAGCCCGATGGCGTTGGCCCCAATCCACATCAGCACGATGCTTCGGTCGATCCGCTTGGGTGAGGAGGTTGTCATTGAATTGGCCTTACGAGAGATTAGGAACGAATAAGCAGCGAGTCAGCGAGTCAGCGAATCAGCGGGTCAGCGAGCTGCGTATCCGTTTATCCGCTGCCCATCCGTTGCACAGTTTAAGTGCGTCTGTCCCAAAACGCAAACGCTCCCGCTGACCATAGCTGGGTACAAACAAGAGCGTCCCGTGTCTCAGAGGCTGCGCGATAACTCATCACCACGCCCCTGTCCAACGCGCCCCCCGTTGCTTCGCGGTGGAGGCGTGCCAGGCGCGTCACCAGGGCACGAAGAAAACCTGGAGATTCTTGGTGCCTTCGTGTCTTGGTGGTTGATTGGACATCCTTTTAGACAGGCTCTCAGACGACGATGTTCACCAGTCGCCCCGGAACGTATAACACCTTCTTCGGCGTCTGGCCGTTCAGGTAGCGCTGCGCGCCTTCGGTAGCGAGCGCCTTCTGCTTGGCTTCTTCTTCGCCAATGCCGGTCGGAACCTCGATACGATCGCGGACTTTGCCGTTGACCTGCACCACCAGCGTGATCGTCTCCTCGGCGGCAACGATGGCATCGTACTCCGGCCAGGCTTGTTGATGGATCGAGTAGGGCAGCCCACGCCGCGCCCACACTTCCTCTGAGATGTGCGGCGCGACCGGCGCGAGCAACTTCAGAAAGGCCGTGATCGCCTCATCCCACGCGGGTGTGCCCTCGGTCGTCGCGCGATACTTGTACAGCGCATTCGTCATCTCCATCAGCGCCGAGACAATCGTGTTGAACTCGAAGTTTTCAAAGTCGTCGGTCACACGTTTGATGGTTTGATGGGTGATGCGGCGCAGGGCCTTGATGTCCCCAGATTGTGGATTGGGGATTGTGGACTGCTCGCGCCCCGCGCTGCGGGGTTGTGGATTGCCTGCCGGTAGGGCGATGTGCCATGCACGATTCAACCACCTTGTCGTGCCCTCGATGCCGCTGCTGTTCCACGGCGCGCCCTGGTCCCAGCGGGCGAAGAACATCAGGTAGGCGCGCACCGCGTCGGCCCCGTAGCGCTCGACCAGCTCGTCCGGCGCGACGACGTTGCCCCGGCTCTTCGACATCTTCTCCGAGTCTTCGCCCAGGATGACGCCCTGGTTGCGCAATTGCAGCATCGGCTCGTCGTCGCGCACGAGGCCCATGTCGCGCAG
This sequence comes from Anaerolineae bacterium, assembly GCA_036514635.1. Taxonomy (GTDB): domain Bacteria; phylum Chloroflexota; class Anaerolineae; order Fen-1058; family Fen-1058; genus DASSFZ01. Next base: position 20,738 of record DATBWU010000329.1, on the reverse strand, counting down.
CGCCTTCGTAAAGAAGCGTGTATAGATCAGGTGCATCGTCGCGTGCTCGACGCCGCCCGTGTAGCAATCGACCGGCATCCAGTAGTCGTACTCCGCCGGATCGAACGGGCCTTTGTCGTACTTCGGGCTGAGATAACGATACTGGTACCACGACGAGCACATGAAGGTGTCCATCGTATCGGTGTCGCGCCGGGCGGGTTGCCCGCAGATCGGGCAGGTCGTTTTGGCCCAGGTCGGGTGCAGCTTCAGCGGGCTTTCGCCCGTCGGCTTCCATTCGACATCGTCGGGCAGCAGCATCGGCAGTTGATCGTCGGGCACGGGAACTTGACCGTGTTCAGGGCAGTAAACGATCGGAATCGGCGCGCCCCAGTAACGCTGGCGGCTGATCAGCCAGTCGCGCAACTTGTACTGGACAGCGCCCTTGCCGATGCCCTTCTCCTCCAGCCATCGAACGACCTTACCGATGCTCTCCGGCACGGGCGTTCCATCGAACGGGCCAGAGTTGACCATCGTGCCGGGGCCGTCGTAAGCCTCTTTCAACGGCCGACCATCCCAATCGGGCGGCGCGATCACCACCGGGATCGGCAGGTTATACTTCGTGGCGAACTCGAAGTCGCGCGCATCGTGCGCGGGCACGGCCATGATCGCGCCTGTGCCGTAGGTCATCAGCACGTAATCGGCGATCCAGATTGGGATGCGCGCCCCGTTGACCGGGTTGAGTGCGTAGGCCCCGATGAACACTCCCGTCTTCTCCTTATCGGCGGCCTCGCGCTGGATGTCGGACTGGCGTGCCACTTCGGCGACATACGCATCGACCTCGGCCTTGCGATCCGGCGTCGTCAATCTCTCGACCAGGGGATGCTCCGGCGCGAGCACCATGAACGTCGCACCCCACAGCGTGTCGGGTCGAGTGGTGTAAACAGTAATCAGTGAATCAGTAGTCAGTGAGCCAGTTGTCAGTGACTGCTCACTGATTAACTGATCACTGATTAACTGATCACTGATTACTGGAAAACCGACTTCCGCGCCTTCACTGCGCCCGATCCAATTCGTCTGCAATGCCTTCACGTGCTCCGGCCAGTCGATTTCGGAGAAGTCCAGCAGTTCTTCGGCGTACCGCGTGATTCTGAAAAACCACTGCTCCAGGTTCTTCTTGATGACGGGCGTGTCGCAGCGCTCGCAGTGGCGATCCTCGCCCCACACCTGCTCGCGGGCCAGTGTCGTGTTGCAGTTGGGGCACCAGTCGACCGGCGACATTTTCTTGTAAGCCAGCCCGTGCTTGAACAATTGCGCGAAGAACCACTGCGTCCACCGGTAATATTCGGGGTCGCTCGACACCGCTTCGCGCTCCCAGTCCCACATCGCGCCCATCGAGCGCAACTGCCTGCGCATGCGGTCGATGTTGCCATACGTCCACGTCTTGGGGTGAATGCCGCGCTTGATCGCCGCGTTCTCGGCGGGCAGGCCGAAGGCGTCAAACCCGATCGGGAACATCACGTTATAACCGCGCATGCGCAGGTAACGTGCCCGCGCGTCCGACGGCGTCATCGCGTACCAATGGCCGATGTGAAGATCACCCGATGGATAGGGAAGCATCGTCAGGGAATAGAACTTCCTGCACGTCCGGTCGATCGACGCGCGATACAGTTGATCGGCTTCCCACTTCTGCTGCCACTTCGGCTCGATGTCTTGAGGAATATATTTGTCCGCCATTGCTCACTTCTCCAACATCGAATCAGCGAGTCAGCGAATCAGCGATCGACGCCGTCCGCTCCCATCCGCTTGTCCGATGGCAAGTCCGTTGACAGCCATCCGCTTGTCCGTTTCCCATCCGTTGATGGCCCATCCGCTTCTCGTCTTCGGCAAAAGAGAATCCCCCTCATCTCAGGGACGAAGGGGACTCCGTGGTGCCACCCTGCTTGCTCCGGTGTAGGTGACCGGCGCTTTGCAAATGCCGGGGTCACCTTAAACGTCAGAGCCGCTCTGAGGTCTTTAACGAAACCACCCGCTGCCGGCTACCGAATTCACCGGCAGTGCTCCCGGGCGAGTTCGGCCTGACGCGCCCCCCGTCGGCGCGCTGCCGCGCTTGCACCACATCACGCGACTCTCTGCGAGGGCGGCCTACTACTCCCGATCACCGCATCCGAGTTGAGTTCGCGCCGGACAAGTCATCCGGCGCGGGCCTGTGCATCTGGTGGACCCAGAGGGATTCGAACCCTCGACCTTCTCAATGCCATTGAGACGCGCTCCCAACTGCGCTATGGGCCCGTTGGGGCGAGTCTCAGACTCGCCCATACATGGACCTGGAGGGATTCGAACCCTCGACCTCTGCAGTGCGATTGCAGCGCTCTCCCAGCTGAGCCACAGGCCCCTACGTGTCGCGCATTGTACCCGACTTGATCGCCACTGTCAAGAAACAGAACACCACTTTGCATTTGACAGCGCGGTGTGTTTAGCGCATACTCTCGATCAGGCAGCCGTCTGTCCACCGCTTCGTCACACGCTCAATAAAGGCACGTGATGGCTAAACCCGTGATCTTCACGATCGACGACGATCCTGCCGTATTGAACGCCATCGAGCGCGATCTGCGCAAGCAGTTCGGGCGTGACTTTCGCATCTTGAAGGCCGATTCCGGCGTATTGGCACTCGATTCGCTCCACCAACTCTTGCAGCGCGGCGAGGCCGTCGCGCTGTTCCTGGCCGATCAGCGCATGCCGAACGTGACCGGCGTGCAATTTCTGGAACAGGCTCGCGCGTTATACCCCGATGCCAAGCGCGTCCTCCTCACCGCCTATGCCGATACCGAGGCCGCGATCCAGGCGATCAACGTCGTCGGCCTCGACTTCTACTTGATGAAGCCCTGGGATCCGCCCGAAGAACGACTGTATCCTGTGCTGCAAGACCTCCTCGAAGACTGGCACGCCAACTACCACCCGCCGTTCGAGGGCATCCGCGTGATCGGTAACCGCTGGTCGCCCACCGCGCACGACGTGCGGGATTTCCTGACGCGCAATCAGATTCCCTACCACTGGCTCGACATCGAAGCCGACGAGCAGGCCCGCCGCCTCGTCGAGCCGTTCGGCGCAAACGCGCCACTGCCGCTGGTGCTGTTCCCCGACGGCTCGCACCTCGCCCAACCGAGCAACGTTCAACTCGCGGAGAAGGTCGGGCTGAAGACGCGCGCCGGTCTGCCGTTCTACGATCTGATCATTACCGGCGGCGGGCCGGCGGGATTGGCCGCATCGGTCTACGCTGCCTCGGAAGGGTTGAAGACGTTGTTGATCGAGCGCGAAGCGCCCGGCGGCCAGGCCGGCATGAGCTCGCGCATCGAAAATTACCTCGGCTTCCCGGTCGGCTTGAGCGGCGCCGACCTGGCTCGTCGCGCAGTCGCGCAAGCCAGCCGCTTCGGCGTTGAGATTCTCACTCCGGCCGAAGCGACGGGCATCCACATTCAAGACCCCTATCGCATCGTCACACTGTCGAACGGGAGCGAAGTGAGCTGCCACGCGCTGCTGATCGCCACGGGCGTATCGTATCGCCGGCTGGAGATTCCCGGCATCGATCGGCTGACCGGCGCGGGCGTGTATTACGGCTCGGCGACGACGGAAGCGATGGCCTGCCGCGATAAAGATGTGTTCATCGTCGGCGGCGGCAATTCCGCCGGGCAGGCGGCGATCCACCTGGCGAAGTACGCCCGCAGCGTCACGATCCTCGTGCGCGGCGCGTCGCTCTCGGCCACGATGTCGCAGTACCTCATCGACGCGATCGGCGCCACGCCGAACATCAGCGTGCGGGCGCGCACCACCGTCGTCGAGGTCATCGGGCAGGCCAACCTGGAAGCGATCACGCTGTGCGATGATACCGGCCGGACGCAAACGCTGCCCGCCTGGGCGTTGTTCATCTTCATCGGTGCGCGGCCTCGCACCGAGTGGGTGTCGGGCCTCGTCGCGTGCGACGAGCACGGCTTCATCAAGATGTGGAATGACGAGCGCCCGCCGGGCTGGCCGCTGGAGCGCGCGCCGTTCCTGCTGGAGACGAACGTGCCCGGCATCTTCGTCGCAGGCGATGTGCGCCAGCAGGCGATGAATCGCATTGCCTCAGCCGTGGGCGAAGGAGCCATGGCCGTCTTCTTCGTTCATCGCTACCTGGCAACATTGTAATTCACCGCCGAGGGCGCAGAGATCGCAGAGATGTTGAATTTCTCTGCGCTCTCCGCGGACTCTGCGGTTAAATCAGTCAAGGGAGAAGCATGGCTCGGAATTCTATCGTCAAAGCCATCCGCCGACTGTTTCGCCGCAGCGCGCCGGACAAGAAGCCCTGCACGCATCGCGATCTGATTCGCAACGTCACGCCCAGCGCGCGCGGCTGTGAGGAATGCCTGAAGATCGGCGATGCGTGGGTGCATCTGCGCCTGTGCCTGACCTGCGGACACGTCGGCTGCTGCGACGACTCTAAGAACAAGCACGCTACCCAGCACTTCCACGCCACCGGCCACCCGGTGATTCAATCCTTCGAGCCGGGCGAAGACTGGATGTGGTGCTACGTCGATCAGACACTCTTATGAACCGCGAAGGCGCAAAGAGCGCGAAGAGGTCAAAAGGTTTTATCGCCGCTTCTATTTCTGGAGGCCGGATGGACATCGAAGAGGTTGCGAAGAACATCGTGGAGTCGGCGTATCAACACTGCCTTGCGCACGAACTTCGCAAGCGCAATTTGCGACTGGATTGCGAAGCGCCGCTGCCGATCGTGTACGATGGCGAGCGCATTGATGCTGGTTACAGGATTGACATGCTCGTTGAAGACTGCGTCGTCGTCGAGAACAAAGCCGTGGATCAAGTTCTGCCGATTCACGAAGCGCAGTTGCTGACGTACTTGAAACTGCGAAATTGCAGGCTTGGCTTTCTCCTCAACTGGAACGTCGCCCTGATGAAGCACGGCATTAAACGCATGGTCAACAATCTCTAAAGCACCTGAGCGCCCAAACCTGAATATCTTTGCGTTCTTCGCGCCTTTGCGGTGAAAACATGAGTAGTGAGTTTCTGAGGAAGTTGCCGCTGTTCGCCGGGCTGCCCGAATCTGACCTGGACTGGCTGAACGAGAACGCCGAGCCGGTGTCGATCCGCGCCGGCGACTTGCTGATCGAAGAGGGCACGCCGGGCGACGCGATGTACATCATCCTCGACGGCGAGTTCCAGGTTACCAAGCGATCCGGCCCGCAGGAGATCGCGCTCGACGTGCGCGAGCCGGGCGTGGTGATCGGGGAGATGTCGCTGCTCGACAACACGCCGCGATCGGCCTCGGTGCGCGCGCTGAGCGATAGCCATGTGCTGAAGATTCACCACGACACGTTCCACCGGCTGCTGTCTACCAGCCCGTCGGCGGCGCTGGCAATTCTGCACACGGTCACCTCGCGCCTGCGCCAAAACGAGGCGCTGCTGCACGAGCGTGAGAAACTGGCCGGGCTGGGCACGCTGGCCGCCGGCCTGGCGCACGAGTTGAACAATCCCGCCGCTGCCGCTCGACGCGCCGCCACGCAACTGCGCGACGCGCTCGCCGCCTGGGAGCGTGCGACGCTTCGATTGGACGCCTGTTCCTTCAACTCCGAGCAATCGGCGAGGGTGAAGGCGCTGCGCGAAGAGATTATCAAGCGGGCTTCCGCACCCGATCCTCTCGACCCGCTGGCACGCAGCGACCGCGAGAGCGATGTGCAAGCCTGGCTGGAAGATCACGCCGTCGATGAAGCCTGGGAACTCGCGCCGATGCTGGTGTCGTTCGGCTGGGACGTGCCTGCGCTGGAGCAATTGGCTGCGGGTTTCGCGCCGGTCGATCTTCCGGAGGTATGCCATTGGCTCGGCACGGGCGGCACAGTGTACGCGCTGCTCGACGAAATGAGTAAGAGCGCCGAACGCATCTCGGAGATCGTCAAAGCGGTCAAGACCTACTCGTTTCTCGACCAGGCTCCGATTCAGGAAATCGACGTGCACGAAGGACTGGAGAACACGCTCGTCATCCTGCGCCATAAGATCAAGCAAGGCGTGAATGTCACGCGCGACTACGCGACCGACCTGCCGCGCATCGACGCATACGGGAGCGAACTCAATCAGGTGTGGACGAACATCATCGACAACGCCATCGACGCGATGGACGGCCACGGCGAACTGGCGCTGCGCACGTATCAACAGGATGATCACATCGTCGTCGAGATCGTCGACAACGGGCCGGGCATTCCGCCCAAGGTTCGCACGCGCATCTTCGAGCCGTTCTTCACGACCAAGCCGCCTGGCGTCGGCACGGGGCTGGGTCTGAACATCTCGTACAACATCGTCCAGAAGCACCTCGGCCAGATCGCGGTCGAGTCGCAGCCGGGCGACACGCGCTTCAAGATCACGCTGCCGATACGGCTCAAGCGATCGTGAACCGCGAAGAGCCAACCATCCAACCATCCAACTATCCAACCATCCCACCAGCTCTTTGCGCTTCGCCGTGAAAACAAACGCCGCCATGACCGACGAACAACTGAAACACATTCTCGAATCGGCGCGCATCATCGCCACGGTCGGCCTGTCGGACAACCCCGACAAGCCGAGTCACGACGTAGCCCGCTACCTGATCCGCAACGGCTACCGCGTGATTCCGGTCAACCCGTTTGTGACCGCCGTCTTTGGTGAAAAGGCGTATCCCGATCTGCTCTCCATTCCCGAGAAAGTCGATGTCGTGCAGATCTTCCGCCCTTCAGAAGCCGTGCCGCCCATTGTCGATCAGGCGATTCAGATCGGCGCGAAAGTCGTGTGGATGCAGGAAGGCATCGTCAACGAAGAAGCCGCGGCCCACGCGCGCGCCGCCGGCCTGGAGGTCGTGATGGATCGTTGCATGAAGAAGACGCACCGCAGGCTAGTGAAGCATAACCACGGAGAACACGGATAGCACGGATGTTATAGCATTGCTCCACAGAAACGGCGTTGACCGCGAAGATTTTTGGACGCGGATTGACACGGATTATTCCTTTGATCTGCGTTCATCCGCGTCATCCGCGTCCAATAGATTCCGTTGCGGCGGAGCCGCGCTATGAGATTCTCATCTGTGACATCCGTGTCATCCGTGGTTTAAGTGAACCATGCTTACAACCCGGCTAGCCACATTCCTTCAAATCCGGCCCGGCGAAGGTCGAATGGCGGCGCTGGTCGCCGCGCTGTTCGGGTTGATCGAAGCGGGCCGGGGCCTCGGCGCGAACGCCGCCGACGCGCTGTTCTTCCGCCGCTTCGGCGTCGAGAACCTGCCCGTCATGATCATGCTGCTCGGCGCAGTCAGTTTTCTCGTCGCGCTGACCTACACCGCTACGCTGGCCCGCATCCGCAAGACCCGCTTCTTCACCGGCGTGATGCTCCTCTTGCCGATCGTCTTGCTGGTCGAGCGTGCGGCGATCCTCCTCAATCTGCCGCTGTTGTATCCGGTTCTGTGGCTCAGCGTCAACATCATCAGCGCGATCCTCGGCATCCTTGTCTGGAACGTCGCGGGCGACGTGTGTGACGCGCGCCAGGCCAAGCGCTTGTTCTCGTTTTTCACCAGCGCCGCGATTCTGGGCGGCGTGATCGGCAATTTCGCCACCGGCCCGGCAGCCAATTGGATCGGCACCGAGAATCTACTCGTCGCCTACGCCGTGCTGCTGCTGATCGGCCTGGTCGTCACCGGCCGGATCGCGCGGCGCTTCCTGCGCGTCGAAGCCAGGCGCGGCCCGGCGGCGAGTTTCATCGACGAGGTGCGCGTCGGGTATGATTTCGTGCGCGGCTCGCCGCTGTTGCGCCTGATGGCGCTTGCGTCCATCCCGTTCTCCATCCTGTACTTCTCGATCTCGTTTCCGTTCAGCAAGGCCGTAGCGGCAGCCCTCCCCGGCGAGGCCGACGTGGCCGGCTTCCTCGGCACGTTCTCCGGCGTCGTCACTGCCATCACCTTTCTCACATCGCTCTTCGTCGCCAACCGGCTGTACGCGCGCATCGGCGTCGTCAATGCCGTCTTCGCGCTGACGATGACGTACCTGATCGGCTTCGCCCTGTTCGCGGCGAGCTTCTCGCTGCCGACCGCCGTCATCGCGCGCGCGGCGCAGTTGATCATCCTGGGCGGCATCGCCGGATCGGCCTGGAGCACGTTCTTCAACTCGGTTCCATCCGAGAAGCGCGGCCAGGTCATCGCGTTCGATAACGGCGTCCCGTCGCAAGTTGGCGTCGCGCTGTCCGGCGTGCTGCTCATCCTGGGCGAGCGCGTGCTGACGCTGACGCACGTCTTCGTCATGGGCATGATCACCGCCGTGGTGACGGCGGCGTTGGTGTGGCGCATGCACCGCGCGTATAGCCAGGCGCTGGTCGCCGCGCTGCGCGCCGGACGCTACGAAGTGTTCACGGCGGGTGCGCGCGCTTTCGCCGGATTCAAAGGCGACGCGGCGGCGATTCAGATTGCGTGCCGGACGCTGAACGATCCCAAGCCGGCGATCCGCCGCCTCGCCGCTCAAGTGCTGGCCGAGATGGGCGCGACCTCTGCCACGCCCTGGCTGATCAAGGCGCTGAACGATCCCGATGCCGAAGTGCGCGCGGCGGCAATCGCTGCGCTCGATGATCTGGGCGCGAAGGACGCGGCAGGCAACCTCGCGGCGCTGCCGGGCGATCCCGATGCGACCGTGCGCGCTCGCGCGCTGCACGCGCTGCCCAATCTCCAGCCTGAAGTGACGCCTGCGCTGGTGAGCGCGATCGAAACGCTGCTGCGCGATCCCGATCTGAACGTGCGCGCGCAAGCCGCCGTCGCGCTGGTCAAATTCGGCGAAGCGAATCGCGGCCTACCCACACTCGATACGCTGCTGCGCGATCCCAACCCCAACGTGCGCTGCCGTGCGCTGGGCGCGTGGGAGGAAATCGCCACGACCGGCCAGCGGTTTCAAGTCGAGCCGATCGTCCACGCGCTGCGCGACGAGTCGCCGGCGGTGCGGCGCGCAGCCTGTCGAGCATTGGGAGCGGCGCAGGATGAGTCGGCAATCGATCCGCTGCTTGCCGCCCTGAACGACCCCGATGAGTCTGTGCGAAGCGCGGCCGCCGAGTCGCTGCGGATGTTCGACGGCGCGGCGACGAATCGGGTGCTGGCCGTGCTTCAGGGCGAAGACACCGCCGCGCGCGACGCCGCGCTCGATGCGCTTGATCCGGGCGATCCCAATCTGTCCGAGCCGCTGTACGAATACGCGCACCGCGAGATCGATCAGGCGCGGCTGTGGCGCGACGTGGCCGCCTCGATCCCCCAGAAAGGTCGCGTGACGAAGTTCCTGCGCGAGATGGCCGACGCGCGTGCCGCCCACAGCGAGCAGCGACTGATGAAAACGGTGGGGCTGCTTGGACATCGCGAGGCGATGGAGTGGGTGGGCAAGAGCCTGAAATCGCGCGATGCCGAAACGCGCGCGACGGCCGTCGAGACGTTGGAGATGCTGGGCGACAAGCACCTGGCGAAAGAGATCATCCCGCTGCTGGAAGCCGGGCCGCGCGTCGCGACGATGACGCCGGGCGCGGCGCTGGCGGCAGCGCTGGAGCACGGCGATGCGTGGCTGCGCGCGTTCGCCGCCCGGGCTATGGTCGAATTGAACGAGGTCGAGTCTATGGAAACCCTGCGAACGGTGTCGTTGATGGAGCGCTTGATGCTGCTGCGCGAAGTGCCGCTGTTTGCCGAGCTGTCACCCGACGATCTGAAGCAAATCGCCGACGTGGCGCGCGAGCAGGTTTATTCCGACGGCACGTTCCTCTGCCGCGAGGGCGAAGAAGGCCACGTGATGTACGTGCTGGCGTCCGGTCAGGTGCGCGTGGTGAAATCGGTGAACGGCGGCGAGAAGCTGGTGGCGGTGCGCAAGACCGGCGATTTCCTGGGCGAGATGTCGATCATCGATTCCGCGCCGCGCTTCGCCTCGGTGCGCGCCGAGGGCGATGTGCGCGCGCTGGTGATCGACGGCGACGCTTTCAAAGCGATCCTGCGCGATCGGCCCGAAGTGTCCCTGGCCGTGCTGAGAGGGTTGTCGAGAAGGCTGAGGGAGCGAGTGTGACGCCGTGCGCCAATGTCGGGAGAACCCTATTTTTCCAGCCACGCGCGAATGTCCGGCATGTGCTCAGGATAATGCTGGAATGCGTTTGAGGCGATGACCTCCCAGGGTTTCCAGTCTTCGGGCATCTCGCGGAAGCGGCGCGCGTCCAGAAGGTCCTCGTCTGAAAGCGTCTCGGCGGCTTCGAGCAACTCTCGAGATACCTGCCGTGCCTCGGCCAGCACCTCGGCCAGCGCGCGATCCCGGTTCGCCTCGTAGATCAGTCGGTTGCGCTCGTCGAGCGGTCGATCCCACCACTCCGATCCGGCCAGCGCCCGCGTCCGAATCACGCCGATCATCTCGCGCTCGTACCACGCGACGTGGGCGATGATGTCTTTGAGCGACAGATCGCCTTCGACGCCAGGCTCGGTCATGCGCGCTTCATCGATTTGCGCCAGGAGCGCATCCCAGGCCGCGCGTCCGGCGCGCAGCGCGTCAAGGAATTCCTGCCTGTTCATCGGCCTCCCCTCCTTCGTCGCTACAAGGTCGTACCCGGTTTCGCCGTCACCGATTCTACACCAGAGCCGCCAGAACCTCCACCCGGCACGGTTGCCGGCTGCGCGAAGCCGGTCCCACTATGCGCTCCGAAAACGAACACCCCCCCATCGCATGGCGGCGGGAGGGTGTCGTGTGTCGTGATCGTGCCGCGATTACTCTATCACGGTGCCGTTACATCGAACAGCACCAAGTTCGCCAGGAAGGCGATCAGGTTCGCCCGGTTGGCGGCGCTCGTGTTGTTGAAGGCGTTGAACGCGTCTTGAGCCTCGCCGCTGTGCTCCAGAATCGCTTCGGTAAGCGTGGTCGCGCGCCCGTCGTGCATGTACGGCGCTGTAGAACCAACGCCCCACAGGTTCTCGGTCAAGAAGACTGCCGACCCGGTGCCGACTTCGTCGACCGCTTCTGCCAGAGTCGCCCCCATGTTGTGGCGCTTGAGGTCGCCGAACAGCTCGATGATCCCCCGCCCCTGAGCATCCCGCCTGAGGCTGCCCAGCAGCGACCCATTCGAGTTGGGGATCGGCACCCGGTTATCGGGCGGATCCGTCGTCAGGTTAAACCGGACGGCGAATTGCGGATCGACCCCCCGCTGCACCGGGTTCTGCCCGGCCGGGAAGGTCGCATCCCGATAGTTGGGATTCTGGCTCGGCTCGAAGAAGACCGGGTCATTGATGGTGAACTGCGGCGTGTGGCAAGAGGCGCAGCCGATTTGCGTGAACACCGTACGCCCGGCGTTGATGGCATTGTTCTGCGCCGCCGGCAGCGCTGGAATCAAGCCCAGCGAAGCCAGTTCCTGCAGCGATGTCGGCCGGGGCTGCGCCGCCAGGTACACCGACATGGCCGTCATGTCGCCGATGGTGATCTCGTTGCGGACATTGTCGAAGTCGCCATCGACGTTATCGCCGGTGATCTCCACCGCCTGCATGCCCAGTTCGTTGTGGAAGGCGCCACGGGAAAAGTCGCGGATGGTCGCGACGGAGCCTTTCCACTGGAAGGGACGAATGACCAGGTCCGCGCTCACGCCCCGCACGTTCGCCGTGTCGAAGGTGACCGTGCACGGATTTTGCACGGTGCGGTTCGCCACGATAGTGCCGAAGGCAACCCCCTTCGCGGTCAAAGTCCGCATCGCCGCGCCGCTTTGGCACGCCGCCACGCGCGCCGATTCGCGGATGGCATGCAGTTCCTCGGTCATCTCCTCGGCCAGCACCTGCACCGCCCCCGGCGCAAACAGATGCGGCGTGTTGCGCTGGATGAACTGGCCCAGTTGGCCGTTGCGCAGCGGGTCGCGGTGGACGTTAGCCGAGGTTTCGCCAGCGCCGTCAAACGGCGGCTGATGGCACGCGGTGCAGTTCGCCGCGTTGGGGCCGGTGGCGCGGGCCGGGGTATGGCGGAACCATTCACCGGTGCCGCGCAGGTCCGCCCGTGGCACGCGGGTGAAGCGTTGGCCGCGTCCGACATTCGCGCCCACACCGTCGAGGGCATTGAACTGCACATCGAACAGTTCGTCGCCCTCTTCAAAGGCCTGTTCAAAGGCCGCAGCATTTTGCCCGCTCTGAACCAGGGCGAGCAGTGTGGCCTGGTTGACATGCAGCGCTACTGCCGCCCCATCATGTAGCTCTTCGACTCGGGTCAGGTTAGTGACGATAGCCCAGGCGCTCGCCACGCTGATGAGCAACAATACAATGGGAAGCCCCAAACGCAATGGCCAGCGCATGGTCTTCCACACCCGAAACCAGTTCCCAAAGGTATGCCCCCACATCGATAGCCTCCTTATCTGAAGCTCTGAAATATTCATTCCTTATAGGCGAAACCGGTTTCTGACTTTGTTTTGTCTCTGTGCCGTGGCCTCCTTTCTAAAATGCATGGCTTTCCATGCTCGAACCCGTTTGCACGGTATGTCCTTGCAGTGTTGCCTCCTTTTCTAGGAGCGCGGCGTAAGGCGTGACGCCTCCCGTCTTCAATTCGCGGTACAAAACATAGCATTCCGCCTAGAATCAGGCGGTTGACAGGGTGCTACAGGGGTATCACTGCGGGACTACTGAATTGTGGGAGTACTTGGTTCGACAACGTCACACTTTGGAAAGGACAGGCTCTCCCGACACTTACGGGATTTGAACCGCGAAGTCGCAAAGGACGCCAAGTTTTCCAGACACTTTGCGCTCGCCTGCCCCGCGCTATGTGCGGGGTTGCGGTTATTTTTTCCTGCTAGCCTGAAAGAGCCAAAGGACTTTGTTCGCCGACTGCGTCCCTGCGGCCGGCACGCCCGCGAGGACGGGGCTTAGAGCAAGTGTGACATCGTCAAGCGAGAAGCCAGGTTATATTTATAGAGGAGCCATTATGGCGAAAAATACGTCTCTGAGTAAATCCGCGTCCAAGAAACAGTGTTTCCCGCCAGACCTTGCAGAGCCGGAAATCGGCAGCCTGGGTGGCGCGCACTCGACGCCTCCAATTCACCAGATGCCGGATGCCGTGCCGGGTAGTGGTAAAGAAGTAAGTGATAGCGGGTTTCACCGCCGAGAGCGCAGAGTGCGCCGAGCCTGATTTCGCGGAAAATCTCTGCGTCCTCTGCGGTGAGCATCACTTACCAGATAACCACTACCGCCGTGCCGATCGAGAAAGTCGGTGACCGGCAGATTGTGCGCGAACATAACATCAGGGTATACGGATGTCCCTGCCGAGGATCGCGCGATCTTCGGCATAGCGATGGCCTACCGTGTCGAATGCCGATAAACGATCCTGGCTGTTTGGGTCGTACCATCCCGTCGCCACTCGATACACCCCTGACTCTAACTCTAACTCCACGCTTTCCGACACGACCTCGCCTTTCACCCAGCGCGACGTCGGATACGCATTGCCGCCGGGCATCGTATCGACCTGCGCGGCGATAGCCTCGGTAGCCGGATCGAAAACATGGACGAAGAATCTGTAATCCGTGCCGATGTCAATCAACGCCTGCCAGTGCAGCGTGAGCATCAGCCGATTGCCGTCTTGCATCAGGTCGTAACCCAGCAGCCGAATCGCGTCGCCGAACGTCGCATCGACGCGATGCTGCATCGGCGGCGCAATGAAGTTACGCGGCGGCGGTTTTATTTCTTTCTCGCCATACGTCGAACCGATTTCGATGCCCGGCACGCGCACGCGGCCAATTTCTACCTGCGACGCGACCCGATACCACACCACGTCGAGCGTGTAAACCACGCCGCGCGGCAGCTCCGGCGGCAGTGCCAGCGTGTACACATCGTGCTGAAGTTCGCCGGGCCGCCACGCGCTGGTCGGCAGGAAGCCGTAGCCGGGCTGCGTGTCGAAGGATAGCCACATACGGCCAGTTGCATCTTGTAATCGAAGCGACACGGCATAATTCGCGGCGATGGGCTTCAACGCAGTCCAATCAAAAGCGAGGGTCAGGCGATCGGGTTGATCGTGCTTGAGCGTGACGGCTTTCAACTCGATCTGGTCGGCGATGCGCGCCCAGGTTGAGGCGCTCGCCGTAACTGTCGATCCGGCGCAGAAGACCGGCTTGAGGAACACGGCACGCGATGTCCCCAATGCATCGGCGACGACAACTCGCAGATAATACGTGCCCCTTGAGAGTGAAGCCGGAATCGCCCGTGTGTACGTGTTCTCGCCTTCGCGGATAGGGGCGCTGGCGCTTGCGATGCTCTCCGGCTCGCCGAAGGCGTGCTGCGACGGCGCGACGATCTCTACAGTTGCGACCGCATCGCTCACATGCAGCGAATCCCAAAACAACTTAGCGGTGAACGGCTCGCCTGGCGTGAGCGAATCGGCATACTCATACTGTATCAGGCGCGCTGCGCCAAGATCGACCGCGCCGTGATGCGGCCACGGCTTCGACTCGAAATCCATCGACAGCGTATCATCGCGCGCTTCGACGGTGTTGGATGCGGATGCGATCACGGCGAGCACGCCCGCTGACGCGAGTAGCCCGATCTCGTAACGCCGGGAGGTGACGAAGGACCAAAGACGAAGGACGAAGGACGGATGGCTGTCTCGTCCTTCGTCTTTCGTCTTTCGTCTTCTGCCCACCAGCAATCCAACGACCACCACCACTGCCACCAGCGAAGCAGTCTCTGCCCCGGCGCGCAGCAGCGTGCGATCGAACCACAACGCGATTGCGTGGTCGCCCGCCGGAACATCAACCTCAATGTAGCCCAGGTCGGCGGCGGCACGCGCTTCGACCGGTTTCTCGTCGATCGACGCGCGCCAGCCGGGAAAGTACAACGTGGGGAAAGCGAGGGTCGCGTTGTCGGAGGCGTGCACCGTCCACGCTTGCGAGATTGGCCCGCGCGAATCCTGCACCGCCTCGGCCTCGCCTCGAACGAGAATCGCGCGCGGCGGCGCGGCCGGATCGATCAGCGCCGGGCCGGTGTACGGTCGTGGAATCATCGTGCGCGGCAGGTACTCGGCGCGGATCGTCGTGCCGATGTTGGTCGTGAACGCTTCGTAGAGTTGAATGCGCTGCGGCGTGATTTCATCGGCGCGGATCGGCAGATAGTCGGGTCGCAGCGGAAGGAGCGCCGCAGCGGCGAGGGCGAGTCCGGCGAGGCTCGTTGTCCAGGGCGTGAAACGTAAAGCATATTGCGTGTTGCGTGTTGTGAGATTGAACGCCGCCAGATAGCCAATCGCCAGCGACGCAAACAGTGACTGAATGGACAGGAAGCGCCACGGGAACTGCACCAGCGGCAGCAGCGGCAGCGCGTCCCATACCGGCTTCGACAGCGGCGTGATCATCAGCGTTGAAACAGCCAGCCCAATCAAAATGAACGCACGCCAACCGGTCGAGCCGCGCCGTCGGGTCGCCAACAAACTAACTATACCAGCCAACATGGCTATGGCCTGTGCTAACCCCATCCCAAACGGCGTGTGCGGCGGCTCGGTGTTGTAGTCGAAGCCGGGCGAAGACTGAATCAGGTTCGCCGAGCGAAAGTGCTCGTTGTAGTCGAAGTAACCTGTCGTCTGAGCATCGAGTTGAACCAGGGGCGCTTCGCCAAGCGCGGGCAGCCAGAACCATGCGGAGACGAGCAAGCCCAGCAGAATGGCGAATGCAGAATGCAGAATACAGAATGCAGAATGACGAAGGCGGTCACTCCAACCTCCAACCCCCAACTTCCAACCTCTAATCACGATGTACAACAGCGCGAAGGGAGTGAAGATCAGCGCCGAGATTTGATGTGTGAGAATCAGCCCGCCGTAGGCCAGGCCGAGCCACACCATCGAGCGGGCGCGGGGACGATCGATGACACGGTCGATGGCCCACAGGATCAACGGATAGAACACGAAGGCGTAAAACTCGGATAGTGAGTCGCCGCGCACGTAAACGTTGACCAGATGATACGGGACAAAGGTATACGCGACGGCAGCCAGCCACGCCCCCCATTGGATGTAGAAGGCACCTCCAGATGCCGACCTGACCCATCCATACATCGCCCACGCCGCAAACACGAACCCCAATGACTGGACGATCTTGATCGATGCCAGCAGATCGAATCCGAGCAGGTTGAAGATTGCAGCGAAGTAGTAGGGCAGTGCGGCGTAGAAGTTGAAGAAGGGGTAACCCAGGCCGTAAGCTGCGTCCGGCATCCAGCGCGCGGGGAATACACCGGCGCGCAGATTCTCGACGAGTTGATGCAGGCGGATGAAGAGGAAGGGACTATCGCCGCCGGAGCGCGTGTTCACCAGGCCCGGTCCCGTCCACAGCGGCGCGGCGGCGATCAGCGCCAACAAAAGGAGCGCCAGCGCAGCCCTGTTGGGCCGCGCCGCGCTCCTCGCCTGTGCATCTTCGCCCGGCAATCGCCCTGGCATCATGTTATCGAGGCCGGACAGTCATCTCGCACCCGCTTCCACTTGTACTCGCGCCGTAAGTGGAAGCATCCGCTCACATCCGTTTGTCCGCTTCTATCCGTTGACTATCGTCGCGCGCGCATCAACGCCAACCCGGCCATGAAGCCCGCACCGAGGAGGATGATCACACCTAACACCCCCATCCCGATACGGCCCAGGTCCGACGAAGCGCCCGGCACAGAGGTCGAGGCCGCGCTCACATTGGTCGAGGGTGGCTCTTCGGTTGGATTCGCCACGGCGGGAACGTTCGGCGCGCTGGCGTTGCGCGATCCACCGTAGGCGACATCGAACTTCATGCCCGCCGTCAGTCCCACGGGCCACTGCGTGTCGGTCGTGTTAGCCACACCCAGCGGCGGGCGCGCATCGACCGTGTACGATCCGGGTTGCAAGCCGCCGAAGCAATACGGTGCAGGTTCCAGCCCGGACGTGACATACGAGCCTCTGATACCTGAGGTGTCCGACAACGTGAAGCCCACGCCGCCCAGCAATTGCTCGCCCACGTCCTGCGCCTGATTCGCGTTCGCGTCGTTGAAGGCTTCCACGCAGACCTGGCCGTCGGTCGGCGTGGGTGAAGCCTCGACCGTCGGCGCGGCCTCCGGTGTAGGCTCAGGCGTGGCCGTCGGCGGCGCAGTTGGACCTTTGACGATCAGCGCCTGACCGGCATTGATCAGCGTTCCCGACAGGTTATTCAGCCGCTGGATTTCTTCGACGGTCGAATCGCAGGCGATCGCGATCGCGCCGAGCGTGTCGCCGCTCTGTACCACATACACCACCGACCCATCCGGGCGTGTCTCGCAGTTGCGCGCGCCGACGGTCGGCGCTTGAGCGGGCGGCGCGGCGGGAGCCGTGATCGGCGCGGTCGTTGCAGGCGGAGCTGTCACCACCAGTGAGGCATCATCCCACCAGGCGTCCAGGTGATACGCCGCAAAGCCGCGATAGCTCGACGAGGTGAACACCGTCACCCTGCCCGCATCGCCCGAGGTCGCTTCCACACAAATCTGCTGCCATCCATCATGCGGATTGTATTCGGGCGACCAGACGATACCGCCGTTGTCCCAATCGGTCTCGCCATTGGGGAAAATGCCGACCTTCATGCGCCCATTGATCGACGCGATCGACTTGGCCTTCTCGAAGTCCTCGTTGTTCGCGAAGAGACGGCCAAACACGCAGAAGCGCAGCGGCGTCTGCGCCGGCACGTTGACGGCCTGCTTGATGCCCGCGTGCCACGGATCGTACTTGTTGCCGATGTGCTGCGACGTGCCGCCGCCGTGGATGATGGCCGAGTTCGATTCTGCCGAAAAGGTGGGGCCGACGACATAGTCTAGCGACCCTGCAACTTTGCCGGTGTTCTCAAACCAGCGGCCCCATCCGCTGGCCTGCTTGTCGTCATCGTAGGGCTGCTCCAGGCCGGGGTTCGCCAGCAGGTTTTGTTCCTGCGCGGCGGATGGAACGGTTGGCATGAGCGCGACAGCCAGCGCGATCAGGGCGAGTGTCTTCTTGACTTGCATCTCGAACTCCTTTTACCTGTGCTATGTCTTCACCGCGAAGGCGCCAAGAGCGCCAAGTCTTCCCTGGTTTTTCTTCGCGTTCTTGGCGCCTTGGCGGTTCAAATCCTTCGCAGGCGGCGGGCAATTATAACAGCACTCGCCAAAATCACGATCGAGCCGGTGCCGATGGCGATTCCGGGCAGCGTTGCCGGCGCGGCCTGCTCATTCGGCTCGACGCGCCGCCCGCCGGCGGCCACCTCGACCCGCGCACCTCCGGCCAGCGCGACGCCCCAGCGCGTGTCCGTCGTGGCGAGATAACCCGCGGGCAACTGCACCGAGACCACGTACGCACCGGCGGCCAGATCGTTCAAGCACTGCGCCGTGTTCGATACGATCAGCGTGCGTCCCTGCCCATCGGTGATAGTGAACGCCGCATCGGGCAGACGGGTATCGTCCTCGGCATAACGCCCATCGCCCGCAACATCCTCGAAGGCTCCCACACACAGCGTCCCGGCGGCGACCGGCTGAGGCGCAGGCGGCTCCGGCGTCGGGATCGGCGTCGGGGGACGCTCGATCGGCAGCGGCACCTGGATCGCCTGCCCGATCTTCAACACCGACGTTTCGTTCAGTTCGTTCAGCGCATAGATCGCGCTCAAATCGGCGTGATACTGCTGCGCGATGCCGAACAGCGTATCGCCCGGTTGGACGATGTGAATGATGATCTGCGGCGAGGCGCTTTCGGCGACTTGTGTCGGTGCGCCCACCACGTTGTTCGGCGAATCGATGATTACCGGCGTCGGCGGCGGCGGGCCGATCAGGATCAACTGCGCATCATCTACCACGACGTCGACATGCTTCAGCGCGCGATCGGGCCGGCTGCGGAAGAATACCGTCACCGCATCCGACTGCGCCACCGCGCTCACACTGTTCTCCACCCAGGCGTCGAGCGTGTCGCTGGCCTGGCTCCAGATCACCGTGCTGCCCCAGGGATCGATACCGCCGGTCGGGTCGATACCGGCCTGCACGTTCAGCGACGGCTGGCCGCTCGACTCCGCTGTGTCTTCGGTATCGTTCGACCAGGCACGCGCCCAGATGGTGAAAGTCACGCGCCAGCCTTTCGGCACACCCACGGCCCGCTGATACACTCCTCCTTCGTGCAGGCCGAACGATGTGAAGTACATCTGCGAGTTGTCGCCGCTGCGAATGCGCGGCGGCGTGTAAGGAATGCCTCGCGTCTCACGATACTCCGGATCGTGCCACGGCTGGCAGGCCGCATCGTCTTGGGGGCATCGCCCCGGATACTCGCTGTCCGGCTCGCCGGGGTCGCGCCACCACGCCATCCAGCCTTCGGCGACACGACCGTTCACCCAGATGTCGTTCGCCACGTTCCACTGTCGGGTGAAAGCGCCTTCAAAACCGCCATTCTTCAGAAGGTTCTCCGGCGTGGGCGTCGGCGTGGGCGTGCGCCGGGTCGATTGCGCGCGGATCGGCGAAGCCATGAGAGACGCGATCAACACAACGGCCAATCCACAGGCAATGAGCGCTCGCCGCATAACCAACCATCCAACTATCCAACTATCCAACTACCCGCTTCCCCGCACTCGCGTCTTGGCGATCCAATACAATCCACCACCGGCAAGCGCGATGAGCACGATTCCGAGAAGTCCGCCGAGCGCCTTGCCTGGATTGTTTTCCGCAGAGCTCGCCCGCGCTGGGACATTGCCCGAATCGGCCCGGCTGCCGAAGTCGATGTCAGTCTGCGCCCCGGAAGCGAGAGCCAGGCCCCACCGGGTGTCCGATGTGGCTGTGCGGCCGGCCGGCACTTGAATCAACAGCGAATACGTGCCCACCGGTTGCTCGATGCAGTACGGCTCGCTCAGCCCATCGCTGGTGCGCGTGGCGGCGACGGCGTTGCGCGCGTCTTGCACGATGAACACCACGCCGCCGACCAGGTTCTCGCCGGCGCTCAACAGGCCATCGCCATTTGCGTCGTTGTAGGCGCGGACGCATAGTTTACCAGAGTCCGGCGCGGCGGCTTCCGTTCCGGTGGGGGTCGGTGACGCTTCTGTCGGCGTTCCCTCTGGAGCCGCGGTCGGCTCGGGCGCCGGTTGGCCGGACGTGCCCGGCACCGAGACGACCAGTTCCTGATCGATCTGCAATAGCGTATCTTCTTGGATGCCGTTGAGCCGCAAGAGTTGATCCATGCCAACGCCGTACTGGATCGAAATGCCCCACAGCGTGTCGCCCGGCTGGACGATGTGAACGACCGCGCCGTCGGGTCTGGGTGTCGAGGTCGGGCCTGGCCCGGGAGGCGGGGGCGGGTTGCCCGGCGCAGATACAGTCACGACGGCAGCAGGCGCAGAAGGCGCTCCGCCGGGGATCGTCACCGCGACAAGCTCGGTATCATCGACGTAGAGATCGTTGTGCTTGAGGTCTTTCTCCGGGCGCGAGTGGATGAAGACGGTGACTTTGTCGGACAGCGCCGTCGCTGTGGCTTGGTAATAGCCCCATTGATCGTAAGAGTCGAATTCGGGGCTCCACACGATGTCACCGCTCCACGGGTTGCGCCCGCCGGTCGGATCGATGCCGATCTTCATGTGCATGCTGGTCTGGCCGTCCGACTTGTACGGCGACGGCTCTTCTCCACTCAGGCCTTCGGTAGACGACCAGGCATGCATGTACGCGCTGAAGCGCAAGACGGTTCCGGGCGCGATGCCGCCGATGGCCTGGAGCACGCCGCCTTCGTGCACGCTCCAGAACGTGAAGTACTTGAGCGAGTTCTTGCCGCTGCGAA
>DATBWU010000328.1:0-2610 GCA_036514635.1 Anaerolineae bacterium | reverse complement strand
GTGTGCAATCACCAGACAGTGTGTCTTGACGAAACGCAGGTTAGCGGGTAAAATCCTGTCCCGCAGAATGGGCTGGCACACAAGCCAAGCCCATTTTTATGGCGCGAGCCGCGTGAAGGAGCAGCATGGCCGAGTCAGAACCGGTCGAACTGTCCGGCAAAGTCATCGATCAGGTGCAGGGTGAGATCGTTCGCCTGGAACGATCGGTGGTGCAGCGCGTGGAGGCCGAGCAGGTGCAGCTGGTGCAATCCGGCGCGGGCCAGATCGAAGCCGAATGGGTCGAGCTGCAGCAGGGCGGCGCACGAACTATCGAAGCCGGAACGGTGCGCGCGCGCGGCAGTTTTGCGATGAGCGTGCAGGCCGACAC
The DNA here is from genome assembly GCA_036514635.1 of Anaerolineae bacterium. GTDB lineage: Bacteria > Chloroflexota > Anaerolineae > Fen-1058 > Fen-1058 > DASSFZ01. The sequence goes on along the minus strand of DATBWU010000328.1, from coordinate 2,243 downwards.
CATCGCCGCCGAGCAAGTCAGCGCACTGGCCCTGCGCGCCGAGGAGGTCACACTGGCCGACAGCAAGGCGGGTATCTTGATCGGCCAGAACGTGCAGGCCGGTAACGTGAAAACACTGCTCTTCGTCGGCCAGCACGTAGAGGGGGCGGTGCACACGATACTCGATTCGCGCAGCGCGGCCCTGTTGGGACTGGCGGTCGGCGCAACGCTGGGCGTGCTATCGTTCATCAGCGGGCTGCTCGGGCGCTCCCGCCGCTAAGAAACAAAGCTCAATGGATGTTTCAAGGAGGTCGATGCAACGAATCTGTAACGGATAAACGAATCCTTGACAGATGTGCCAGTGCGCGAGTCGCATCCGTTTATTCGTTGCCCATCCGATGCATCGGTTGTTCACCTCCCTGAAATCCACGAAGAGCGAGAAACAAACCCTCCCTTAAGGTTTTGGCCTGCGGGAGGGTGATGAGGAGTTTGCAGAGATGGACCAAATCGTACTCAACTCTTTGCCGCGAACGGTCATTGGCAAGCAGGTGAAGGCGCTGCGCCGCAAGGGAATGGTTCCGCTGGTGATGTACGGCGCGCACATCGACCCAATGCCGCTGCAGTCCGACGGCAAGGAACTGTATCACGTGCTGAAGCAGGCCGGCGGCAGCCGTCTGATCGCGGTGAATACGGGCAAGGGCACGCAGATGGCGCTGGCCGTGGAGGTGCAGCGCGAGCCGATCAGCGGCGCGATCCTGCACGTCGATCTCATGGCCGTGTCGATGACCGAGAAGATCACGGTCGAAGTACCGTTGGCGCTCGAGGGTGCATCGCCCGCCGTGAAGCGCAGCGAGGGCGTGCTGGTCACCGGCCTGGACGCCGTCGAGATCGAATGTCTGCCGGGCGATCTGATCGACCGCGTCCGCGTGAGCCTGGACGGGCTGGACAAGATCGGCGATGCGATCCGCGTGCGCGACCTGCAAGTTCCTTCCACGATCAAGATTCTCAGCAACCCCGACGAAATGGTGGCGCGTGTCACGCGCCTCGCCGCCGAGGAAGTTCCGACGGCAGCGCCGGTGGCGGAAGTCGCCGAGCCGGAAGTCATCGCCAAGGGCAAGGTCGAGGAAGAAGGCCAAGAAGAGGCAGAGTGAACACAGAAACCCGGTTTCCCAACGAAACCGGGTTTCTTTTTCAAGCCTCGGGGACTTCGGAAGTCGGCATATCTTCACTCTCGTCCTCGGCCTCCTCTTCACCTGTCATCGTCAATCCCGCCACGCGCTCGATCTTCCGAGCGAACAGCAAATAGCCGGTGTGAGCCACCATTCGATCCGTAGGGCGCAGGCGCTCCGCAACCGGTTTGTACTGCCGCATCAGCAACTCTTCGACCTCGATCATCCCGAACGGCTGGCTGTGCATCGCATCGAGCAGGCGAACGATCTGATTCACCGTCGGCACGATCGTCCCAAAGAAGCCCCCACCGCGCAACGCCGCCGCGGCCTGGCTCAGATACAGCGAGGGTTCAGGCACATCCAGGAACAGCGCATCCACGTCGGTCTCGTCGAAGCCCGACTCGATATCCTTCAGCTTGAACTCGACCCGATCCGCCAGTCCGACCTTCTCCAGGTTCTTGCGGGCGAGATGCTGCATCTCGGGGCGCGCTTCATAACTGACGGTGTGACCTGTCGATCCGACGAGGCGCGCCAGCGCCAACGTCAGCCCGCCCGACCCGGTCCCGGCCTCGACCACGCTGACGCCCGGCTGGATCGACAACTTCATCACGATGTAGCCGACGTCCTTCGGAAAAATGATCTGCGTCGTGCGCTTGATGTCGCGGATGAGATCGGCAGTCGAAGGCTCCAGGATGAGGAACGAGTGCCCCAGGTGCGATTGGACCCAGCGGCCCCACTCCCTGCCGATGCAGTCGTCCAGCGCGATCATCCCGCGATGCGTATGCAGGCTCTCACCGGGCTTCAACCGCACCAGAAACCGCTTTTCTCCGCGACGTTTTACTGCCGGACTGAGAAAGAGCGCCAGATCACCCGCCTGTGCGATGCGCATGTTGGTCTCCACCACAGCGACAGAGTGGCCGCATTATAACGCCCCTGCGTTCGCGTGCAAGCGAGTGGAGAGCAACCACGGATGATACGGAGGGTTTATGAAATCCGTGCAGGCCGTGTTGCTGGCGATTATTCACATCTCACCACGGAGGCACAGAGACACGGAGAAAAGTCAATAGGGTTGCTCCGTGCGATCCGTGCCTCCGC
>DATBWU010000327.1:0-5460 GCA_036514635.1 Anaerolineae bacterium | reverse complement strand
GAATTTGAGATTCGATGCCGGTATGGAAGTTGAAGCCTTCGCTGAGGCCGTCTTGAATTTCGGCGTAAACGTCGTGGAGATGTGAACTTCGCCCAGCAGACTGCGAAGCACGTCCAGGCGGCTAATGACGGCGAAGTTGGAATAGTCTTCTTCCTGCCCTATGAGACACGTAAACGCGTGTCAGATTGCTGGAGCAAGTAAAGCACCTTTTGAACTGAAGCGCGGAGAGTGAGGAGGTCGCGTGACAGGATACGTTCTCATACGCATCCGCCTGATCCTGCGCGGCGCCACATCTCTAACCTGCGAGAACAACAAATCGATCCGGTTTTATAATAGGTGTGCCGTGCTGCCGTGAACCAGAAGCTGGAGCAACAGGTAGTCCCGGCAGTGAGCAGGCTCGATCCACTATCCGCTTGAGAGGATACGACCATGGCTCTGCCCAAGCTTACCGAGTCCATGATCCGCGCTGGCGCTGACCCGCAGAGCTTTCAGCGCGGGAAAGCGCTGTATGAAGATGACGCCATCTCCAATGGCAGCCTCCAGGGCAATACGCTCAGTGGCGATTGCGAGGGTACCTCTGCGCCATACTACCGCGTCCGCGTGACGCTAGACGAAGCCGGCATCCGCGAGGCAGACTGCACCTGTCCCTATGAGTATGGTGGCTATTGCAAGCACATCGTTGCGCTGCTGCTCGCCTATCTTCACCATCCCAAGCGCTTTGCCATCCGCCAAGACCCGGCAGACCTATTGTCCGATCTTAGCCGAGACGATCTTCTTGCGCTCACGATCAAACTCCTGCGCGACAAACCTGATCTGTACGATTGGATCGAGGCGGCCATCTCTGTGCCCGGTCCAAAGGGCAAGACCCCACGGAAACGCAAGAAACGAGTAGATGCCGAAGTGTATCGCCGTCAAATCATCGGCATCCTGCATAGCCTGGATGGGATGCGTGCCTCGGAGGCGTACTGGCACGTCGGTAGCCTGGTCAAAGAACTGGACGGAGTGCGGGCGACGGCTATGAAGTTCCTCGAGGCGGGTGACCCCGACACCGCACTCACGATCCTGCTCACTCTGTTGGAGGAAGCTTGCCACGGCATCGAGTTTATCGACGACTCCAACGGTGAGCTGGGAGGCTTTGTCGGCGAGCTGGGCCAGCCGCTGGCCGAAGTCATTTTGAGCATGGACCTGACCACGGTCGAGCGCGAGAAGCTGGTGGGCCGGCTAACCCACCTCGAGCGCTACGCCAGTGACTATGGCATGGAGGGCAATCTCTATCTCGCCATTCAGGCTGCTCAGTATGGCTGGGACGCAGCACCTACCGATGCAGCGGCTAAACGACGCATGGCTCGCGAGAGTGAGTTCGACGATGAGTGGATTGATGAGGCGATTGAAGACTATGGCTGGAGCGAAGAAGAGGTTTACGAGCATCACGATTGGAGCCGGCCGCTGTCCTGGGTGAGTGACCTGACCGAGGCGAAACTCAACGTACTGGAACGACAAGGCCGCACCGATGAGTATCTGGCCTTGTGCCAGAAAGCCAAGCGCCACCTGCGTTACGCGCTCAAACTGTGCGACCTCGATCGCGTGCCCGGGGCGATGAAGTACGCGAAGAAACATCTGGTTACGGCTGACGAAGCCCAGCAGTTGGCCGAAAAACTGCGGGCGCTGAAACACATCGCCGAGGCGCTGGACATCGGTGAGCGCGGCCTGAAGCTGAAAGGGTCGAAGGCGGAGCTGGGTGAATGGCTAGGGCCTGTGGAAGAAGCGCAGGGACGGACGAAAGAGGCGCTGCGAGCGTGGCTGGCAGCCTTCCCCGAAAACCCCTCACTTGAAATCTACAAGACCATCAAACGCCTGGCAGAGGCCGGCTGGAAGAAACTGCGCCCCGACGTGATGTCTGCGTTGCGCAAGTCGCACGACAAGCACGTAATGGCCGAAGTCCACTTGTTCGAGCAAGAGTGGGATGAAGCCATCAAGGTGGCGGAAGGACGCGATGTCTGGTACACCGTTGTCGAGACCGTGGCCGATGGAGTGCTTCCCCATCGGCCGGACTGGGTCGCTCGGGTGAGCATCAAACATGCTGAGCGGCTGATGACCGAAGCCAACAGCAAGAACTACCCCATCGCTGCCGAGTGGCTGAAGCGGGCGAAGAAGGCATACGCGCAGTTGAGGCAAGTCGATGAATGGCGTGCGTATTTGAAGAGGACAACCGAAAAGTACAAGCGGCGGCCCGCGCTACAGGCGCAGCTGCGGCGATTGTGATGTGCCAGGTGACAACGTGCAAGCAACAGTTGTCGCGTGAACAGATCAACATCGAGCGCGAGGTGGAATACATCGTGCGCCGCGCCGCCGAACGCGATGCGCGCGTCGTGATGCTTGGCCCACTTGTCTTCTTTTCGACAGAAACCGGTGATGCCTAGCTGCTTGATCCGAGCGATCATCTGGCGCTGTGTCTGGCGCGTGACGGCGACCCGCGACCGGTCACATCACAGAGTCAGCGGGGACCTTTGCGATTGGCTGGGAGATGACCTATCAGATCAGCGGTGATCGATTCATCGTCGCCGACGGTGACGACGGGATAGCGCGGATGTATATAATCACCAGCTCTCTTGTCATTTGCGTGCCCTCGATCGATCGTGCGGCAGATTGGGCGGTACAATGGAACACCGGACGACATCAAGAGCAGCGCCGCCAACAAGGCCAATCTCATCCGAGACCCTGTTCGACATGGTGCAGATGGACCCGCGCTGGTGCCTGCCCAGCCAGCTCAACGCGAATCCGCTGGCGTGGCTGATTCAGGTGGATGGCTTCCTCGTCGACGCCCGCTCCACACCGCGCGCGATTCGGGAAGCAGCGTATCAGAAAGGACTGATTCCCCACCTGCCGGGCATGAAGGATGCGGCTGCCCGCCCGGCGTCACCCGCGACCCGGCCCGCGAAGTCAAGACAGGTAGGTTCAGGGGAGCATGCCGCCAGCCGGGCGTGCGTGATCCCGATTTCGACATCGACATTGGCGGCTGGCAGGGGCGCATCGTGTACCTCGATCGGGCGGACGATGGCGAGGTACTGGTCAGGATTGAGTGGGACGGCGAGACGTTGAACGCGATGGATCTCGATCTGGTTGACCGCTGTGAGGAAGATGGACTGAATTGGCAGGCGATGGACCTGTATGCCTCGGACATCGAGCCGGGTGAGCCGCGCGATAACGTGGAGGACGTGGCGCGGGTCGCACACGAGCTTTCTGAGCAACATGGCTGGTCACACTTGGGAGAGGAGGGCCGGCGCATCCAAACGGTGCTGGCTGGAGTGAAGCATGATGACGTGATGGCCGCGTTGCATACCTGGGAGGCGTATTTTGAGGAAAGCCTGGCTTTCCCCTTCGAGGCGGCTGTGTCCGAATACCAGGAGCGTGGTCCGTTGCGGTCGGGCGATCGCGTAAAGGTACTCCACGTCTCGGCGGTGGACGATCTGTACAGCATCGTCGTTCACATGGGAATCGGCCGCAGGCGATTTTATTATCCGCTCACCTTACGCAGTTGGGCAGGACTTTACCGCAGAGTGCGCGGAGAACGCAGAGATTTGCTTGGAAATCCGCTCCGCGCCCTCTGCGTTCTCGGCGGTGAAATGGTCTCTTGCGTAAGGTGAGTGATGAAAGCTGAGCGAAGATGAACGGCAGCGCTTCGTCGATGGGTTGTTGACGATTTACCCGATTGATAGGTGTGCAAGGAGGTCTGATGACGCTCCAAGAACTGGAACAACAACTGCGGTCGCTTTCTGCGGCCGAAAAGGCACAAGCCATCAAGGTCTTGACGCTTGACCTGACCAATACCTGGCCTGGCATTGAAAAAAGACCCGGCGTTGCCGGCGGAGAGGCCTGCATTGTGCGGACTCGTATTCCAGTATGGGTCCTGGAGGGCTACCGGCGTGTGGGATGGAGTGAGGCACGGATTCTGGAGAACTTCCCAACTCTGCGGGCTGCCGATCTGGTCAATGCCTGGGCGTATGCCGATGCTCATCCCGATGAAATGGAAGAGGCAATCCGCCAGAATCAGGAGGCCTGACCGGTGGCGCGTTTGTATGCGAATGAGAACTTTCCGCTACAGGTGGTGCGCGCTTTACGTGGTCTGGGACACGATGTCTTGACGGTGACTGAAGCGGGCAATGCGAATCAGGCTATTTCGGACGAGGAGGTGCTGGCCTTCGCAATTCGTGAACGACGCGCGGTGATTACGCTGAATCGTCGCGAGTTCATTGTCATCCACAACCATACGCCAGATCATGCTGGCATCATCGTGTGCGCCCAAGACCCGGATACGGACGGGCAAGCACTGCATTATCTCATTGACTGGCACCTTGGAGGACGACTCAGGGGATTACCCGCAGGCGAATCGAAAAATCTGCCGAAACTTAGTTGTAATCGCCATGAAAGCGACTGAGGGGACAAAAGCACTGTAGTTGAGTCCTGCAAAACCCTCATGCGCGGGTTCAAGTCCCGCCGTCGCCTCTGTGACAAGGAACGTACCTGAAGGGGTTGTCTTCCTGTGCCCGAACCAGTCTCAACATGCTCATCGACTACTACCTCGGCAGTATGCAGCGGCGCGGCTGCACATCGGACTCGGTGACCAGCTACCGGGGCAGGATCGCATCACGGCGATCTATTGGAGAATGACCGACCGCCGGTAGATCGATGGCAGTCACGCTCACAAGTCCTGAGAAATCAGGGCTTTTTCTTTTCGCGGTGTCGTTGAGCATAGGCAACCGGTCTATTCGGCGCAGATTTTGCGCGAAAACGAATGGCGTGCCTACAGGTTTGGTGGTGAGTCAATTGTCTTAAAAATCAGGCCAAACGTATTGACAAGTCGGTCATTTCGTTGTACACTGCGACAAGTTTAGAACCGGTGTTCTATATGGGCAAACTCACCACTTCTGGTCGAATCACTGTCCTCCTTGGCAAGCAGCAAGCCGCCACCGGCGAGCGGTTGTCGATCCGCGCGCTGGCCGCCCGCGCCAGCGTGCCCAAAGACCTGCTCTACCGCCTCGATGCCGGGCAGGCGCGCCATGTCGATCTCGATGCGTTGGCCCGCGTGTGTGAAGCCCTGAATTGCGAGCCGGCAGACATCTTAGTATGGGGCAACGATGGCCGCGACGCCGAATCCATTTGACGTTCTGCCCACCAACCTCTTCAACCTGTTCAGCACACAGGGCTACACAACCCTGCAGCGCCACTACATGGCGATCCTGCTGCGGCTGTACGGGCTGGCCGAGTTCAACCGCACCGGCTTGAGCCGCGAAGTCGTCCTCGCTGACATCGTCGATTACCTGCGCGGCGTCGATGCCGAGACCGACATTGCGGCCGACATGGCGGAGAACGACGAAGCGTCGCACGATTCCATCACCGGCCAGTTGACCGAGCAGGATTACGCCGCTTACCTGCTGCGCCGGCTGGCCGAGACCGGCTGGG
>DATBWU010000326.1:0-16944 GCA_036514635.1 Anaerolineae bacterium | reverse complement strand
ACGCCAGCGCGGTCGTGGGACAATAGGCATCAGGCACTCTCCGGTGATGAGCGGTTTGGGTCAACTCGCATCGTACCCCGCAGGGTGCTTCTTTGCATCACCCTCGGTATTCGGTTCTTAAGGTGCGAAATTTAGGCTTAGCAACTTGGCATCAGGTACACGCTAACGGCTTCGGTATCGGGAGTGACACATGACTTGGTGCAGATTCTTTGGGACGAAACGATGCTATCTCACTGGTAATTACCCACAAGTACTCCTGGCCCGCTCCTCGCTCGCCGTCTGCGGGGACGCGGGCGGCGAGCAACAGAAATGTGTGCAATCACCAATATCTCATGCTTGACAGCGCCACTACGCTGTAGTACATTGACGCATATCTGAATATCTGCTCAGATATTGGATAGTATGCCGCGCTCGCCCTCTCGCAAAGAATCCACCCTCGATGAACGCACCGCCGCCCAGGTGGCCGAACTGTTCCGCGCGCTCAGCGATACCAGCCGGGTACGCCTGATCGCTGCGCTAGCCGATTGCGAGATGAATGTCAGCGCGCTGGCTGAAGTCGTCGGCATCAGCGAATCAGCCGTGTCGCACCACATGCGCGGGCTGCGGCAGATGCGGCTGGTGCGAGCGCGTAAGGCGGGACGGCAGGTATTCTACTGCCTCGACGACGACCCTATCGCCGAGTTATTTCAGCGCGGGCTAGATCACGTGAGACATGGATAGGTTCAAACGCGCTGCCATCGCGCCCTGTCTCATCTTGGTTCTGTTGGGCCTTGTCGGCCACTTTGTCGCCGATGCCACTTGCGGCGCGGGCTGCGGCAGCACGGCTGCGCCAGGTGAACAACTTGCATCCTCGATTCTCCACTCTGCCTTCGTAGTGATTCACGCTGTCTCATTGGTCGGCTCGTTGACCTTGGTCATCGCGTTAGCTGGTATCATTCCCCTTGCCATCCTGCGGTTCCTTCCACCATCCGTTCGTCCACCCATTCTCCACGACTGATTACGCGGTCGTTCCTCTCCACCCGTGGTGGAACTGGAAGGTAGTCGCGTGTTGATTGCCGCCGAAGCGCATGCTGCGCACTGAGGCGACACACCTGATCAAAATCCATTCAAGAAGTTGAGTATGACTGAAAGAACCATCGAACTTGAGATTCCATTACTGCTGCCCGGCATCGAAGACGAACGGGATGCCTGCCTCGAACGGCTGGAATCGGCCGTGCAGAATCGTAAGGGCATCACCCGCGCGCACCTGGAGCGCGACAAGTCGCCCCTACGCCTGTGCCTGCACTACGACCCCGACGCTCTCTCGCTCACCGAAGTCAAGCGGCTGGCCGAGCGCGCCGGCGCGGGCATCGCTAATCGCTACCATCACCTGGTGCTCGAGGTCGAAGGCATGGACTGCTCGGACTGCGCTCGCGTGATCGAGCACAGCGTCGGGCGGATGGAGGGCGTGCTCGCGGCGAATGTCAACTACGCGGCGCAGAAGATGCGCGTCGAGTTTGACACTCGGAAGATCGGTGGCAGCGAGATCGAGATGCGTGTGCGCTCGCTCGGCTACACCATCCCCGCCGAAGGTCTGCGGAGTTGGTATCGGGAAAACCGCGAACTGATCTTCAGCCTGACGTCGGGACTGTTGCTGACCGTCGGCTGGGTCGGCGAATCCTTCCTCGGCTTTCCGACAGCCGTCAGTGTCGCCCTCTATCTTGTCGCGTACGTCTTCGGCGGCTGGGACATCGCGCATCACGCGTGGCACGCACTGCGCGAGCGACACTTCGACACCGACCTGTTGATGGTGATGGCCGCGATCGGCGCGGCGCTGCTAGGCGAGTTCGCCGAAGGCGCGCTGCTGCTGTTTCTGTTCAGCCTGGGCCATGCACTGGAAGAACGCGCGCTCGACCGCGCCCGCGCAGCGATCCGCGCGCTGGCCGATCTCGCGCCCAAGACGGCGCTGGTCAAACGCAACGGCGCCGAAGTCGGGCTCCCCGTCGATCAGTTGCAGCTCGACGACGTGGTGATCGTTCGGCCGGGTGTCCGCGTACCGGTCGATGGCGACGTCATCGCCGGGCAGTCGGGCGTCGATCAGTCGCCAGTCACGGGTGAATCGGTGCCGGTCGACAAAGCACCCGGCGACAAAGTGTTCGCCGGCTCCATCAACGGCGAGGGCGCGCTGGAGGTGCGTGTGGCGCGGCTGGCGCGCGACAGCACGCTGGCGCGGGTGATGAAGATGGTCGAGGAAGCGCAGACGCAAAAATCCCCGACGCAGCAACTGACCGAGCGGTTCGAGCACGTCTTCGTGCCGGCGGTGCTGATCGTCGACGCGCTGCTGATCGCCGTGCCGCCGCTGTTGGGTGTGCCGTTTCAGGCGTCGTTCCTGCGGGCGATGACACTGCTCGTTGCCGCCTCGCCATGCGCCCTGGCGCTCGGCACGCCGGCCGCGATCCTGGCCGGTGTCGCACAGGCGGCCCGCAACGGTGTGCTGGTCAAAGGCGGTGCGCACCTGGAAAACCTCGGTCGCTTGAAAGCGATTGCCTTCGACAAGACCGGCACGATCACACACGGGCGACCGGAAGTAACCGATGTAGTGGTCAGCAATCCATGGCTGGTGACCGGCGGAGGCGATCCCCAATCACGATCCACGGACCCTTTGCTCGCACTGGCGGCGGCGGTAGAGAACCGCTCCGCTCATCCGCTGGCACAGGCCGTGGTGCGCGCAGCAGAAGCGAGGGGATTGGCTCTGCCTGAAGTGGGCAACGTCGAGTCGCTCACGGCCCGGGGCTTGCGTGCGAGTGTAGATAACGAGGCGATTCTCATCGGCAATCGCCAGCTCATGGACGAGGCAGGAGTTGTTGTCTCATCTGAGGCCGCCGGATCGATGGAGCGTCTACAGGCCGAAGGTAAGACCATCATGCTCGTCGCGCGACGTGGGCAACTGGCGGGCCTTATCGCTGTGGCCGACACCGTGCGCCCAGACGCTCGACCCACCATGGAGGCGCTCAAAAGAATTGGCGTCGAGCGCACCATCATGCTCACCGGCGACAACGCACGCATTGCATCGGCAATTGCCAGGCAGGTTGGCCTGACCGACTTCCGCGCCGACCTGATGCCGGAAGATAAAGTGACGGCCATCCGCGAGCTGGACAAGACATTTGATCATGTGGCGATGGTCGGGGACGGCGTGAACGACGCGCCCGCGCTGGCGAATGCGACCGTCGGGATTGCGATGGGCGGCGCAGGCACCGATGTGGCGCTCGAAACAGCGGACGTGGCACTGATGGGTGACGACTTGTCGAAGTTACCATTCGCGGTGGGACTGGGTCGAGCCGTACGCCGCATCATCGCGCAGAATCTGGTCATCTCGCTGGGCGTCATCGGCCTGCTGATCGTCGCGTCGCTGTTCGGCCTGGCCGGCATTGGCATCGCCATCGTCTTCCATGAAGGCAGCACGATTGTCGTGGTGTTGAATGCGTTGCGGCTGCTGGGGTACTCTCTCAATACCAGGAGAGATTCGATGAAACGAGTATCCTGGTTTGTGTTGCTGGTGTCTGTGTTGGCACTGTCAATCGGCGCGTGCAGCACAGGTTCGTCCGGGACAGAGTTGAAACTCGCCCCGGCGTCGTCTCTGCCGCAGAAGATGCAGAGTGCGCCCGCCACAGTGCGCGAGGCGTATCAGTTCGCGCTCGCCAATCAGGAGACGCTGACCAAGATTCCGTGCTACTGCGGTTGCGGACAGGGGCATAGTGGCGAAGCGCCGCACACCAGCGTGAAGGATTGTTTCGTTCAGGAGGTGCGCGCCGACGGCACGATCATCTGGGACGAAATGGGTTTGGGCTGAAGCATCTGCGTCGACAGCGTGCGTGACACGATGCGACTGACGCAAGAGGGCAAGTCACTGGCCGAGATTCGCACTTACATCGACGGTTACTACAGCCAGTTCGGCCCGCCGACCAACACCGAACCGGTGACGCCCTAAGTCAAATCTCATCCGAAAGGACATTGAATGGCGCGCAAATCTCAAAAGACGAATCGCAACGCCGGCTCAACGGTGTGGATTGGCGCCGGCCTGATCATAGTCGCCATCGCCCTCGCGCTGATCGCCACACCGTCTTCTCCGGCGGTGAATGTCGCAGCGCCAACGCGACCGCCGGCCACTCAGTCCACTAGACGTTATTAGAAATAGAGTAAACTGTATGAATGCTCGACTACACGAAGTTGAAGCGAGATCGTCGCAAGTTTCTGGCCCTGACGGGATTAACGCTCAAAGAGTTCAAGGTTCTCTTGCCGGCGTTTCAGAAAGCCTATCGGAAGCGATATGCGCCAGAGAAAACTGTGAGCGGACGGACGCGCCAGCGCCGGATCGGTGGCGGGCGGCAGGGCAGGTTGAAGACCGCCGAACAGAAATTGCTCTTCATCTTGGTTCATCAAAAGACATATCCGGTGCAAGTTGTGCTGGGCGAGTTATGTGGCCTGAGTCAATCGGGCGCGAACCAGTGGCTCCATCGCCTGTTGCCGGTACTCCTGGAGGCTCTCACGACTCTCGGGGTCAAGCCGGAACGGGATGGGCGTCAGTTCGCCGCTGCTGAACGCCACACCGGCACGCGACGTGATTACATCATTGATGGTACCGAGCGTCGCCGACAAAGGCCGAAAAACCCTGAAAAACAGAGACTGTAGCATCGTTACCGGCCATAGGGCAGAGCTGGGGCGGCTCTGGCTTGGTGCAGCACTTGCAGGGTGGCCGTCCGGGCTTGAGCGAAAGCCTCACGCAGCATATCCAGGGCGATGCGACCGACGATATGGGCGTGAGTACGCACGCTGTAGATGGTTTTCTGCATCTTGCGGTAACGCCGATTGCCGCGCTCCACGGCATTGGAGGTAGCCGGGAGCAAACGGTCGTCAAGAAACGTCAGAGCCTTCTCGACATTGGCCGAGAACAGTGCTTTCAAGGTTTGGCCGATCTGGGAGAAGCGTTGCACGCGCTGGCGTAGGCGGGCCAACTTCGCCAGGGCGGTGTGCGTGCGGCAGCGCCGGTCGAAGAGCCGATAGACTTCGTCCATGATCTCGCGCAGGGCGCGCAGGTGAGGCAACCCGCGCGTAATGCGCTGGAGAATCTCGCGCTCACTGGGGCTGAGGTGGTGCTGGACAAACAAGTAGCGATGGGTGAACAGGTCAGCGATCTGCTGCTGGAGGCGCTGGCGCTGCCGGAGGAGTGGGCGCGTCTGCCGGGTGGGCCGGCCGCGGGGCAGTTTGGGCTGGCGTGCCGCCAAGTCCTTGCGCACTTTGGCCACCGCCCGCAGCACCGCCCGGCTCAGGTCGGCGAGAATATGAAACGGGTGCGTTTCATTTGAGTTGAGAACTGGTCAGGCAGCCAATGGTAGTTGGTGGTACTTCGTCTGGCTATCTGTGATAACCTGTTCACGAACTGTTGGCGATGTATTCATGATCTGGATTTCAATGGCTTGCGGATTAGGAACGGATCGTCCATACAAGCGGATGTGTCGTTGTCGTTTGCGGTAGGAATGGTAAGCATCCCAATCTCCGTTTTCGGCTACGGCCCGGAGGCGGAGCAAGTTTTCAGCGCCGGTCTGATTCCAGCGCATCCCGGATAGTTCGCAACGATCCTTAACAAAATGGCGACAAGCGCCTTCGATGACACCGGAGGCAATCGGCCAGCCGTTGGACAGATACGTTGGGTAGTCGATGTAGGGCAAATTGCGCTCGAAGTAGTTGGCGGTTGTGGTGAGTTGCTTGCGTTGCGTGGCGGTGGTGTGGGTGTCTTCTGCGAGGCGGCGAAAGTCTGCAATCACGTGTGGGGTTTGACCGGACAGGATTTGAAGCGCGCGGCTGGACACCCAGTCCAGCCGTTGCTCACTGGTTTCACCCAGCAAGCTGTTGGCCACATCCCACAGGTACTCGTCGGCATGGATGAAATCCAAGACCTGGGCAAAGTCCGAGAATTGGGTGGCGATGCGCGATTGTAAGGCTTCACAGCCATCGCACAGGGCGACTTTGTGCTGGATGTGTTCTCCCTGGCGCAACATCACTTGCTGTGACAGACGAGACAGAGCCGCATCTTTGCCGTCCAAAGTGGCCCAGATATGCTTGGGGTGCGGTTTTGAACGTGGCGAAGCGGTTGCGGGTGACTGCGCGCGCGGGCTGGGGTCAAAGAAACTGGCCACCACCTCTTCGGGCGTACGCGGCGCAGCCGCAATCGTGTAAACGGTGGTCACGACCGCTTCTTTCTTGCGCCCGCGCTTTTCGCCCTTCCCCAAGCGCAGCTGGGGCTCAGTCGGGGTGTCCAGCACCATCGGCACCCCTTTGCCATCGGCTTGAATGACCAGGCTCTCCGCTTCGTTCATCGGAGACGGTGGTGGCTTTTGGGCGTAGGAAGCTTCGACCTCGGCGGCGTCTTGGGCCATGTTCTGCTGAAGCGCCCGAGTCGACAGGTTGAGCCCCAGCAACCGTTCCAGAATATCGGCGGTTTTACCATACACGGTGTAACCCCCAAGGTATTCAGACACTTCCCGTAGCAAGTCCGAGTAACAGTCTTCACTCAGGCTCAACTCAGCGTCCAGCGGGATTTGCTGGCCAATCCCTTGCCGGTAAAAGTACGGCCGTTCAAAGGATAACTTGCCAAAGATCGAGAAGTACGCGCGGGGTGTGTCGCGATGGTGCGGCAACGTCTGCCCCGCTGCAGTCTGAAGGGACTGCCGAGAACAAGCCTGAGAACGCATGACGAAAAACAGGTGCAGCAGTTTCGCCCCAAGGCTCAAGACCAGTTTGAACAAACCGCGCTCAATGTGATCGGCTGTAGCGGTGCGTGCTTGTTCGCCAGTAACGAAATCCAACAGGTGCTCAAATTGCGCGCGAACATCCTGTATAATCTCTTGTGAGTTGGAAGTCATGGTTTCTCTCCTGAAGTGGTTTGGGAAAACTCACTTTACCAGAGAGAAGCCTGACTTTCAACTCAAATGAAACGCACCCATACCATATTTGATGCCGGCATGGCTGAAGTCATACAACTTAGTGTGGTAGCATGCCCAATGCGCATTCGGGCGCGCCTGCCCGGTGTTGACCAGATGCTGGACAATGTCCCCATCTGGGTCGAGCACGCACACTGCCGGGACGCTGCCTTCTCGAATCGACTTTTGCCTCCTCGCTTCTCGCAACAGATTTTCCGGCGTGAAGACGGTCGGCGCTGCATAGAGCTTGTGGCTCAGAATCGGCAGTGAGTCAGGAATCATCGATCCTCTTTCAAGTCCTCAAGATCGCCCGCCGAGCATCCCACGGCTTGTTTACCCCTGCCGCCAGAAACGCGCCGAACATCGGCAGCCACCTCGCGCCGACACGCTCGGCGCGCCACGTCACCGGCCCACCGGCTATCGCGGACAGCAAGCGCAGGAGTTCCGGTGGTTGAAAGAAGTGAGCGTGCGTGTACGGCGACTCGTCTCGTCGCAGACGGCGCGCGATCGCCCACAGGCTCCAAGCATTCAGGACGCCCACGATCAGCTTTCCGCCGGGGCGCAACACGCGCCATGCCTCGGCCAACATCGCCTGCGGGTCGCGCGCGAATTCCAGCACCGTCAGGCAGCGACCAAGTCGAAAGAGCTGCGCGGAAACGGGAGACGTTCTCCATCGGCACGACAGAGAGTCAGCGTCTCGCTCACGTGACGCGCGGCTTCCTTGAGCATCGCGGCAGAACGATCGACACCGACCATGCGCACGCCGCCTTGCGCGAAGGCCTTACCGAACTGCCCCGTGCCGCACCCGACTTCCAGCCCTCGCCTGCCCGTCAATTGGCCGCCGAGCGCATCCAGCGCCGCGATTTCCACCTCCCGTGCAAATGCGCCTAAAGGCGTGGCATACCAGGCATCGTATTGAGGAGCAATCTGATCCCACGGATCGATCAACGGTATGGCAATGGCCTATCACAATGACTTGAACACCTTGGCCAGGCTCTCTCCGTAGATGGACAGTTCCCATTCACACACCCAACCGAAAGGCGTCAGCGCCACCTGGTAGCCGGTGTTGCGCAAGCGCAAGGCCGCACTCTGTAGAAACGCTTCCGCGAACTGGGGCGAGGCGCTGCCCTCGGCCAGATGGGTGAAGGAGTGCAACACGATTGAGCGTACCTGCAACGCGCTAAGGCTGGCCCAGAATCTCCAAGAGTCGCTTCACGTCGGCCCTGGCCGTCTCCACGAACACGCCCCGGTAGCCGCCATTGCCGACGACGACCGTGTGATCGCCGCCGACATACACCCAGGCGCGCTGCGGCACCCAGTTCGCCTCGCTCAATGTCGTGAACGCGCTGGCCAATGTGTTGAACGTCATCGTGACCAGCGCGCAATACCGCGCGATCAGCTCCGCCATTTCGGGCGAAGGATTGCTGACCCGGTACTCGGTACACTGCCCGTCAGCGGTGTACTCAAATGCGGCCGTCACACCTTCCAGCTTGAGCAAGTCATCCAGTGTCGCAGGCATATTCACCTTCTCCAGGCGTATCGACTTCGAGAACAGGTGCTTACTTCCGTCGTGCAGGTAGCGTCTCATACATCACGCCGGCAACGACCACACCCGACAGAAACGTCAGGCCGCCGATGACGGCGATAGCGAACGGAATGCCGAGCGAGTCGGCGAGCAGACCGGCCAGCAGCGCGCCGATCGCGTAGCCCCCATCGCGCCACAAACGGTACACGCCAACTGCAGATGCACGCCACTCCGGGTGCGCCACGTCGGAGACGGCCGCCAGCAGCGTCGGGTACACCAGCGCCGTGCCAATGCCGAGCAAGACCGCACCGCCTAACCACGCCCCGAAACCTTGGCCGACGACGAACAAGCCGATCCCGATCGCCTGCACCCACATCCCGACGGTGATCAGCGGCTTGCGTCCCCACCGGTCACTCAGTGCGCCGGTGATGAGCTGGCTCAAGCCCCACACGCCGGGATAGGCGGCGGCGATGATACCGACCTGATCGATGGGCAGTCCTTTACCTGACAGGAAGAGTGGCAGCAAGCCCCACACCATCCCGTCGTTGAGGTTGTTGACCATCCCGGCCTGGCTGGCGGCGAATAGCGCCCGGTCTTTCCAACTGGTGAGGAGGAGGATTTCGGCGAAGGAGAGTGGGTTTGTTTGTTCGTTGGCTGGCTGCTTGCGCCCCGCTCGGCGGGGTTGGTTCTGGGCTTCGTGGCGCGCGTGGCTATGCGTTTCCTGGACGAAAAGAGCGGACAGCAACAGACCGAGAATTGCGAATGCGATGCCGGGGATGAACGGCGCAGGTCGCAAGCCATACGTTGCGGCCAGATAACCGGTGAGCAGAGCCGAAAGTGAGACGGCCACGTAACCGGCGAACTCATTCAGCCCCATCGCCAGCCCGCGCTGCTTCGGCCCGACCAGGTCGATCTTCATGATCACCGTCGTCGACCAGCACAGCCCTTGGTTGACGCCGAGCAGGACGTTGGCGAAGACGATCCAACCCCAACTCGGCGCAGCGATGATCAGCAATGGCACGGGCAACCCAATCAGCCAGCCTGCGACCAGAATCCGCTTGCGCCCGAGCCGATCAGATAATCGCCCGGCCAACAGGTTCGCCAGGGCTTTCACGATGCCGAAACTGATCAGAAAGGACAACGCGATCGATTTGGACGCCAGCCCGAAATCCGACTCGGCGATGAGCGGCACGACCGTGCGCTCCAGCCCGACCATCGCCCCGACGAAGGCGTTGACGACGACGAGCAGCGTGAACTGCTGCCAGTTAGCGCGCAGGCCGAGGACAACTGTCCCCGTCTCCTGGCGCGTTACGCCATTCATCATCGCAATCCCTGCTCCACTTCGAAGCCGGCATCGTGCCAGGCCGCAAAGCCGCCGTCAAGCAGCGTCAGGTCGCGATAGCCGCGCCGCGCCAGGACGGCGAGGCCGGCCGTCGAGCGATCGCGATGCTGGCAGTGGACGACAATGGGGCGGTCAGCCGGCAAAGGCAGGTCTTCGTAAGGCAAGCGGCCGTCCTCGATGTGGATCGCGCCGGGGATGTGCCCGGCCGTCCACTCGTCGTCTTGCCGCACATCGAGCACGAGGGGCGCGTCGCCGCTATTCAATCGATCGCGCAGCTCAGCCACAGGGATTCTTCGGATACGCGTCACTGGCAAGTCAGCTGCTTCCCAGGCAGCTATGCCGCCCTCCAGATAACCGCGCAGATCGTCGTAGCCGATGCGGATCAGTTGACGCACCGCCTCGTCACAATCAGCCCGGCTGTTCGCCACCAGAACCAGCGGCGCGCCGAACGGGATCAGCCAGCCGGCCCAGGTGATGAGCGGCGTATCCAGAGCAATACCATACGCGTTGGGGACATGCCCCTCGGCAAATTCGCGCGCCGGTCGCACATCCAGCACCGCGCCGCCCTGTCCCAACCACTCGTGAACAGCCACAGGCGACAGTGGCTTCAACTCCGGCAGTCCGCCGAGCACCTTCGGCCCGCGCCGGTTGACCGCCCGCAGCTCTTTGAAGTAGACAGGATACGAAGGTAGTCCGTCCAAAGCCAGCGCGACGAATTCCTCCTCGCTACGCGCCTGCGCCAGCCGGTTGGTGGCGCGCTCACGGCCAATCGTCGTCACACGATCGAGAGAAGTCGGCGCGATGCAGAACGACCCGGCCCCGTGCGTCGGGTATACGCTCACTGAGTCGGGCAAGGCGAGCAACTTGTGGTGGAAGGTGTGGTAGAGCTGGCGGGCGAGTGGAACCGTCAGATCATGACCGAGCAAATCGGTGCGCGCCGCGCCGCCGACGATCAGTGCGCCGCCAGTAAAGATGGCTGCCGGTGAAGTGCGCTTTGGCTCAGTGACGGTGAAGCCAATGTGCTCCGGGGAATGGCCGGGCGTCGCCAGAACCGCGACGGTGAGTTCGCCCAGCGCCAATGTATCGCCGTCGCGCAGCGGCAGATGATCGAATCCAAGTTCCGCCTCGGCGCTGGCGCCAATCTGCAGATCGACTTGTGCAGCCAGTTCGCGGACGCCGGAGATGAAGTCGGCGTGCAAATGTGTATCCAGCGCATACTTCAGACGGAAGCCCAATCCATCGGCTACCTGGACATACTGATCCCCATCGCGCTGTGGGTCGATCACTGCGGCCAATCCGGTTTCCTCCGAGCCGACCAGGTAGGATGAGTTGCCCAGCCCTTCGTCCACAAATGGCTTAATGAACATAGTCCCCCCTCAACTTGGCAATGCTTCAGTTCAAACAATGATCGGAATGCCCAATCCCCTCCCGCCGAGCCTCAAGGCCAGTCGTAGCGCCTCACGCTTTGGCCCATAGGGTGCCAGCCACCATTTCTCGAACAGCACCTTGCCCAGGTGCCACGTGCGTCCCATCTGCCGCACTGCAATCTTGGGCGAGGGTTCGGCAAAGAAGTTGCCGAACGCGAATCCGGCCAGGCTCTCGCCCGCTTCCAACATACAGTAGCCCACACCCGGAAACTCACCCTGCGCACTTGCGCCCCCGATCTCGGCGACAAGGCGTTGTGCGACGACCTCGGCCTGCGCGTGCGCAAATACCCCCGCCTTGGGCAGCATCAACGGCACATCCGGTTTCCAGCGACCCGGAATCGGGATGGCCGTCACGTCACCCAGCGCGTACAGGTTCTCGTGCTTCGTCCGCAGCGTGGCGCGTTCCACAGGAATCCATCCGGCATCATTGGTCAGTCCTGCCTCGCGCGCGACACGCGGACCGCGATGCGGTGGGATCGCCACGAGCAGGTCATACTTAAACGGCGCCTCTTGTCCCTCGAAGGTCAAATCACGGGCGGCTACATTCACCGCTGCCAACTTGCGCATCGGGTGGAACGCGACACCTTTCTGCGTCAGCATCTGCTTCACCGCCTCACCCAGCACCGGGCCGGCAACCGGCATCGGTTGAGGCTCTGGCGTGAACAAGTGAACATCCACTTTGTCGCGCAAGCCACGCCGCCGGAAGAAGTCGGCGATGAGCATCGCACCCTCGTGCGGCGCGCCGGGGCATTTGTAGGGCAGCGCACTCACGACGACGGCCACACGCCCGCCGCGAAAGTCTCGCAAGGCGTCGCGCAATTTCTCCGCGCCGTCGAGCGTAAAGAAGGTGTGTGCGCCTTCGGCCAAACCGGGAATCGCTTCGGGCGCCAGTTCCGCGCCCAGGGCGATGATGAGATAGTCGTAGGGGTAGGTCTCAGACCTTCCCGTACTCTGCGCGCTCGTCTCCACGCGGCGGTTTGCCGTGTCAATCGCCTGCGCCTCGGCCAGGATTATTTCGACGCCCGGTCGCACCAGCTGATGGATATCACACGCGATCTGCTCGATCCGCCGATCGCCGGTCATCAGCCATAGAAACGAAGGCGCAAAAGCGTGCTGAGGCTTCTTCTCGACCAGCACGATACGATGCTCGGCCGGCAACCGCCGGCGCAGTTCGTTCGCGGCGATGAGTCCCCCGACGCCGCCGCCCAAAATCAGGATCGTCTTGCCCATCATGTTTCTCCTCTCTCACTTCACTGCTGTGATTCGAGTCCGCTCGATCAGGTCTGCCGCCCTCGACAGCTCGCCATCAGGATAGCCCAGCCAAACCACTTTCTCCAAACCGAGCAACATGGCAGCCGCCTGCTGCTCGTCGCGGCGCACACGCGCTAACTCGGCCGGCACTGCCGCCGGGTCCTGGCTGCCCTTGCTGCCGTCGGTGCACACCACCAGATCGACGTGCCACCCTTCCTCGACCCAGCGTGCCAGGCTGCCGCCGCTGGTAAACTCGGCATCGTCGGGATGCGCACTGATCGCCAGCAAACGTCTACTGCGAACCAGTCTATCGTGCGTCATGCGTCACCGTTAGAATACCAGAATCCGATCGGCTTCCACCGTCCAGCATCCCTCCAGGTCGAGACTGCCGTCCACGATACCTTCGATCTTGTGTTCAGGCTCGAGCCCGCGAGCCTCGCTGCACGATCCTCAAGTTGCCACTTCGCCGCGTTGGGCCAGCGACTTGACCATGCGCTCGATGTTGTAATAGCCGTCGGGCGTCTTCTGCCCCTTGCGAGCGCACAGCACACCATCGCCGGTGAGGAAGACGCGCACCGCCACGCCCGGCCGCTTGATCAGATTGAGCGCCAGGCGCAGCGCGTTGTAGGGACGCTCGTTGCCGTAGGGGGCGTCGTTGACGATGAACAGATATTGCTTCGTCTCTTCAGTCATGTATGCTCCTATAGTATTACTCCGCCGAAACTATCACGACCGCGAAGATTTCGAACCACGGATGCCACGGATGTCACAGATGATTACTGCAAAACATCCGTGTAATCCGTGTCATCCGTGGTCAACCGTCTGGTTGCGGTAGGAGACCGCGCTATGCTTTCACAACCCGGATGCGCCCCCGCGGCTCCGGGAGGATTTCACCGATCACGGCCGCCGACTCGACACCGGCCTGCCGAAGAGCCTTCAACAGCCTTGCAGCGCGCTTCGGCGGCACGGCGATCAGCAGCCCGCCAGATGTCTGGGCATCGCACAAAATCATCTGCGCCTGTGGTGAGATGCTGCGTCCCCACCTCACGAACTCGCTCAGGTAACGATGGTTGTTTCGTGATCCATCGGGTATCGAGCCTTGTGCAACGAGCGTCCACGCCTCGGGTACGACAGGTACTTGCGGGAGATACACTTTCGCGCCGACGCGGCTGGCCTCGACCATCTCGCGCAGATGGCCCAGCAGCCCGAAGCCGCTGACATCCGTACAGGCGTGAACACCTACTGCCAGCATCGCTTCAGAAGCGGCCCGGTTGAGTTGCGTCATCACCGCTGTGACTCGCTCGACAAGATCGCCATTGACCAGTTGCCGATCGATGCCGGTGGTGATGATGCCCAGGCCGAGTGGCTTGGTGAGAATCAGCGCGTCGCCCGGGCGTGCGCCGGAGTTAGTGATGATGCGTTCGGGATGGATGACACCGGTGACGGCCAATCCATACTTCGGTTCGAGGTCTTCGATCGAATGACCGCCGCCGAGCGCGACGCCGGCTTCGGTGAGTTTGGCTGCGCCCCCACGCAAGATCTCGCCGAGTAGCCCTTGCGGGAGTGTCTTGATCGGATAGCCTACCAGGTTGAGCGCCAGCACCGGACGCGCGCCCATCGCGTAGATGTCGGACAGGGCATTTGCAGCGGCGATGGCGCCGAAGGCGAATGGATCATCCACGATGGGGGTGATGTAGTCGACGGTTTGGACGACGGCCAGGTCGTCGCTGAGACGATACACCGCCGCATCTGCGCCGTGGTCGAAGCCGCTCAGCAGGTTAGGGTCAGTGGACGGGGGCAGATGGCGCAGAACCTGCGCCAGATCGGCCGGGCCGATCTTACAGGCTCAGCCCGCGCCGTGAGAGAGGGAGGTGAGTTTGATGGCCGAGTAGTCCGTCATGCCAAATCTCCGCTTGACAGTCTACCCGCAACAGGCCGATAATCCAATAGCCAATCGATTATCAATCTGATAACTTCTGGTTATAGCGATGGATTTTCCTCGTCTTTTGGTCTTTCGCGCCGTCGCGCGGCACTTGAGTTTCTCACGCACAGCGGACGAACTGAACATGAGCCAGCCGGCCGTTTCCAAGCACGTTCGCCTGTTGGAAGCGGAGTTGGGCGTTCGGCTGTTCCAGCGTCTCGGTAATCGCGTTGAGTTAACGGATGCCGGGCGTATCCTGCTCGACTACGCTCAGCGGGTGTCGGTGCTGACCGAAGAAGTGCATCGCGTTTTGGGCGAGTTACAGGGCTTGCGGCGCGGCTATCTGCGGCTGGGAGCCAGTACAACGCCCGGCCTGTACTTGCTGCCGGAAGTGCTGGCTCGCTTTCGAAAGACGTATCCGGGTATCGAGACGACGCTGGCGATCACAAACAGCGTCGACGTCACACGCCGTGTGCTAGCTGGCGAGTTCGACCTGGGCTTCAGTGGCGCACCGACGGAAGCGCCAGGCTTGCAGGTGCGGCCCTTTGTCGAGGATGAGATTGTGTTGGTTGTGCCTGCCGGTCACGCACTGGCGCTTCAGCGGGCGTTCGCACCGGATGTGCTGGCCGACGAGACGCTGATCGTGCGCGAAGCGGGTTCGGCCACCCGGCAAATCACCGAAGCCCACCTGGCGCGACTGGGTTTGGTGTCTAGGCAGGTGCTAGAGATGACCGGGTGCGAGGCTGTGAAGCGTGCAGTCAGTGCCGGGTTGGGGGTGGCGTTTGTTTCTCAGTATGCGATTCAGCTGGAACTGGCTCACCGGCTCCTGCATGTGCCGGACATCTCCGAATTGCGGTTCGCACGGCAATTGTTTGTCCTGGCGCGCAAAGATGCACGTCCCTCGGCGGCGACGCTGGCTTTTATCGCGCTGTTAGGTAAGGGAAGGTCGTAAATGGTGCACTCGGAGATGTGCGACAACTGGGGTTACGATAATCTTCACAAAGCCATCGAGGGCCAGGCATATGGACGAGATGCACCACGCCGAGTGGCTGAGCCAGCACATCATCTTCCTGGAAGGCATGCCGGTGGTCAACAAACTCAATCCGATGAAGATCGGCACGAGCGTGCTGGAAATGGTGAGCAACGACCAGGACGCCGAGCTCGCCGCCGTGCGTGCCGACAACGCCGCGATCCGACTGGCGTACGAGGTGGACGACCAGGCAACGGCCGATCTGTTGACGAAGATCGTCAAGATGGAAGAGGCGCACGTGGACTGGGCAGAGAAGCAGCGAGCGCAGATGGGTCTGGAGAACTACCTCACCGACCAGACGGAGGGCGCGGCGGGCTAGGCCGCACGGTGACCGGAACGATCAACGCCCCGCGACAGAACGCTTGCGGGGCGTTGTTTTGTATGTCATCAATGCTTGTTCCCGCACGCAAGTCGAACTCGTCGTGCGGATCGCCCAGGCCCAGCGAGGGGATGAAGTGCTCTTCACTGCGTTGGAGACCCGGCCCGATGTGGCACTGCTGGACATTGAGATGCCCGGCGGTGATGGCCTGAGCGCCGCCCAGGCAATGCATGAGCGCCTGCCATCTTGCCGAATCGTGATCCTAACGACTTTCGGGCGGAGCGGCTATCTTCGCCAGGCGATGGAGAGCGGCGCGGTTGGGTTCATGCTCAAAGATGCTCCGGCCACCGAGCTGGTTACGGCGATTCGTCGCGCGATGGCTGGCGAGCGAGTGGTTGATCCGGATCTGGCGTTGACCGCGTTGAGTGATGGCGACAACCCACTCACCCGGCGGGAACGGGAAGTGCTGAGGATTGCGTTGGACGGCGTGAGCATCGCCGACATTGCTGCGCGGCTGTATCCATCCGAGGGAACGATACGGAATCATCTGTCCACGGCCATTCAGAAGCTGGGCGTCCACAATCGGATGGAGGCGGCGCGCCTCGCCGAGGAGAAGGGGTGGCTGTGAGAAAGAGTAAGCCCGCTCAATGCTATGCCCTCCACATCGATCTCGTCCTAAAGCCCGACGGCTTGCAGCGTTTCTTAGGCGCAGTCCAGTATCATTGACATGTTCACGTCACTCTGCCGGGTCGAGCAATATATGCCCGGCGCATCGAACGTGATCACGCAGCGGCCCAGAGGCATGAGAGTACGGCATCAGCAACAGGAGTCTGCCCTGCCCAATCGAGTACATCGCCAGCCCATTTCGGATGATGAACGGCTCGATTACGGATAAGCCTGTACGTTGGGCACCTTCTCCAGCCTCCTCGTTCGCTCGCTTCAGGCAACCTAATGGGTGTGCGCTCTGTGGACTCGAAACAACAACCTACAGGTTATGAGTTCCACTCGTAAAGCGTATAGCATAGGCCATTCGAGAGGGTTGGACCAGTCAATGACTGGATCCGCTTAAGATAGAACTGCGTCGTTTTTTAAGTGCGGCGTGTGCCGCCCAAACGGATCCAGTCCCTGACTGGATCCGCTGTCCGTCAGGGGGATTCCCCGACCTAGAATGGA
>DATBWU010000325.1:0-7157 GCA_036514635.1 Anaerolineae bacterium | reverse complement strand
GTGCTTGAGCCGGTAGTATTCCGCCACTTTCTCCAGGATGTCCTGGCGCAGGGTCTCAGCCGGATCGGGTGGATAGCCAGTTGGTTGGTTGGCTGGTTGGTTCGTTAGCTGGTTGGTTGGTTCTGCCACGCGCGTGTCCATATAATTCGTTCTCACCGCCTATCTTTGAACAAACTATCAAACCAGCAAACTATCAAACCAGCAAACTATCAAACTACCAAACCTTCCACGGGGCTTCACCGCTTTCCCAGATCATCGTCAGTGCCTGCACGTCCTTGAAAGTATCCATCGCGCGCCAGAATCCATCGTGCCGATACACGCACAACTGGCGATCGCGCGCCAGGTTCTGAAGCGGTTCCTGCTCCAAATCCAAATCGTCCGATCCAACCAGATAATCGAAGACGCCGCGCTCGAAGACGAAGAAGCCACCGTTGACGCAGCCTTCGACCTGCGGCTTCTCCCGGAAACCGGTCACGAAGTCGCCATCGGTCTCCATCACGCCGAACTGCGAAAATGGCCGGACACCCGTCACCGTTGCCAGCCGTCCATGCCGGCGGTGAAAGGCGAGCAGGCTGTGAATGTCGATGTTGGCTACGCCATCGCCATACGTCGCAAAGAATCGATCCGTCTGGATATAGGGTTCGACCTTTTTGATGCGCGCGCCCTTCTGGACATTCACGCCGGTGTCGGCCAGGGTCACGCGCCAATCCGACTCCGCATGATCGGCATGATACTCAATGCGCTGGCCGTGGCCCAGCTCCAGCGTGAAATCGCGACTCATCGGCTCGTATTCGAGGAAGTAGCGCCTGATCATCTCGCCGCGATAGCCGAGCGCCAGCACGAAGTCGGTGTGGCCGAATGCGGCGTATATCTTCATGATGTGCCACAGCACGGGCCGATCGCCGATCGGGATCAGCGGCTTAGGCCGATCGTCCATCCCCGACCCGCGCATCCGCGTGCTTTCACCGCCACACAGAATGACGACCGGTAACTTCGCAGACATACTTTCGTTGGAGTCACCAAACGTAATGCGTAAAACGTAATCACGCTTCACGTTTTACGTTTCACGTTTCACCAATCTTCGCAGGCTCAACTCGAACGGCGGATAGGCGATGCCATTCTCGGTGACGATGCCCGTCACGTAGCGATGCGGGGTCACGTCGAAGGCGGGATTGCCGACCTTAACGCCAACCGGCGCGATGCGCACGCCGTCGATCTCGGTCACCTCGCGCTCGTCGCGCTCCTCGATCGGAATCTCGTCGCCGCTCTTCAACTTGAGATCGATAGTCGAGGTCGGCACGACTGGATAAAACGGGATGCCGTTCTCTTTCGCCAGCACGGCCAGCTTGTACGTGCCGATCTTGTTCGCCACGTCGCCGTTCGCCGCCGTGCGATC
This sequence comes from Anaerolineae bacterium, assembly GCA_036514635.1. Taxonomy (GTDB): domain Bacteria; phylum Chloroflexota; class Anaerolineae; order Fen-1058; family Fen-1058; genus DASSFZ01. Next base: position 5,761 of record DATBWU010000325.1, on the reverse strand, counting down.
CGACCCGACGAGCACGATGTTGGCTTTGCCGGTGCGCATGTAGTGCCCGGCGGCGTTGTCGGCGATCAACGTCATCGGCACGCCCCAGCGCATCAACTCCCAGGCAGTCAGGCGCGCGCCCTGCAGGCGAGGCCGCGTCTCGTCGACCAATACGTGAATGCGCTTGCCCTGCAAGTGAGCCATCCGTATCGCGCCCAGCGCCGTGCCCCAATCGACGGCGGCCAGCGCGCCGGTGTTGCAGTGATGCAGAATCGTGTCGCCGTCGCAGATGAGCGCCGCGCCGTGCTCGGCCATGCGCCGGTTGATCTCGACATCCTCGTCGGCCAGGCACTGCGCCTCGCGCACGATCCGCTCGCGCACGTCCTCCACGCGCGAAGTCTCCAGCGATTCGTCGGTCGCCGCGCGCAACGTGCGCTCGATCGCCCAGAACAGATTGACCGCCGTTGGCCGCGACTGGCGCAGCACATCGGCGGCGATCTCCAGATCGCGCAGCAGCGACAGGCGATCTTGCGCCGGGCTGTGCAGCGCTGCCAGGGCCAGGCCGAACGCCGCCGCCGCGCCGATCGCCGGCGCGCCGCGAATGACCATCGTTCGGATCGCTTCGGCGACGTCACGGTAATCGGTGTACGACTGAATCACGACCTGATGCGGCAGAACGCGCTGGTCGATCATCTTCACCACACCGTCATGCCACTCAATGGTGCGCTCGATCGTCGTGGGCATCGACATCCTTGCACAAAAACCGCTCTCGCCGTAGGAGGCATCTCTCAAAGACCCCGCGACGAAGCCGAGGGAGCTGATGCCAAACGAGAGAGCGGTGGACACGCCACTGAACGGAGGGAACGGCGGAAAGTCTAACATAGCCCCGATCATCTGTCAATCAGTTAGTCGAGTAGTCATGCAGTCCAGTAGTCGAGTAGTCCGGTAGTTATGCAGGCGTATCATCGGCCGGTCGGGTAGTCTGGTAGTCATGTAGTCGTGTAGTCGAGTAGTCGGGTGGTCAACCAGTCAGGTAGTCGAATGATCCCTGGTTCGTTCCGCGCATTGACACCCGGCGTATCGTCCGGGATAATGACGCCGCCGAGGATGTCATGAACCCAACTTCCCCCCGTGGATGGACTCGCCGAAGGCGCGCATTCAGGGTCATCGCACTTCCAACCGCCGCAACGAATAAGCAGCGGATAAACGGATACAGACCGCACCGATGCGCCATCCGCTTATCCGTTGTGCATCCGTTGCACCGCGTCCTTTCACTTCTACGCACTTCCCCCAGTGGAGCGATCGTGTGGCTGGCGCTGGCCTTGCTGATCGCCGCCTGCTCGACCGATCCACGCCCTGCGCAGCCAACCGTCTCAGCCTTGCCGACCACAATCGACGATCCAACCATCCAACCATCCAACTATCCAACGATCCAACAAACCAACACTCCCACCCCCACACCTACCTTCACTCCGACTCCCCCACCCGCCACGCGCCTGACCGACGCCGCTCGCGCGATGCACAACGGCGACTACGACACAGCGATTGCCGACTATCAGGCCGTACTGTCGAACGGCGGATCGGACGAGGAGCAGCAAGAAGCGCAATTCGGGCTGGGCGAGGCTGCGCTGCGGAGCGGCGACTGGCTGACGGCGGAGAACGCATTGACCCAGTTCATCGAGCGTTATCCGCAGCACTCGCGCCTGGCCGACGCCTGGTTCTTGCTCGGCGACACACGCTACGTATCCGGCAACCACACGGGAGCAGTCGATGCTTACCGCCACTATCTCGAACTGCGCGGCGATGTCCTTGAATCCTACGTGCAGGAGCGCATCGGCGACGCTTACAATCAAGCGGGTGACACGAATGCCGCGATCGAAGCCTACCGGCGCGCGATCGTCACCGCGCCCAACACGTCGATCGCGGCGCGCCAGCACGAGAAACTGGCGCTGGTCTATCGCCTGAGCGGCGACTTCCCTTCTGCGATCGAGCAATACCAGGCCGTTCTCGACTTTGCCCAGGTGCCGGCGTATCGCGCACACGTCATGCTGCTGCTCGGCCAGACGCTGATCGACTCCGGCGATCTATCGGGCTACGACCTCTTTCTCGATTTGATCGACACCTATCCGCGCACCGGCGAAGCCTACGAGGCACTCGTCGCGCTGGTCAACTACGGTGCGCCGGTCGATCCATTTCAGCGCGGCCTGGTCGATTATTACGCAGGGCAGTACACGGCCGCCATTGCCGCGTTCCAGACGCACATCCAGGCGACCGCCGATCACGCCGACGCGCACTACTACGTTGCGATGTCGTATCGCGCCGAGGGCAACACGCCGGCTGCCATTCGAGAGTTCAACGTGCTGATCAGGGATCATCCGAACTCGTCGATCTGGGGCCAGGCGTGGATCGACAAAGCCGTTGCGCAGGCGAACGGCGGCGATCTCGACGCGGCGGTCGCCACGCTGACCGGGTTCGCCGACGCGCATCCCAGCGCCGCGCTCGCGCCGGGCGCGCTGATCCGCGCCGGGTTCCTGCTCGAGCGCGCCGGCGAATACAGCCGGGCCGCCGAGATGTACCGCTTGATGCAAGAAAACTATCCGTCCGACGACGCCGCGCCCGATGCGCTGCATGCGGCCGGCGTCAACGCCTACCGCGCGAACGAGGCTGGCGCCGCGATCGAAGCCTGGCAGGTGTTGAGCAACACCTACCCGACCGACGACCTTTACCCCGCCGCGCTGTTGTGGCAGGGCAAACTCGCGCAGAACACCCAAAGCCCGGAAGCGCAGGGACTTCTCGATCGAGCCGCGCGGGCCAAGCCATACCGTTACTACAGCATCCGCGCCGCCGAGCTGCGCGACAATCTTCCCGTTCTCCAATCGCATTCCTTCAGCCTCGACTTCGACGAAGCGCGCGAGCGGGCCGGGGCCGAGGAGTGGCTCGTCGAATGGACGGGGCGCAGCGGAAGCGCCGGCGCACTACCGCAAGCCGTCCTCGACGACGGACATTTTCAGCGCGGCGCGGAGTTGTGGCGGCTGGGCTGGGTCGATCCGGCGAAGGATGAATTTGAAAGCCTGCGCACGGCTTACGAAAACGATCCGATCGCATTGTACGCGCTGTCGCTGCACTGGCGCGACATCGGGTTGTATCGTTCGTCACTGAAAGCCGCCGCGCGCCTCATCGTGTTGTCGCCGGCCAAGACCGCCGATCACGCTCCTGCGTTCATCGCTCGACTGGCGTATCCCACGTACTACGCCGACCTCGTCATCCCCGAAGCCGAAGCGTACGGACTCGATCCACTGCTGATGTTCGCACTCATTCGTCAAGAGAGCGAGTTCGAGAGCATCGCCACGTCGAGCGCGAGCGCCAACGGGCTGATGCAGATCATCCCCACAACGGGTCGTGACATCGCACAGGCCCTCGGCTGGCCCAACTACTCGGTGGACGATCTGTACAAGCCATACGTCAGCGTCAAGTTCGGCGCGTTTTACCTGGCCCGGCGCGGTCGAGACTTCCTCGACGGCGACCTGTACGCCGCGCTCGCTGCATACAACGGCGGGCCGGGCAATGCCCTGCGCTGGCGCGACCTCGCTCGCGGCGACCCCGATCTGCTCCTCGAAACGATCACCCTCAACGAGACGCGCGTATATCTGTTGCTCATACGCGAGCATCTGGCGATGTATCAGTTACTGTACGGAAAGTAGTTGGATAGTTTGATAGTTGGCTGGTTTGTTGGTTGGATGGTTTGCTGGTTGGATGGTTTGCTGGTTGGATGGTTTACTGGTTGGATGGTTCGCTGGTTGGATGATTGGCCGGGAGGCAGTATAATTCGCACCGTCGTTCAAGCACCGCCCGACTACCCGACTACCTGAGGAGCCGCCAAAGAATAAGTCCGCATGTCACCCTGAGCGCAGCGAAGGGTCTCCACACCTGGCACAGAGATGCTTCGCTGCGCTCAGCATGACAAAACTGCGGAGTTATTTCTTGACAAGCCCTGACTATCCGACTACCTGACTATCCGACTACCTGACTGCCCGACTATCCCGTGCCCGAACTCACTGCCCTCACCTTCTCACCGATCTTCGAACGCGCACTGTTGTACGCCGCCATCGCCATTGCCACGCTAGTCGCTTTCACTAATTGGCGGCGCGGCGACGCGCGCGCATTCCGCGAGCCGTTGATCGCCTTCTTCGCTTTGTGGTTCGTCGAAGGCGCGCTGCTGGTATCGACGGCTGCGCCGGCCCTGTTGCCGCCTGCGCTGGTGCAGGGTCTCGACTTCGCCGCGATCGTCCTGCTGGCGTGGGGTTTTCTGGCGTCATCGCTTTCGCCGCGCGCCGGCGGCATCCTGCTCGGCGGCGGCCTGACGCTCGCCACCGCGTTCAGCGTGTTCTCGTTCAGCATCATGCGCCTGGCCGGATCACAGCCGGCGTGGATCGACATGGCGTGGTCGATCGGTTCGCTGGTCGTATCGGCCAGTGCCACGTTGGCGCTCGGACTGCGTCGATCACCCGACCGCACCAGCGGGTCGATCGCGGCCTTCGCCGCGCTGGCGCTGTCTGCCGCGCTCGACCTGCTGTCCCTACCCGATCTCTCCCGCGTCTGCGTGCTCGTCGCCTTCATCTTGTTCCCGCTGGGATTGTACCAGCGTGCCTTGAGCGACCTGCGCTCGATCCACGAGACGCTACGCGAGTTCAGCCAGAGCGCGCTCAAGCAGACTCAGGAGCTCGTCACGCTGCTGGAAGCCAGCACGTATCTCTTCACATCGTTCGATCTCGACGAGTTGTCGCGAAAGGTCGTCGAACACGCGGCCCTCGGCATCGACGCCGATCGCGCCGTGATCATCTTGACCGATCCGGCTGCGCCGCAGACCCTGCGCGTGAGCAGCAGTTATCCGCGCGGCTCGGTCGGGACCGGCCAGACGTTCCTGCTCAACACGCAGCCTGCCCTGACGTTGGCGATGACGAGCGGCGATCCGCTGCGGATCGGCCCGCGCGGCCAGGGCGCGGCCCAACTGATGCGCCTGCTCGATATCGATCGGCTCGGCCCGATGGTCGTCCAGCCGCTGGCAACGCAGGACAACACTATCGGCGTGTTCGTCGCCGCCAACACAGAGCGCGGGCGCGAGTTCAGCGATGGTCAGATTCGCCTGCTGGAAGCGCTGGGCGCGCAGATCGCCGCCGCGATTGTCAACGCGCAGCTGTATCGCGGGCTGGACGCGCAGGCGCGCGAGCTGGCGCGTGTGCTCGCCACGCGCGAGCACGAGGTCAGCTGGTACACATCGATCCTCGAATCGATCGGCGACGGCGTGATCGTCACCGATCGAAACGATCGCGTCGTGCTGGCGAATTCGGCCGTGCCGCGCCTGCTCGATACGCCGCTCGAATACGTGCTCAATCACCCGCTCGGCGTCATCTTCGAGCGCATGCTGCCGCTGGGCAGCGCGCCCGACCTGGCCGCGATGGATCGCGGAACGGATGTGGTGCGCGCGGCGTTCGAGTTCGGCGATGCGACGCTGAACATCAGCCTGACGCCGGTGCACAGCCTGAGCGGCGAGCGGCTGGGAGTGGTCGTCGTGATCCAGGACGTGACGCAGGGGCGGCGACACGCGCAGAACCGCGCGCAGTTCATCGAGCGCATCGCGCAGGAATCTCGCACGCCGCTGGAAACGATCAAAGGCTATGCCGATCTGCTGGCGAAAGGCGCGGCGGGCGATCTGCCGCCCGCCGCGCGCGGCTTCGTCGAGACGATCCGCGCTAACGCCGAGCGGTTGAGCGCGCAGGCGGAT
>DATBWU010000324.1:0-35790 GCA_036514635.1 Anaerolineae bacterium | reverse complement strand
CCCTGCCGCTTCGGCGGTGGCGACGCGAAAACCCGCTCACCCGGCCCGGCCCGCCGTGAAGGCCGCGAGCAAGTCGAAAGCAAAGGCCAGGCCTAAGAAGAAACGCTGAAGCGGGATCGTCCGCCATTCTACATTCTACATTCTACATTCTGCATTCTACATTCTGCATTCTACATTCTGCATTCGCTCGTATGCCCGGAAACCGCGCACTCCATCAACAGGCGCTCCAGCGCGCCGCCGAATACGCCGTGCAGAAAGCATGGACACAGGCCATCGCTCAGTATCAGAAGGCGCTGACCGAGTTCCCCGGTGATGAAGAGACCTGGTCGAAGGTCGCCGATGCGCTCGAACGCATCGGGCGGCTGGACGGCGCGGCGCGCGCCTACGCGGCCATCGCCGATCTGCGCCTGCGCCGCAAAGACATCGACGCGGCCATCGACATCTGGGTGCGCGCCTCGCGCCTCGATCCGAACAACCCCGACATCCAGCGACGCCTGGCTTCCGTGTACGGGCAGCAGGGCAAGACCAAGCTCGCCATTCGCGCGTACCTGGCGCTGGCGCGCATTCATCAGAAGAACGGCCAATTCCAGGATGCGGTCGAGCAGGTGCAGGCCGCCGCCGCGCTCGATCCCGACGCCCCCGACATCCTGACGGCGATGGAACTGCTGCGCTCGACGCAGCCGCCCCCGCCGCCGCCGCCCGCGCGCAAGATGGACACGTCGATCTTCGATCTGCCGGACGAGGTGGAAGAGACGGGGCAGCGCGGCAGCCCGGTCGAGGTGGCGCGCGAGAAAGCGCTGTCCGCGCTGGCCGGGACGCTCTTCGAGGAAGCCGCCCCCGCGCAGCGCCTGAGCAAGGCCGAGATGGACGCCCTCGTCGGCCAGGCCATCGATCTTCAAACGCGCGGCGAAGTGCAGGCAGCCATCGATGTTTACCATCGCATCGTCGCATCGGGCGCGGACATGCCCGCCGCCCACTTCAACCTGGGGTTGTTGCTTCAAGCGTCGATGCATTTCGACGAAGCGATCCAGGAGTTTCAGCACACCGTCGGCGTGCCGGAATATCGGCTGGGCAGCCTGTTTGCGCTGGGCGAGTGCTATCGCGCCAAGGGCCGCATCGACGAGGCGCTGACTTACTTTCTGGAAGTCCTCAAAGTCGTCGATCTGGGCACGGTGCGCCGCGATCAGGCCGACGATCTGATTCAGGTGTATCAGAGCCTGGCCGAATCGTACGCGGCGAAGGGCGAATCGGAGCAGGCCACGCAGTTCGCCGGCGCGCTCGTCGAGTTCCTCAACGGCAAAGGCTGGGAGGATAAGGTGTCTGAAGCGCGCAAGCGGCTCGACACGCTGACCATCGAAGGCGGCCCGGCGATCACGCTGGCCGAGTTGCTGGCCGTGCCCAATGCCACCGAGATGCTCGAATCGATGGCGCTGATCGGCGAGTATGCCAAGCGCGACAAGATTTATTCCGCCCTGGAGGTGGCGCACGCGGCCATCCTCAGCGCGCCCGATTATCTTCCGCTGCATTTGCGCCTGGCCGATATGCTGTGGAGCAGCGGGCGCACCGACACGGCGCTGACCAAGTATCTCGTCGTGGCCGACACGTACAACGTGCGCGGCGAGGCGCGCCAGGCCATTGGCATTTACAATCGCATCCTCAAGATGGCCCCCATGGACACGGTGGTGCGCGGCAAGTTGATCGATCTGCTGGTGTCGCACGGACAGATCGACCGCGCGCTGGAGCAATACTTGCAATTGGCCGACGCTTATTATCAACTGGCCGATTATGACAAAGCCCGCGACGTGTATCAGGACGCGCTCAAACTCGCGCCGCGCGGATCGGCGCAGCGCAACTGGCCGGCGCAGATCCTGCACAAGGTGGGCGACATTTACGCCCAGCGTATCGACTGGCGGCACGCTCTCCCGGTTTACGAGCAGATCAAGGCCGTCTCGCCCAACGACGAACGGGCGCGCGTGGCGCTGGCCGATCTCTATTTCAAGACCAACCAGGCGCAGAAGGCCATCAAGGAAATCGACGAGCTGCTGGCGATGTATAAATCGACTGGCAAGACCGGCAAGATCATCCCCATCCTCGACGATCAGGTGCACGTACACCCGGCCGACGTGGCGCTTCGCGCGCGGCTGGCGCAGGCTTACATCGAAAACCGGCAGATTCCGGAAGGCATCGCGCAGCTCGACGCGCTGGGCGACTTGCAGATGAACGCCGGCCTGAAGCGCGAAGCCGTCGCCACGATCAAAGCCATCATCGCGCTCAACCCCCCTAACGCGGCGGAGTACCGGCGACTCCTGACGCAGATCGGAGGCTGACGTGACCGATCTGCTTGCGCTGCTCCAGCGCCTCGACTGGCTCAGCCTGCTGGACATCGGCCTGGTCGCGCTGGTCTTCCTGGGCGCACTCTCGCTGATGCGCGGCACGCAAGCCGATCAACTGCTGCGCGGCGTGATCATCCTGGTGGTGATCGGCGCGCTGCTGGGCAGCGCCTTCAACTTCCCCGCACTGGGCTGGCTGTTGAGCCGCGCCGTCCTGGCGTTGCTGGTCGCCATCCCCGTCATCTTCCAGCCCGAGCTGCGCCGCGCCCTCGAACGGCTGGGGCGCGCCGGGCCGCGCCTCGGCCAGGCCGCGCGCGACACGGCCGCGCTCGAATCGGTCATTACGGCCGTGGCCCAGGCCGCCACACGCCTGGCCGAGCGCAAACACGGCGCGCTGATCGTCCTCGAACGCGAGACCGGGCTGCAATCGTATGCCGATACCGGCGTGCGGCTGGACGCCGAAGTCACGTCGGAATTGCTCCAGACGATCTTTTACATCGGGACCATGCTGCACGACGGCGCGGCGATCATCCGCGAGGATCGCGTCCTGGCGGCGGCGTGCATCTTGCCGCTCACCTCGGCGTTTCTCAGCGATCGGCGCATGGGACTGCGCCATCGCGCGGGCATCGGCATCACCGAATCGACCGATGCGATCGCCGTCGTAGTGTCGGAAGAGCACGGCTACGTCTCGATCGCGCACAACGGTCGCCTGATTCGGCGCATCGATCCGCGTCGACTGGAGGATGTGCTGCGCACGTTCTACCAGGCCGAGTTGCAAGTCGTCACACCGCGCTGGCTGTCGTGGCTGCCGCGCCTCATCGGCGGCAAGCGCTCCTCCTCCGAAACACACCCCCCGTCGAGTAAGGCGTGAAGCGTGAACCGTAAAACGTAAACCGTGGAGCGTAAAACGTGATAAACTAGCGCTTGCCTTTACGTTTTACTCTTTACGTTTTAGACACTATGCTCCATTGGCTCGTCCGCAATATTGGGAATATCCTGCTGTCGATCATCCTGGCCGCCGTGGTGTGGGTCATCGCCGTGAATGAGACGAACCCGAATCGCCAGGACATCTTCCGCAATATCCCGATTGCCTTCATCAATTCGCCGGAAGGCACTGTCGTGTATAGTGTGAGTGCGTCGAGTGTGGAAGTGACGCTCAGTGCGCCCGAATTGACGTGGGCTTCACTCAGCGCAAGCGTGCTCAGCGCGACGGTCGATCTCAGCCAGGCCGCGCCGGGCGAGGGATCGTATCGGGTGAATGTGTCGGTCGTGCCGGAATCGATCGGGCGCCTGGCGCGCGTGCTGCGCGTCGATCCGGCGTCGATCGACGTGACGGTCGAGTCGCTGTTGATGCAAGAAGTCCCGGTGCAGCTCAATCTCGTCGGCGAGCCGCCCGTGGGATACAAAGTCAGCCGCACGGTGGTGCGCCCGGTGGTCGCGACGGTGACCGGGCCGGCGTCGTGGGTGAGCCGCGTCACGAGCGCGACCGGTGAATTCAGCGTGCAAGGCGTCAGCCAGTCGCTCTCGCAGACGCTGACGCTGAAACCCGTGGATGCCGATGGGCGCACGGTGTCCAACGTCACGGTCAATCCCGAGCGCGCCTCGCTCAGCGTCGACATCGAGCAGCTGGCGGGTTTCCGCGACGTGGCGGTGAAGGTGGTGCTGACGGGCACGCAGGCGTCCGGCTACCGGCTGGCCGAGGTCAACGTCGTCCCGCCGAGTGTGACCGTGATCGGCTCGCCGGCCGCGCTGAGCGCGATGCCGGGCTTCGTCGAGACCGAATCGATCGATATCACGGCTGCCAGGGCCGACATCGAAAGAGATGTGAACCTGAACCTCCCGCCCGATGTGGCGCTGTACGATCCGCAGCCGGTGCGGGTGATGGTCAAGATCGAGCCGGTTGTGAGCAGCCTGACGATCAGCAGCGCCCTGACGTTCACCGGCCTGCCGCCGACGCTGAGCGCGCGCGCATCGCCCGAATCGGTGGAAGTGATCCTCGCCGGCGCGCTGCCCGTGTTGGAGCAGATCGATCCGGCGCGAGACGTGCGCGTGATTCTCGACCTGACCGATCTCGGCATCGGCACGCATCAGGTGGAGCCGCGCGTCGAGACGCTGGAAGGCATCACCGCGCAGAGCATCCTGCCGTCGACGATTCAGGTGACGATCGAGCGCGCACCGCCCGGCACGCCGACTCCTTCGCCCACGCCGCGACCCACACCGACGGAAAGACCCTGAAAGGATGAGGGATGAAGGATGAAGGCGGAAGAAGGAACTTCATCCCTCACACCTGCACTTGCGCTGCGCGCTAGCGCAGGTGCAAGTGTCCTTCTGCCTTCATCCTTTATCACATGAACAAGCCTCTCGTCGCCATCGTTGGCCGGCCCAATGTCGGCAAGTCTACACTCTTCAACCGGCTCATCGGCGAGCGGCTGGCCGTCGTCGATGACGTGCCCGGCACGACGCGTGATCGCTTGCAGGCCGACTCGGAATGGAATGGCCGCGCCTTCACGGTGATCGACACGGGTGGTATCGAAGTTTTGCCGGCGCGGGTTGAGCGAGGCGGCAAGCCACTGACCCAACACGCGCCTCTGGCCGTATCGTCGGCTGAATTCATCCCGCAGATTCGCCGCCAGGCCGAGATCGCCGTGAGTGAAGCGGATGCGATCTTGTTCATCGTCGATGCCGAAGCGGGCATCACATCTGCCGATCGGGAGGTCGCCGACACGCTTCGCGTGCGCCGCCGCCAGCGGCCGGAGGGGGAGGTGCCCATCTTCGTCGTCGCCAACAAGGCGGAAACCGAGGCGCGGCGGCAGGCGGCGCTGGAGTTCTTCGAACTGGGACTGGGCGAGGTGTATCCCGTCTCGGCGATTCACGGCATCGGCACGGGCGATCTGCTCGACGCACTGGTGGCGGCGTTCCCGCCGCTAGAGGCCGAGGAAGAAGAGTCGGTCAAGATTGCCATTGTCGGTCGGCCCAACGTGGGCAAGAGCAGCCTGCTCAACACGCTGCTCGGCGAGGAGCGCGCCATCGTCAGCCCGGTTCCGGGAACGACGAGGGATGCGATCGATACGAGAATTGATGTGGAGTTGTCGCCAGCAGCGCCGGCCTCTGCCCCTTCCGCTTCGCTTCAGGGGGCTGCGAGAGATGTCTCTCACATAGTGCCGGTGACTTTAATCGACACGGCGGGCATCCGGCGCAGGGGGCACATCGAGCCGGGGGTGGAGCAGTACAGCGTGCTGCGTGCGCTGCGGGCGATTAAGCGCTGCGATGTGGCGCTGTTGTTGATCGACGCCGTCGACGGCGTCACGGCCCAGGATGCGCACGTCGCCGGCTTCATTCTCGAAGAGAGCAAGAGCGTGGTGCTGGTCGTAAACAAGTGGGATTTGTACGAATCAGCGAGCCAGCGAGTCAACGAGTCAGCGAGTCAGCGAGTCAGCGAGTCAGCGAATCAGCCGGTCAGCGAATCAGCCGGTCGGATGACCCAGAATGATTTCGAGCAGGCTTTACGTCACGCGCTGAATTTTCTGGACTATGTGCCTGCCCTGTTCATTTCGGCCAAGAAGGGCTGGCAAGTCGATCAGGTCTTGCCGCTCGCGCTGCGCGTGCAGGAAGAGCGCTTAGTGCGTATTCCCACCGGCGAGCTGAACCGCATCGTGCGCGAGGCAGTCGATAAACAGGCTCCGCCAACGAAAGCCGGGAAGCGACTGAAGATTTATTACGCCTCTCAAGTCCGCACCGATCCGCCGACCTTCCTGTTCCACATCAACGACACCGACCTGGTGCACTTCTCGTACGAGCGTTATCTGGAGAATCAGATCCGCAAGACATACGGTTTCATCGGCACGCCGTTGAGGTTGAGTTTCAGGCGGAGGCGGAAGGCGGACTGAGAAGCAATCACCCTACGGCCCCGCGACCCACTCCACAAATGTGTATGTGCATTTGCTGTCACTCCGATGTAGGTCGCCCATCACAGTAAGAAACACGCGACCCATCGCACCTATTCCGGCGCTGATCGAGTCGTAGTGTTCGGAGAGATCGAGTTCGCCCATCAAGTTGCCATCCACGTCGAGCTGCAACAGGCGGGCGGGTAAACTCGCGTCAACAGCAAAGAGCCTGTGCGGCAACATGATAAGAGGTGGCATCGCACCGTTCAGTATGACGCCTGAGGTCCCGTCGGCGAGTGGAAGTCTGACCACAGATAGCGTGCCTGTTGCATTGTCGCGGAAGATGACGGCGGGCAGAGAGGTGTGCCAACCGGCCACAGAGACACCGGTCACCACATGCCCGGCGGTGAGGTTGTTGGAGGGTGTGATATAAACCGCTGTCTGCGGCTGCTGCAAATCATCGGTCAAGGAAACGGCTAACCACCTGCCGTCTGGCGAGGCGCGGAACTTGCGGACGTAGTATTCCTCCGGCAGTGATAGATCCTCGACGGTCACGACGCGCCCCTGGTTCGTATCAACCACAAAGCCCTGAACCCACACCCCGTCTTTGCCCACGATGGGCAGGTCAATCAACCAGTAGGGGCTGTCTGCCAACTGGACAGGTAGTCCAAAGGGGCCGCCCATGCCAACGATTTCAACCTTGACATTGGGTAACGGCTCGGCGGCCGTTCCCATCTCGACGGGCACGCGCCACATCCGATTCGCCGGGAATGCCAATACGTAAGAGCCGTCCCGCGCGACAGCAAAGGAATAACCCAATCGATCCTCTTTGGGTAGCCCGGGAGCGGTCACTTCCGCCCATGTCCTGGAGACCGTATCCACACGCCATAGATCACCATCCTCGGCCTGGGCGAAGGCGATCCCACCCGAGGCATACCGTACATTAAACATCGGCTCAGGCGGACTCAGATCACGGCGCTGCTGTCCATCACCCACGAAGACCCTGCCTCCCTCATCTCCCCACAGCAGGCGACCATCGGGGAGCCAATCAACGCGAAGTGGATAGTCTGGATAGTCAGCGACAGCGAATGTATCTGTGTATATCCACCAATGGGCGTTATCCTGTGTATCGATGGCAGCGATTGCCGCGCGACCCTGCGCTCTGGAAGTTACGAGCATGATGGGCAACCATCGACCATCCGGCGATGGATTGAGTGGAGTGACGGGATAGTGATAGTCCAGCCCGGTAAGTTGTCGTAGGCGATGTCCGTCGACGGTGAGTGTCTCCCAGCGTACAGCGGTCAAATCAGGCAGGGCCGTCGAACCTATTCGCGGGGGATCTTCGCCCCCAATAGGCGTCGTAGTCGGGGCCAGTGCTGGTGTTGTCGTGCTGGTAGGTTCAGGCGTGGCCGTTGGCTGAAGGGTCGCTATGGAGGTCGGGAGTGGTTGCCCTTGTGGGGACGGAGAGGCGCAACTCACGATGCCCAGGCCGAGCACGCAAAACGTGATAACATTGCCCAAGCCAGGACCTACCGCATAAGCCTTCACCTATGGACCTCCAGCAGCTGGAATATATCCGTGATAAAGGCATATTGTGACTGACCAACAGGAATACCCGGTGCCAAGTTCCCAGCGCCAGACTGAAAGGCCACATAACGGCCATCCGGCGATATGACAGGGTGATGGCTATAGGCTTCCGCTGAACGGTTGTCCCATCCTTTGCTCACCAGATAGGTCTTGCCCTTCTGCCGATCTCTCGCGAAGACCTGGGGACAGAAACCGTCGAAGGAGAAGTCCCGGCAGCCGGCCAATCGGTCTGGCGTTAGATTGCTGGCCAACGATGTAAAGACGACCCAGCGCCCGTCCGCTGAGATGTCGCCATCCTGGCTGGCGCGGTTGCCTGGCTCGCCGGTATCAGAGACACTGATCAGCTCGGTTGTCCCCATCTCGCGGTCACGGAGATAAATGTGTCGGCATGCGGGAAACATCTCATCTGCCCAGGGCCAATGTGGGCAGGGGGGCAGGTCCATCTTAACCAGATTGGGGGCGGCGGACATGAACACCACATACCGGCCATCGGCGGAGATTGCCAGCCCACTCTCGGTGTCTCCGCCAGTGTTCGGAACCCACTGGAATCCGCTCGGCTGACCGCTTTCTACCCCGTCGATGGGTGCACTGATCCGCTCGACGTGTTTCTCTTCTCGATCGTAGACGAACACATCGGAGACCCCGTTTTGATCGTCGGGCACAATCCCGTTATCTGGACTGGCAAAGGCCACATAACGGCCGTCGGCGGAAATGTCGACTGTGGTGCCTCCCACATCAAAGAGAACCTGTGAATCGGAGACATCGCCCGCGCTAATCGTGGTCAATTCGCCTGTGCGTGTGTCATATAGATAGACGCCCTCTCGATAGAGTGCCCCCGATACCGCGAAGGCAACGTAGTGCCCATCCTCGGACAGCGCTATATCAGCAGTGGCATGCCGAAAAGCCGCCACCGGAACTCGCTCAAGCTTTCGGGAAGCTACATCGTACACATACAGTTGTCCACAGTCGGCTTCAGAGGGTTTGCCCTGTTCCGGACAGTCCAGATATGGGTCTTCAACCAAGTTGGAGGCTAAAGAGAAGAATGCTACCGTGCTGCCATCTCCGGAGATAGCAGAGGCAAAACTCCAGTCGTCCCCACGCGCGCCGTCAGTTGTAGCGGAAACGAGCCTCGTTGTGCCCGTTTCCATCTCTCGGAGGAAGACCTGTGAATCTGCCACAAATACAGCATAGCGTGCATCCGCGGAAAGCTGTGCCCACGCCCCCTCACTAGGCCTGCCATCGGGAGACACACTCAGGAGACGAGTGGGCCAATCCTCAGGTGCCATGGGAGGACGGGTGTTGGTGGCTGTAGGACTGCCTTTGGGGGATAGTGTGAGCGTTTGAGTCGGGGGTGGTGATGTTGCTCTTTCCGGATTTGCGGTTACCCCCGTAGGGGTTTCACGGCTCCATGAGCATCCGTGCAGAATGACCGCGACAGCGAGCATGACGAGTATCGTCAGAGAGAAATGATCCGAGGTTGCCTGTGTAGGCGTAGTCTCACTTAGCCTCATCGTTGTAATTCGGTCGAAACCCATTTTAGGAGAATCATCAGTCGCCTCTCGGAGCTAAGAGGCCAACTAGCGGATGCGAACCAGACAGACCTGCGAATCCTTGCGTAGTATCTTCACCTTGGTCAAACAACGAGCATGGTCTCACTCTTGGCTCTAAAAAGACACGCTCACCAATCAGGCCCTCATGTGGGACACGTAGAGTAAGTCCATGTATACGTTTGATGTGAAATGACCGCTGGACACCTCTGCCGAAGTTAGGTAAGGTATCGCCATCTTGGGCAGGAGGTGTCCCGTGTACCTTTCAGTCGCAGACTTGATGCTCGTCACCTTTTTTCTGGTCGATAACTGGTATCAGTCCAAGGGCGCACGTTGGCTGGGTCGCACCGTCGGGTCAAAACCGGAGTTTAGCGACAGCGAAATGCTGACCCTGATGTTGGCGATTGACTTCTTCGAGTTCACCAGTGAACGCCGTTTTGTGGCCTTCATCCGGGCGAACTACTTGGGGCTGTTTCCCAAACTGCTCGACCAGAGCCAGTACAGTCGCCGAGCACGTAGTCTGCGTTACTTGCTTAACGAGTTGCGCAAAGACTGGGCCGCCGAACTGGGCGTGCAATTCGAGCAGCACTTTTTGCTCGACACCACACCCGTCATGGCGGTGGGCTATCGGCGGGACAAGAGCCATAGCGACTTTCGCGGTTCAGCCGAGTACGGCTACTGTTCGGCCCGCCGTTTGAAATACTTTGGCTACAAGTTGGTCATGCTGACCACGCTCGACGGCACGCCGTATGCGTTTGAACTGGTGCCCGCCAATACCGATGAGCGGGATGCCGCTGACGAAATCCTGGATGCGCTTCCGCCAGACAGTAACGCTTGGTCAGACAAAGGCTTCCTCAGCGAAGAGTGGCAGGCTGACTGGGCACGGCATGGGGTTCATGTCTGGACGACCAAACGCAAGAACCAACGCGTTCAGAATCCCCCTGAGTTCGACCGCCTGCTCAATCGTGTCCGCGAACGCATCGAAGGCGCCTTTGACATCTTGAAAGAAGGCGGTCGCTCGGTAGAGCATACCTTGGCGCATACGGTGGGCGGACTCTGCACGCGAATTATCACCAAGATTGCCAGTGTGACCCTCCGCCTATTCTTGCGTCGGTTTCTCGGTATTGACGTTCTGACCTACACGGTCAGTCAGTGAGATTTCACATCAAACGTATAGAATGATGAAGCTGGCAATCGCCACCAGTGGCGTGAAGAGCCCGATCATCAGCAAAAAGCCACAGGCTGCTTCAAACCACGGAAGACCTTTGGACAGAAACGCTGCTGTCTTCCCCTGTACCAGGTCATACGCAAGCAACGTCTTGAGGAACCAGTGAGAGCCAGCTTTGATTTTGAGCGCCCCGGCCAAGATCAGCATCAAGCCGACAAGGATACGGCCCAAAAAGACTCCCAACTCAAGGATTGGAGAAGTGCTCATGACGTGTTCAATGTGCTGAAGATGCCATGAGTATAGTCAAGTTGGTAGTTCAGTGGGTGACCATTCGGTGGCGACCCAGTGGCACTTCAGTGCCAATGCTGCCGCTCGGACGAATACAGGGCCTCCTCCCATTGCATTTGATTGCGAAGGCGGTAGCCCACCTTCTTGATGCTGATGATGTACTGTGGATTATGCGGGTCGGGTTCTACCTTCTGCCGCAACCGTCTCACTCCGGTTTTCACCTGTTCCAGTGTTCCACCGGACTCGGCGCCGCAGTCCCATACGCTATCGAGAAGATCATCGTAGTTGACGGCCTCCCCAATGTGTTCGGCCAGATAAGCCAGCAGCCGAAACTCGATCGGAGACAGCCGGATAACCTGATTGCCGAGTTTCACTCTGCAAGCGACCAAATCAATCGCCACCACGCCCACATGGACAATCTTCGAGGCGCGCGCGAGTTTTCGCGCACGAATCGTCACTTCGATAGGATCGGCTAACCCGACGCTCACATCGTCAGCACCGGTTTCGATCGCCCGCCAAGCGAAATCCCAATTCGCCAGGATGGCCAATAGTGGAGTGGTCTTCAGATTGCAGATTTGTCGAAATGTATTGGATGGTGGCTCTTCCCCCGCATCGTAGATGATCACGTCAGGTTCGGGAACAAACGGGGATTGGTCTTCAGGCATGAAGTCCGCCGGCCTGAAGGATTTGACTTCCCAGCCATCTGCATGAAAGATTTCAATCAGTTCCGGATTCGTCTTTGTTACAATCCAGGCCGTTGACATAGCCACCCTAAGTTAGCCAATTCTCAGAGGTTCAACTGCGGGGCGATGAGGGGATGATGCATTGAACTTCGCTTGTGCAGGATTGTAGAGCGGGGCCACGTGAGCGTCAAGCCACGCGGCAAGGGGTGAAATTCCGTGAACACAACGAGCGCGGACGCTCTCCCGCGCTCGTTACTTCCATACCCCATACTCCACACACTCAAAACGCTGCCAGCTCCCGAATGTCCGCAAACGGCCCGTCCTCTGAAGTGACCGTCCGAATGACGAGCGTCATCAGCGGGACGCGCGTCTCGGAGCCGTCGGTGTTGCGCACCAGGAGATAGCCCTGCTCGCGCTCGCGGAACGAGTAGTGCGATTTGATGCCTTCGTCGAAGCGGCGGCGCAGTTCGTTGCGCAGGTCGGCCAGCGAATCGGGCGAGGTGATCATGACGAAGATGTCGTCGCCGGAGTGGCCGAGAAAATCTTGCGGTGTGCTGTAGGCGTTCAACACTTCGCCGAACAACCTCCCGGCGAAGCGCAGCACTTCCTCGCCCGCCAGGAAGCCGTACACATCCGTGAAAGGCTTGTAGCCGCGCAGGCTCAGGCGCATCATCGCCCACGCATAAGGTGCTTGCAACAATTCGCGCAGCCGCTCTTCGATGAGGTACGGCCCTGGCAGGCCGGTGATGGGGTTGACCAGGTTCTGATACGCCGAGCGGCGCAGCGCGTTGCGGATGCGCAGCTCAAGCTCCTCGACGTCGACCGGCTTGGTCACGAATTCGTCCACACCTGCCGACAGCGCGGCCAGCCGCGTATCGCGCCCGGATTGCGGCGCGAGCAGCGTCAGGTGGATGTGCCGGGTGCGCGGCGTCGAGCGCAGATCGTTGGCGACGGCAGCCACATCCAGCCCCGGCACTTCGCTGTCCAGCACAATCGCCTGCGGCAGATCGCGCCGGGCGGCCTCCAGGGCCTCGTCTGCGCTCTGCACGAAGGCCAGATCGTAACCGGCCTTGCGGAACTGGTCGTGGAGCGACACGGTCGATTCGGCGTCGGCGGAGATCATCAGCACGGAGTAACGTGCCATAGGTCTTTCCTCTCCCTGCGCTCGATTATGGCATAGGCTGAAGGCGGGGTCAAGATTTCCGCTTCTATTCGCTTGTCCGTTTTCAATCCGTTGACGATCTCCCTGTGCGTTGCTGGGCCGCCGGAGATCGAGTATAATCGCTAAAAGTATGTAACAGGAGTAGACGTTGGAATCCCCATCCGAGACACCCATCCCTGCGGGGAACGTGTCTCTTGAGTTGTCCCCGGCTTCACCGGCCCCCGCGCGCCGATCGAACCTCCTCCGCGAAATTGTCGAAACCGCCGTGCTGACCGCGATCATTTTCCTGCTCGTGAACGCGGCGACCAGCCGGTTCAAGATCGACGGGTCGAGCATGGAGCCGAACTTGCACAACGAAGAGTACGTCATCGTC
The DNA here is from genome assembly GCA_036514635.1 of Anaerolineae bacterium. Taxonomy (GTDB): domain Bacteria; phylum Chloroflexota; class Anaerolineae; order Fen-1058; family Fen-1058; genus DASSFZ01. The sequence goes on along the minus strand of DATBWU010000324.1, from coordinate 22,768 downwards.
GATAAGGTGACGTATCTGTTCGGCCCGCCGCAACGGGGTGACGTGGTGGTGTTTGATCGAAACGGCGATTCAAAGGACTTCATCAAGCGCATCATCGGCCTGCCCGGCGAAACGGTCGAGGTCTCGCAAGGCAAGGTGTACATCGACGGCCTGCCGCTCGATGAACCGTATGTCGCTCCCTCTTCAGACACTAAGACGGCGCTTCGGCTCGGCGCAGATGAGTACTTCGTCATGGGTGACAATCGAAGCAACTCGCAGGACTCGCGCACCTTCGGGCCGATCCACCGAGGCAACATCGTGGGCCGGGCGTGGATCGTGTACTGGCCGCCGTCCGACTGGGCAATAGTTCCGCACTACACCTTCGCTGCTTCGCCTGCGCCGTAACCCAACCGCGACCCCTGGCTTGTTCCCACTCGTTGTATAATTTACGCACGCTGATTTCGCCCAGGTCATGTTCATGCTTCCACCCTTGCCCGATGTCTCGACCCCGCCGATCGAGCCGGCCCCACAACAACCCGCCGCGCCGAACTCGCGTCTCTCTCTCTTCGCGCGCGAAGTGGTCGATACGCTGTTGCTGACGGCGATCATTTTCCTGCTCGTCAACACGGCGACCGCTCGCTTTACGATCCGCAGCGTCAGCATGTTGCCCAACTTGCACGAGGGCCAATACGTTATCGTCGACAAGGTGTCCTACCTGCTCCATTCGCCGGAACGTGGCGACATTGTGGTGCTGGCGATCGCCAACCAGGAGGACGACCTGATCAAGCGCATCATCGGCCTGCCCGGCGAGACCCTTTCGATGGAAAATGGCGTGGTGCTGATCGACAGGCAACCGATCGATGAGCCATACACGCTGCCGCCGCCTGGCGGCTCATTTGCCGCGCAAACCCTGGGGCCGGACGACTACTTTGTGATGGGCGACAATCGCAGCAACTCGAAGGATTCCCGAAATTTCGGACCCGTGCGCCGAGAGAGCATCGTCGGCCGCGCCTGGATCATCTACTGGCCCCCGTCCGATTGGGGCATCGTTCCACACCAAGCCTATGCCGAAGGCAACTGATAGGCCTGTGCCGGAATCGGACGTTCGTGACATCGTGCGGCGCGTCCTGTATCGGACGCTGGGTCTGACCGAGACATCCCCGGCCCGATCCGGCGTCGTGCCCCGCACCGCAGCGTGGATCACCGAGCAGACGGTGGCCGCCGCCGAGCGCGGCGGGCGAATCGTCGTGCCGGCGGGCGCGCGCCTCACACCGCTGGCGCGCGATCAGGCTCTGGAGCGAGGCATTGCCCTGGTCGAGACGCCCGCGCCTGTTCCCCCTGCGTCTCATTCGTCCCCTGCGACTGGAGAGCGCGTCGTCGCGATCGGCGCCGACCACGGTGGCGTCGCGCTGAAGGCCACGCTCAAGGCTTTTCTTGAGGAAATGGGTTATACTGTGGCCGATTGTGGAACGCATTCGACCGATCCGGTCGACTATCCCGACATCGCGCTGGCCGTCGCCGAACTCGTGTCGAGCGGGCGGGCCTGGCGCGGCATCCTGATCGACGGCGCCGGTATCGGTTCGTGTATGGCGGCGAACAAAGTGCCGGGCGTCCGCGCCGCGCTGTGCTATGATCAGGCGACCGCGCTCAACAGCCGGGAGCACAACGACGCCAACGTCTTGACGCTGGGTGCGGGACTGATTGGGCCGGCGCTGGCGAAGCAGATCGTCAAGACCTGGCTGGAAACCGGCTTCGGCGGCGGTCGCCACGCCCGGCGCGTGGACAAGATTATTGCCATTGAGAAGCGCTTTGCGAGGAAGTGAGCCATGGCTGTTAGAGTCGATCCCCCAGTTCAGACGCGCAAAGTAACTTACGCCGAGTATGCAGCCATGCCGGACGATGGGCATCGCTATCAGGTGATCGAAGGAGAATTGATCATGTCACCTGCGCCGAACAAAGCGCATCAGCATTTTCTCCGAAACCTGTTCCGCATTTTGGATAGTTATGCGCGCACGAATAAAATCGGCGAGGTCTATTTCGCCCCGTTCGACGTTGTGCTATCCGGTGAGAATGTCGTTCAACCCGATACGTTCTTTGTCTCCAAAGAACGTTTGAAGATCATCACGGACGCTAATGTTCAAGGTGCACCCGATCTCGTCGTCGAAGTGCTGTCCCCTGGAACGGCGCAGCTGGACAAGGCCGGCAAGCGCGATGTGTACGCGCGCTTTGGCGTGCGCGAATACTGGCTGGTCAGCCCGGAAGCAGGCACCATCGAAGTGCTGGCGCTGCGTGAAGGTGCGTATGCCCGGCTGGGATTGTTCGGTGCAGGCGATGCCGTGAAGTCGGAAGTCTTGAGCGGCCTGTCTTTCCAGACCGACAGCGTGTTTGAAGAGTGAGCGAGTTTAACCGCAGAGCGCGCAGAGAACGCTGAGAGTCTGAAATCTCGGCCGTGAAGCAATACTTATGCCGATCGACACAACGACCGTCGAACGTCTCGTCGAGCAGATCACGCGCCAGGTGTTGCTGACGCTGGGTGAGCAACAAGCCCGCGCGGGTGGATCGTTAGCGGATGCTTGCGAGTGCAAAGACGGGCAGTGCCCGCGCGAATGCGCGGATAAGGTGCGCGAAGTCGTCGGGGCGGGCGCAGCGCGCATCACGTCGGGCCTGGGCGTGGTCCCGCGCGATGCGGACATCGGCGCGACAATCGACCACACGCTGCTCAAGCCCGACGCGAACGAAGCGCAGATCGCGCAGTTGTGCCACGAGGCGCGCAAGTACAACTTCGCGGCGGTGTGCGTCAACCCGGCGCACGTCAGGCTGTGCGCGCAACTGCTGAAAGACACGCCGGTGCGCGTCTGCACGGTCGTCGGGTTTCCGCTCGGTGCGACGCCGCCCGAAGTCAAGGCCTACGAGACGCAACAGGCGATCGACGACGGCGCGACCGAGATCGACATGGTGATCAACATCGGCGCGCTGAAGAGCAAAGACTACACGCTCGTCGCGCGCGACATCGCTACCGTGGTTGCCACCGCGCACGCGGGCGGTGCGATCGTCAAAGTGATCATCGAAGCCGCGCTGTTGACCGACGAAGAGAAAGTCATTGCGTGCAAGCTGGCGAAGGAAGCCGGGGCCGAGTTCGTCAAGACCTCAACCGGCTTCGGGCCGGGTGGGGCGACGGTTCACGATGTCGCTCTGATGCGGCATGCCGTCGGCCCGGCGATGGGGGTGAAGGCGGCCGGCGGCATCCGCACCCTGGCCGATGCGCAGAAGATGATCGAGGCCGGCGCGACGCGCATTGGTGCCAGCGCCAGCGTCAAGATCATACAAGAGGCCGGTGTGAAATGATTCGAGCCGCGAAGCCGCAACCCCGCTTAAGACGTGCGGGGCAGGTGGACGCGAAGAAGAAACAGAAATCTTCGCGCTCTTCGCGATGAGAAGTATTATGGATGACACGACACACGCTTGCTCACATTGCCACATCGGCACACTGCACGGCGGGGTAGCGACGTATGCTGCCTGGCACGGCGGCGAATTCGTAGTCGTGCCGTCCATGCCGGTTCGGGTGTGCGACGTGTGCGGAGAACGAACCTACGATCCATACGCGCTGGAGCAGTTGGCGCTGCTGATCGGCACGGCGACGCGATTGCCTAGCAGCGGCACGACAGGCGCTCAGCGCTCGCCCGATTGGGGTGCGCCGGTGGACGTGCTGCGCACGCGAAGGAGAGCCTGATTTGGCCGATTTGCGATCGTACGTGTTCCTCGATTCGTTGCAGCCGCAGCACGCGGCGTTTCTGGGCACCGTGGCGCAGGGCTTCCTGCCTCTGCCCGGCGACGCCTCGCTGTGGATCGAAATCGCGCCCGGCATTGAAATCAACCGCATTACCGACATCGCCGTAAAGTCGACGCGCGTCCGCCCCGGTATGCAAATCATCGAGCGATTGTACGGCCTGCTGGAAGTGCATTCCGAGTCGCAGGCCGAGGTGCGCGCGGCGGGCGCGGCGGTCTTAGAAGCCCTTAGCCTCAGACAGGAAGATCGCTGGAAGCCGCATATCCTGTCCAGCCAGGTGATCCGCAACGTCGATCCGCACCACACGCAGTTGATCAATCGTATGCGGCACGGTCACATGCTGCTGGCCGGGCACACGCTGTACGTGTTGGAAGTTGAACCGGCCGCCTATGCCGCGATCGCCGCGAACGAAGCCGAGAAGCGCGCCGAGATCAACATTTTGGAAGTGCGCGCCTTCGGGTCGTTCGGCCGGGTGTACCTGGGCGGCGAAGAGCGCGACATCATGGCCGGCTATCAGGCGGCGGTGGATGCGGTGGAGGGTATCACCGGCAAGGAAGCAACCGGGCGAAAAGAGTAACGCCAGTGAGCAGTGATCAGTAAGCCAGTGATCAGTAAGTCAGTAATCACTGATCACTGATCACTGATCCCGATTCAGGAGGAGAGTCAATGGCCGAAGCATTAGGCATGATCGAGTGCAAGAGTTTCGCCGCGATGGTCGAGGCTGCCGATGCGATGGTGAAGGCGGCGAAGGTAGAGTTGGTGAGTTACGAGAAGACCGGCGGCGGCTACGTGACGGCCATCGTGCGCGGCGACGTGGCGGCAGTGAAGGCGGCGGTCGAGGCCGGCGTGCGCAACGCCGAGAAAGTCGGCGAGGTCGTGTCGGTGCACGTCATCCCGCGCCCGCACGTCAACGTCGATGTGGTGCTGCCGCTGGGTCGCGAGGCTGAGGCCAAGAAAGAGGTCGAGGGTTAGCCTGCTCTTGTGCGCTTGCGTGTATGGCGTGTTGCGTGTTCGGTTCGCCGACCACGTACCGTGCAACACGTAACACGCAGCACATAATACGCAACACGCAACACGGATAACTATGCAACTCGCTCGTGTCATCGGTACACTCGTCGCCACGCGCAAAGACGAGAAAATGGAGGGCCTGAAGTTCCTGATCGTCCGCCCGGTCACGGTCGAGGGTCAGGACACGTCGAACGCGCTGGTCGCCGTCGACGCCGTGGGAGCCGGTGTGGGCGAAGTCGTGATGATCGCCACCGGGTCGTCGGCGCGGCAGACGGTGATGACCGACAAGCGCCCGTGTGACGCCGTGATCATGGCGATCGTCGATACCTGGGAAGTCGGCGGTGAAGTGAAATATCGCAAGGATTAGTGTATGGAGCGCCCGAGCGAGCCTGTCCGTATCTCGCAACCGACCGACGCCGCGCGCGAAGAAATGTTGCGCCGTGTGCACGAGGTGCCACTGGCGATCACCGCGTCGCTCGATCGCCAGCGGGTCATCACCGAGCTCGTCAACCAGTGCACGCGGTTGTTCGGTGAAGCCTCGGTGCTGGTGTATTTGACCAGTGGCAATGCCGGCATTCTGGAGCGCGTGGCCGGCAGCCACATTCCAGCCGGGCGGACCGGCGTCTTGTTGCCGCAGGGCGAAGGCCCGGCCGGACGCGCGGCGGCCTCCGGCCGCACAATCCAGGTCGACGACGCGATCAACGACGACGATCGCCTGGATCGGTTCGGATCGGATCTCCAGGTGCTCAGCATGGTCGCGGTCCCGCTGATTTACGGCGGCGATGTGCTGGGTGTGCTGGAGATCGGCTTCCCGCACACAGGCCCTCTGCCAGCTGCGACGATCGAACTGCTGGAAATGCTCGCGCCGCACGCGGCGACCGCGATTGCCCATGCGCGCCTGTTCGAAAACAGCCACGAAATGTTGACGTTGATGCAGGGCATCAACGATCGCAGCGCCGCCGTCAGCAGTATCGCCCAGGCGATCCTCGACGCGCGCTTCGACCTGCACCGCATGTTGGCCGATTCGCTTCAGCGCACCCTGTCGCTGCTCAGCTTGAAAGCCGGATCGATCTTCTTGGGCAATCCACTCAGCGGCGATCTGCACGTGGTGGTCCACTACCGTTTCCCCCAGGACGATGGCGTGCTTGCGCCGCAACAATTGATCCAGCGGGGCGATCCCGGCCTGGCCGCGCGGGCCGCGATCGAGCAGCAGCCGATCGTCGTGCAGGATGTCGAGCGCGACGATCTCACGCGGCCTGCACTGGATCAACTGCGCCGCTTCGGCATCGGCGCGCTGGCCGCGCTGCCGCTCATCGCCGCCGACGATGTGATCGGCGTACTGCTGGTCGGCATCGAGCGCGGCAAGGCGCTGGACGCCGGCACGTTCGACACCTTGCGCGTGATCGCCAGCCTGCTGGCGCAAGGCGCTTCCCACGCGCGCCTGTACAGCCGCGTGCGCGCCGACCAAGAACAGTTCCGCGCCGTCATCAGCAGCAGCGGCGACGTGGTGCTCAGTCTGGATCGACTGGGCCGCCTGACGCTGGCGAACGAAGCGGCCCAGCGCGCCTTCGGGTTCGAGGCGGAAGCGGCCATCGGTCAGCCGCTATCGCGCGCGACGACGAATGTCGCGCTCAATCGCGCCATCGAGCAGGCCGTGCGCACCGAGCAGCGCGAGCGCATTGGCTTTGAAGTGCCGCTGGCCGACGAATCGGTGCTGTTCTGCAACCTGTCGCCGATCGCCGACGAGAACGGCCAGGTGCTGGGGTGGGTGGCGGTCATGCAGGACGTGACCCGCTTCAAAGAGACCGAGCGCATGAAGAGCGATATGATCCTCACCGCGTCGCACGACTTGCGCAATCCGGTGAACCTGACGCTCGGCGCGCTCGACATGTTGGGGCAGAGCACGGCCAACTGGACGCCGACGCAGCGCGAAGTGTACGAACTGGCGTTCGTCGGCGTGCGCCGCATCGAATCACTGATTACTGACTTACTGGATTTGGAGCGCGTCGAACAACGCGTGGGGCTGGTGCGGCGTGAATGCAACCTGGCCGAGATCGCTAATACCGTCATCACCGAAAATCGCATGCAGGCACAGGCCAAGCACCAATTGCTGGCGGCCGACCTGCCCGTCGATCTGCCGCCCGTGTGGGGCGACCCCCAGCGGCTGTATCAAGTTGTCGCCAACCTAATAAGCAATGCTATCAAATACACGCCCGCCAAGGGGCGTATCACGCTGAACTTGCATCGGCAGCACGACCAGGTTTTGCTGGAAGTCATCGACACCGGGCGCGGCATCCCGCAAGAGGCGCAGGCGCGCATCTTCGAGCGCTTTTATCGCGTGGCCGGCTCGTCGACGATCGACGCCACAGGCACGGGCCTGGGGTTGGCGCTCGTCAAATCGATCGTCGAGCAGCACGGCGGCCGGGTGTGGGTGACCAGCCAGGTCGGGCATGGCTCTACGTTCAGCGTCAGCTTGCCGATCTGGCATTCGCCTGCGCCCAACGGCGAGAGGGCAGAGACTTAGGATTTGTAGGAGACCCAGCGTGAATGTCGTCAAGATATTGGCTGCCGAGGACGCACCCGACGAAGCCCGCGCCCTGATCGATTTTCTCGGCGCGCAGGGCTACACGGTGATCGTCGCCAGCGACGGCGAAGAGACGGTGATCAAAGCGCGCGTCGAGCACCCCGATCTGCTGCTGCTCGATATCCGCATGCCGGTGTACGACGGCTTTGAAGTGTGCCAGCGCTTGAAGTCCGATCCGCTGACTGCCGACATTCCAATTTTCATGGTCACCGGTGTGGATAACGTGACCGATCGTGTGCGCGGCCTGAGCCTGGGCGCGGAAGATTATCTGACCAAGCCGTATAGCTTCGAGGAGTTGGCAGCACGCATCGCCGCGCGCATGCGCAACAAGCGCTCGGAGGACGCGCTGCGCGCGATGCAGCAGCGCATCCTCGACACGTTCCAGCGCTACGTCGCGCCGCAGGTCGTCGAGCGATTGCTGGCCGACCCGCACATGGCGCGGTTGGGCGGTATGCGCCAAATCGTTACGATCCTGTTTGCCGATTTTCGCGGCTACACTTCGTTGGCCGAGACGCTCCCCCCGGAGCGATTGATCACGGTGCTCAACAGCCATCTGGGCGTGGCCGCGCGCGCGATCCTGAAGCATCAGGGTATGCTCGACAAGTTCATGGGCGACGCGATCATGGCGATCTTCAACGCACCGCTGCCGCAGGCCGATCATGCCCTGCGCGCGCTGCGCGCCGCCGGTGAGATGCAGGACTCGCTGCGCGAGCTGCACAACAATATGGCCCCGCCGCTGCGCCTGCCGTGCTCGGTCGGCATCAGCACCGGTGATGCGGTGGTCGGCAACATCGGCACGGTCGAGATCGTCAACTACACCGCGATCGGCGACGTGGTGAACCTGGCGCAGCGTATCGAGGCCGACGCCGACGATGGGCAGATCGTCTTCACCGATGCGACGTATCGCCGCGCGTCGGATTTCATTCAATGCGAGCCGCTCGGCCCGCGCGTCGTGCGCGGTCGATCCGGCGCGGTGGATGTGTTTCGACTGGTCGGGCTTAAGAAGATATAGGCGAGCGTATGGCTGAACCGGCGATTATCGACGAGGTGCGTATACAACAGATCGTTGCCGAGGCGATTGCCGAGTTGCGCGGCACGGCGCCGTCGAAAGGTGAAGACCGGCGACTAGAGTCGCTTCACACACCCACGGCGACGGGCGACGGCGTGTTTCCCGATGTCGATGGCGCGGTGGCAGCCGCGACAGCGGCGTTTCGGCAGTTCCGGCACATGCCGCTGGAGCTGCGCGGCAAGTTGATCGCGGCGATGCGCCGGGCCGCCGAGGAAGGCGCGGCGGCGCTGGCGCACGAAGCCTGGCAGGAAACCGGCCTGGGCCGATACGAGGACAAGATCGAGAAGAACTTGCTCAACGCGCGCAAGACGCCCGGCACGGAAGACTTGACGACGACGGCGTGGAGCGGCGATCACGGACTGACGATTGTCGAATGGGCGCCGTTCGGCGTGCTGGCGTCGATCACGCCCAGCACCAATCCCACCGCGACGGTGATCGGCAACTCGATCGGCAATATCGCCGCCGGAAACGCCATCGTCTTCAACGCGCACCCGTCGGCCAAGCGCTGCTCGGCGAGCGCCGTGCGCCTGCTCAACCGCGCGATCCAGGCGGCGGGCGGGCCGCCGAATTTGATCACGTGCGTCGCCGATCCGACGATCGAATCGGCGCAGGCGTTGATGCGGCACACCGGCGTGCGCGTCGTGCTGGTCACGGGCGGCATGGCCGTCGTGCGCGAGGCGATGCAGACCGGCAAGCGCGCGATCTGCGCCGGGCCGGGCAACCCGCCGGTCGTCGTCGATGAGACCGCCGATCTCGACGTGGCGGCAAAAGGCATCCTCAAAGGCGCGTCGTTTGACAACAACGTGATCTGCACCGACGAGAAAGAAGTGTTCGCCGTCGAGTCGATCGCCGACGATCTGAAGCGCGCGCTGATCGCGCACGGCGCGGTCGAGTTGACCTCGTGGCAGATCAACCGGCTGTGCAAAGCCATCTTTGAAGAAGACCGAGGCCCCGGCAAGCCCGGCGTGATGAATAAGAAGTTCATCGGCAAGGACGCGAGTGTGCTGCTGGCCGAGATCGGCGTCAGCGCAGGGAAGGAAGCCCGGCTGATCTTCGCCGATGTGCCGCGCGAGCATCCTCTGGTGTGGAGCGAGCAGTTGATGCCGGTGATCCCACTCGTGCGCGTGAAGAACGCCGACGAGGCGATCGACCTGGCGGTGCAGGCCGAGCACGGCTTCCGGCACACGGCGGTGATGTACTCCAGGCATCTCGATCATCTGGATCGCATGGCGCGCGAGATCGACTGCTCGATCTTCGTCAAGAACGGGCCGAACCTGTCCGGGCTGGGCTACCAGGGTGAAGGCTACTGCTCGTTCTCAATCGCCGGGACGACCGGCGAGGGCATGACCCGGCCCAGCACGTTCTGCCGCCCACGCCGCTGCACGCTCGTCGATTCGTTCCGCATCGTGTAAGGACACCTATGAGCACAAGTGAGTCAATGCTTGACAAGTTAGCCTCGCTCTCGGAGGAGCGAGGAGAGGATGTCTCTGTCATACTCGGCCGCGCGCTGAAGGTGGGGATTGAGCATCTCTGGCGCGAGAGTATTCTTGACGCATTTCTAAGCGGTCGAGCCAGCCGTGACGAGGCCATTCGCAGCGTGGGCCTCGAGTGGGTTGAGTTGTCTGAAGCGACTCAACAGGCGGTGACCGAGGACATCCGATGGGCACGAGCGGCTTAGCGCCAGCAGCGCTGGATTCCGGACCGCTGATTCACCTGAGCCAAATCCAGCGCATCGATCTGTTGGCGATTTTGCCGGAACTGCACGTCGTAGACGCTGTGTGGCGGGAGGTCGAAGCAGGGCCGGTAGGGCTTCAGGCGCTGACACGCTTGCCCAATTTACGGCGACATCGCGTCCAGCCAGAGCAGATTGCGTCACTCCATCTAGACAAGACCGGACTGCATCTCGGTGAACTGGAAAGTCTGGCCCTCTGTATATCTGAGCGAATCACTTTGCTGGTGACCGATGACCTGCGCGCACGGAAAGCCGCGACAGACTTGCACATCCAGCCTGTCGGATCGGTGGGCATCATTCTGAAGTCGTGTACGCTCTCGATGATTACTGCGCGAGAAGCCGAAGGCCTCTTGTGGCAGTTGCATGATGAGAGTTCGTTATTTGTGACGACCCACATCATCCAGACCGCGATCGGCCAGCTGCACGCCGATCGTGTGGACTAAATCGAGGTGTGCGTATGCCGACCACTCCACAAGTTGGCTCGCGGCGATTGACGGTCGATTTCTTCAGCCACACGCACCGCATCTCGACGCAATTCCTGCTCCGGGGCCGGCCGCTGGCCGACGTGCTCAACGATCATACGCTGTCGTACATCGAACTGGACATCGCCTACGTGTCGCGCATCGACAAACCGGGCGACCTGATCGCGAACTACACGACGGCGATCTTGCACAAGGAGAACATTTCGTTCTGCGTGGTGGCTTCACAGATCGAGATGGCGCTGAAGCAAGTGCCCTCGGCGCAGTATTTCACGCGACGCAGCCGGAATGTGTTCCTCACCGTGCCGTCGTTCGAGATCACCGGCCACATCGACGTGCCCGGCTCGCTCGATCTGCACAAGATGATGGCGATCGGCGTCGAGCGCTTTATGCCCATTTTCAATGCCACGGCGACGATTGCGCTGCTGCAAACGGTGCAGTTCGGCGGTGATCTGATCTTGGTGAACAAGGAACGTATCCAGGTTCTATGCGTGGCTGAGGCGAGCGCCTCGTAGGAGATCAGAGCATGGCTTCCATCCTGGTCATCGACGACGATCTCGATCTGCTCAACATGCTGCGCCTGATGCTGGAGCGCGGCGGCCACACGGTGACGACGACCGCCGACGGCGCGGACGGCCTGGCGAAGGCGCACGAGTTGAAGCCGGATATGGCGATCATTGACGTGATGATGCCGGGGATGCACGGCTATCAGGTGTGCCGGAAACTGCGCGAAGACCCGGTGACGGCCCACATGGTCATTCTGATCCTCACCGCGCGCGCCCAGCCGGTCGATCGCGAGGCGGCGCTCGCCGCGCAGGCCGACGATTACATGTCCAAGCCGGTCTCGCCCACCGAGTTGCTTAACAAGGTCACTGAGATGCTCACGCGCCGGCGGACGCCCGAACAGCCGGAACGGTTCCTGGTGACGCTGCTATCGCTGCGCGGCGGGGTGGGTGTGAGCTCCATTGCGGTCAACCTGGCGCTCAGCACCCAGCAGTCGGGTCTGGACACCTGCCTGGTCGATCTCGCGCCTGCGTCGGGGCACGCCGCGCTCCAGTTGCGGCTCAGCCCCAAGATTACCTGGGCCGAGTGGCTGCGCGCACCGGCCGATCTGGTTCCCGACGCGATCGACAAATACTTGCTGGTGCATTCGTCTGGCCTGCATCTGTTGGCCGCGCCGTTTGTGCCGGGAGCCGAGGCGAGTCTGCCGCCCGAACCTTTTCAGAAGCTGCTGGAGCTGCTGCGCCATCGCTTCCAGCGCGTGGTGGTCGATGCGCCGCCGGTGCTCAACAACGCGGCACGCGCGGCGCTGCAGGTCGCCGACGAGGTCTGGCTGGTGTTCGCGCCAGAGGTCGGCTCGCTGCAATCGACCGTCGCCGCGCTGCGCGCCCTGAAGGCGCTGAACATCGGCGATGACAAGGTTGCTCTGGTCAGCAATCAAGTCATGCCGCATCCCGGCCTGGCCCAGCAGGCGATCGAAAAGGCGCTGAACCGGCCCGTGGCGACCTCGTTGCCGTATGATGAGGCGCAGCCCGCTGCGTTTGGGCAGGGCACGCCGCTGGTGCTCAGCCAGCCGGGGTCGCCATTTGCCACGGCCATTCGTGCTATCGCCTAGCGATTTGAGATTGCCGATTGTGGATTGCTGATTGGTGAAGCGACAAGATCGATCCGAGAAGCAAGACACTCAGCCGGTGGCCCTGGCGCTGATCGAGTTCAGCAGCATCGCAGCCGGGATGCACGCCGGCGATGCGATGGCGAAGAAGGCGCCGATCGCTCGGCTGGTCGCCGGGACGGTGCATCCGGGCAAGTATCTGGTGCTGATCAGCGGCGCGGTCGCCGACGTGGAGGAGTCGCTCGGCGCGGGCCGCCTGGCGGGCAGCAGCAGCGTGATCGATTTTGTGCTCCTGCCCCAGGTTCACCCGGCGGTCGTCGAAGCGATTGCGGCGGGCGCAGCGCGGGATGAGTCGGGTCGATCGATGCGCGGGCCGTCGCTTGGCGTGATCGAGACGAGCACGGTGGCGGCGGCGATTCATGCCGCCGACGCCGGCGTGAAGGGCGCGGAGGTCTCGCTGTTGGAATTGCGCCTGGCCGACGGCCTGCACGGCAAGGGACTGGTGCTGTACACGGGTGAAGTGCACGACGTGGAGGCGGCGGTCGAGATCGGCGCGCGGGCAATCGATGCCGGTTTGATCGTGAATCAGATTGTCATCCCGCAGTTGCACGGCGAAATGAGCGCGAACATCGTCGCCCGGACGCGCTTCGCGGTGAATGTCGAGATGGGCTGACTGTGTTAGCGGAGGAGGTGAATAATGGGAAGCGGCAAGATTCTACGTGAGAAGTTCCCCGTAGTCTATGAAGGTGGTAAGCCACAAGCCGTCATCGTCGATGTCGATACGTTCGATCGAATGATTGAGACGCTTGAACACCTTCAGCAATTGGCCGACGATCCCGACGAAACACGCTGGATCATGGAGGTCGTCGAACAGGTGCGTGCTTATCGCACGAAGCATCCGGAGGATGTTGTGACCTACGATTCCCCGGAGACCGTGTCGGCGGCATTGGGTGAAGCGGAGATTGAGTGAGTTATTACCGCATCACGTTTGACAAGGCCTTGAAGCGACAAGTCGATGATCTGCCTGGCAAGTTGCGCCAAGAGACCAGACATCGAATTGCCGACCTGGCACGCAACCCGCGCCCGCTAGGCGCGATCGAGTTGATGGGCTATCCAGGGATATATCGAATGTGGTTGCGGGATGCGCGCTATCGCCTGGTCTGGGAAGTGATCGACTCAGAGACGCGCGTTGAGGTGTACTACGTTGGGCTGAAACCGAATTACGGTGAACTCATTCGTGAGAAGGCCGAATCGGAGTCGGACTAGAACTGGATGCAACTCGCTCAAGTCATTGGAACCGTCGTCGCGACGCGGAAATACACCGGGCTGGAAGGCGTGAAGTTCCTGATCGTCCAGCCGCTCGATAAGCGACAGCAGCCCGAAGGCGAGCCGGTCGTCGCCGCCGACGCAACCGCGCAAGCCGGGCCGGGGCATCGGGTGTTCATCATCGGCTCGCGCGAAGCGGCGTTAGCATTGCCGGAGTGGTTCGTGCCGGTCGATCACGCCGTTGTCGGCATCGTCGATGAGATCGATTCAGAGTTGAACCGCGAAGGCGCAACCCCGCAAAAAGAAGCGGGGCAAGTGGATGCGAAGAAGAAAGCATAACTTGGCGTTCTTAGCGTCTTGGCGGTGAGGTCTTGCCCGAATGTACATCGGTCGCGTATTCGGAACAGTTGTTGCCACGATCAAGCACGCGACTTTTGCTAAGCGCAAGTTGCTGCTGGTCGAGCGATTGTCGCCGGACGGCCAGCCCGATGCGAAGTACGACATCGCCGTCGATGTGGTGCAGGCCGGCGTGGGCGATCGCGTGCTGGTGCTGGACGAAGGTAACTCGGCGCGTCAGATTATCGGCATGGAGCCGAACGGCGCGATCCGCGCGGTGGTGGTGGGGATTGTGGACGAGATCGGTGTGATGAGTGAAGCGTGATACGTGATCAATGAGGTGTGCTGTGGCCGTACAGGTCCAATTGATGACAGCCGAAGAGCTCGAGCGAATGCCGCACGGCGACAAGCGCGTCGAATTGGTGAAAGGAGAGCGGGTCGAAATGCCACCTGCCGGGAGTGAGCACGGGGAAATCGCCGGAAATGTTTTTGCCGCTCTTCACGCATTTGTTCGACAACACCACCTGGGCAAAACATACGCGGCGGAGACCGGTTTTATCTTGTCGCGCAATCCTGATACGGTGCGCGCGCCGGACGCGGCGTTCGTGTCCACTGAGCGCGCCGCTCTGCAAACGCGCAAAGAAGGCTTTTTTGAGGGAGCACCCGATCTGGCTGTCGAAGTCGTTTCACCCACCGACATGGATGAGGACGTCGAGGAAAAAGTCCTCGACTATCTGCGCGCCGGGACCCGGCTGGTATGGGTGGCGCGTCCCCGCACGAAAACGATCTCTGCTTACCGCTCGCTGACCAACATCCGCGTGCTGACGCTGCAGGACACACTCGACGGCGGCGATATACTGCCGGGCTTCGCCGTGCCGGTCAAAGAGATTTTTGAAGGATAGCCCGCCGCTCGCACCCCATGACCTTCTCCACCGAGCAGCACCTCCGCCGCGAGATCGTCCGCGCCGGCAAACTCCTGTACGATCGAGGCCTGATCGTCGCCACCGATGGCAATGTCTCGGCCCGGCTCGATGCGAATCGCATCCTCGCCACGCCGAGCGGGCTATGCAAGGGCTTCATGGAGCCGGAGCAATTGATCGTCGTCGATCTCGACGGCAAGCGCGTCGGCCCGTCGAACCCGGCTAACCGCCACCTCCAGCCGACCTCCGAGATGCGCATGCACCTGGAAGCCTATCGCCGCCGGGCCGACATCGGCGCAGTGGTGCACGCGCATCCGCCGATCACCGTGGCGTTGAGCATCGCCGGCATCGATCTGGCGCAATGCCTGATCCCGGAAGTGATCGTCACGCTCGGCATCGTGCCGACGACGCAGTACGCCACGCCATCTTCTGAGGAGAACGTGCGCGCCGTCCGCGACCTGATCGCCGGGCACGACGCGCTGGTGTTGCAGCGGCACGGCACGCTGACGGTGGGCCGCGACCCGCTCGATGCCTTCCTCAAGACCGAATCGGTCGAGCAGATGAGCCGCATCGCCTTCATGACGCACTTGCTCGGCGCATCGCCTGCGCTGCCGCCGGAAGAGGTCGTCAAGCTGATCGCGCAGCGCGAAGCGTTGGGCTTGAGCCGCTCCGCCGACGCGGGCGACTTCTGCACCCATTGTGGCGTGTGCCACCTGCCCGGCCAGCACGTCGATCCGGCAAGACGGAACATCGACGAAACGGCCATCGTCCGTGAGGTGACGCAGCGAATCTTGAAAAGGATGAGGGATGAAGGATGAGGGATGAAGAACGTCCTCGAAGGACAGGGTATCACGCCGCACGTATCACGTTTTACGTTTTACTCGTCGGCCTGCTGGCCGTATCTCCACTCGGCCTCCTCATCGCGTCAGCCCAAACGAGCATCACCATCGAAGATCGCGGCGTCGAGATCGAGTTCCCCGAACGTATGACCTTCAACGCGCAGGTCGAGGGCAGCGCCGACATCGAGCGGGTGGTGCTGGAATACGGCGTCGAGCGACTGACCTGCGGCACGGTCACGGCCAAAGCCTTCCCCGACTTTGAGCCGGGCCGGTCGGTGACGGTGGCGTGGACGTGGGAAATGCTGCAATCGTGGGGATCGGAGCCGCCGGGCGCGACGATCTGGTATCGCTGGCGCGCCATCGACCAAGCCGGCAACGAGGCCGTGTCCGACGAGCAGCGCGTCGTCTGGCTCGACGAGGTCCACGACTGGCAGAGCATCAGCCGGGGCATGCTCACGGCTCACTGGTACGACGGGCCGCGATCTTTCGCCGAAGACTTGCTCAACTCGGCGGTCGATTCGCTCGATCAACTGGCGCAGACGACCGGCGTCGCGCCGCAATCGCCGATCGACATGTATATCTACGCCGGCTACGACGACCTGCGCGACGCCGTGCTGTTCGAGCCGGGCTGGACGGGCGGCCTGGCTTTCCCCGAACACGACATCCTGGTGATCGGCGTCAGCCCGGATCAAGTCGAATGGGGCAAGGACGCCGAGGCGCACGAGTTGACGCATGTCCTCGTCGGACATCTGACCTTCTCGTGCCTGGGCAGCGTGCCGGCCTGGCTCAACGAAGGCATCGCCATGTACGGCGAAGGCGGCCCGGACCCGGAATCGCGAGATCGCCTGGAAGCGGCGATCGCCAATGACGAGCTGGCCTCCCTCCGCGCCTTAAGCGGCGAATTCTCCGAAGCCTCCGACAAGGCCAACCTGTCTTACTCGCAGTCGTACAGCATCGTCAACTTCCTCGTCGAGAAACATGGCCGCGACAAGTTGATCCGATTGTTCACGAACCTGCGCGACGGAATAGCGATCGAAGACGCGCTGAAGGACGTGTACGGTTTCGGACTGGACGGCTTGGAGGATGAATGGCGCGCGTCGATCGGCGCGAAGCCGCGCCGGGCCGAAGGAGTCACGCCGACGCCGACACCGATCCCGACCCCCGTCCCGACCTATCAACCGATCTCGGCTGCGCCGATCACCTCTCCCATCGCTGTCACACGCGCCCCGACGCCGATTCCGACGCCGAGCGCGACGAGCGTCCAGATCGCCGAAGTATCGCCGACGCCCGCACCGACGGAGGCTCCTGCCGCCCCGTCGAGCGCGGCGACTGAACCGCTTAGCGCTCCACTAATCATCGCCGCTGCTGTAGCCATCCTGGTTGCCATCGGCGCGATCGTCCTTTCCACCCGCAGCAGGCAAAGCCTATGAAACCGAAGCGTGCTCCACTCGTGATATTGGCCGTAGCGTTGAGCCTGGTTCTCTCCGCCTGCACCTCGCCATCGCCAACACCGACCGCGACCATCCAACCGTCCAACCAGCCAACTATCCAACCAGCCAACCAGCCAACTATCCAACCAGCCAATCAGCCAACCGGCCAACCATCCACCCCGGCTCCGGCCAAACTCCCCACGCCCAATCTGCCCACTGCGACCCTGCCCGGCACGCCTGAAGCGCAATCCGGCCACTACGAGAACCCCGAACTGGGTATCTCGTTCGATTACCCGCGCACGTGGGTAGCCCAGCCCGGTGAAGATGAAACGATATTGGTTCAGTTGATCGATTACGATCACGGCGCTGTCGTCATCGTGTTCTACAGCCCGATGCCGGCCGAAGGATCACTTGAGGATGTGGCGAAGCAGGTGCGCGATGCGGTTGCCACCGGCGTGTCCGATGTCAAGCACCTGAACGACGAGGCCCTCACGCTGGACGACGAGCGCGCGGCATGGCTCAGCGAATTCTCCGGCGAGCTGAACGATGGATCGGCCGTGCAGGCGTTGGTCGTCTCGACTGTGCACGGCTCGCGTTTGTTCACGTTTCTCGCATACGGCCAGAGCGACGGATTGGAGAGCGCGCGGCCAGACATCGACCGAATGATTGCGGGCCTCAGGCTTGAAGCGTCAAGCGTCTACGGCATCCCGCGCGATCAGGCGCTCTTCCTGTGGGGCGGCGAATCGACCAACCCGCGCGACTACGATCCGGCCATCGGCGGCGCGGACGATCTCATCTTCAGCGGGCTGGTCACGTTCAACCCGCAACTGGAGATCGTGCCCGATCTCGCCGCGTCGTGGGACATCAGCCCGGACGGCACGGTGTATACCTTCCACCTTCAGCCGGGCGCGCGCTTCCACGACGGGCGGCCGGTCACGACGGACGACGTGATCTACTCGTGGGAGCGCGCCGCCGATCCCAAGACCGATTCCGATACGGTGTTGACCTACCTCGGCGACATCGTCGGCGTGGCGGAGAAGCACGCGGGCAAGGCCGATCGCATCACTGGCCTGAAGAAGATCGACGATCACACGCTGGAAGTCACCATCGACGCCCCGAAGCCGTATTTCCTGATGAAACTGGCCTACGGCACGGCGTCCGTGGTCGATCGCGCCAACGTCGAATCGGGGCCGGAGTGGTATCGCACGCCGAACGGCACCGGTCCCTACAGACTGATCCGCTGGGACTCGTTCAAGCTCCGGCTGTACGAGCGCAATGCGAACTGGTATCTCAACCCACCGGCGATACGCTACATCGTCATGCCGTTGTACGGCGGCGTGCCGATTCGCATGTACGAGACCGGCGACATCGACATCGCCGGTGTCAGCTTCTTCGATGTCGATCGGATGCGCGATCCCGCCGAGCCGCTGCACGATGAGTTGCGCGAGGGTGTGGGTATGTGCACGTCGTACATCACGTTCGACGCGACGCAGCCGCCCTTCGACGATCCGAAGGTGCGGCAGGCTTTCGCGCTGGCCGTCGACCGGCAGCGCTACATCGACGTGGCGCTGCGCGGCATCGACCTCCCGGCGCGCGGGTTGTATCCGCCCGGCCTGCCCGGCTTCAACGTCGATCTGAAAGGGCTGGACTACGATCCCGAACTCGCCCGGCAGCGGCTGGCCGAATCGAGCTACGGTAGCGCCGAGGAGCTGCCGCCGATCGTCTTCACCAGTGGCGGCTATGGCAGCGCAGTCGATCTCGACGTCGCCGCGCTGATCGACATGTGGCAGAAAAACCTGGGCGTGACGATTCAAGTGGAGAACCTCGATCCCAACAAGTATTCCGACGAGTTGCACGACGGGCGTCACGGCCAGTTGTTCTCCTACGGCTGGTGCGCCGATTATCCCGACCCGGAGAATTTCGCCGATGCGCTGTTTCACTCCGGCGCGCAGCAAAACCTGGGCCACTACTCGAATCCCGAACTGGACACGCTCTTGGAAGCGGCACGCGTCGAGCACGCTGTGGATAAGCGCATACAGATGTACCAGCAGGCCGAGCAACTGATCGTCGATGGCGCGGCGGCGATCTTCCTCGACCACAGCCTGTTTTTCGTGCTGGTCAAGCCGCACATCCAGGGCTACGCGCTGTCACCGATCTCGTCCGTGCCGATCGAGCGGTATCTATCGATCGACGGGTCGAAACTGGATCGGTGAAGCGTAATACGTATTGCGTTTCCAGAGTTGTGTCTGAGTCTGGGCCGAGGCAGCATCCGTTTATCCGACCCGCCCTCGCGCGACCCCCGCGCCGAAGGCGCGAGGGCAGGCGCGCGGGGGTTCGCCGCAGGCAATCCGTTGCCCCTGGTGATTGCACACATCTTGAATGCTCGCCGACTGCGTCCGCGCAGTCGGCCCGCGAGGACGCGGGCCTGGAGCACTTGTGGATAATCACCAGGTTGCTCAGGTTGCCGAGGCGCGGCGAGTGTGGTAAAATCTGGCCCGCTCGCGGCCCCGCCGCGACCTATCCTGTACACCCTTTGATCAACGAGGCGTGCCCGAACTCAATGGGTTCAGGCTCTCCGCGAGTCGAGAAGGGTGGACGATTAAAACGCAAAGGAGTCAACTGAATATGGCCGTCATCTCGATGAAGTCGCTCCTGGAAACAGGCGTGCACTTCGGACACCGCACGCGGCGCTGGAACCCGAAGATGAAGCCCTTCATCTTCACCGAGCGCAACGGCATCCACATCATCGACCTCCAGCAGACGATTCAAGCCCTCGACCGCGCGTATGCTATGGTGCGCGATACCTTCGCCAACGGCGGAGCGGTGCTGTTCGTCGGCACCAAGCCGCAGGCGCAGGAAGTCGTCACCAAAGAGTGCCAGCGCGCCAGCGTGCCCTACGTCACTACACGCTGGCTGGGCGGCACGCTCACCAACTGGCGCACCATCCGCCAGCGCATCGACACGCTGATCAACCTGGAAGCGCGGCGCGATCGCGGCGATTTCGAAGTGCTGCTCAAGAAGGAAGCGCTGCAGCTCAATCGGCTGATCGAAAAGCTCAATGTGCGCCTGGGTGGGATCAAGACCATGCGCTCGCTGCCGAACGCGCTATTCATCGTCGACGTGCGGCGCGAGGAGACTGCCGTCCGCGAGGCGAACGCGCTCGACATCCCGGTCATCGCCATGGTCGATACCAATTGCGATCCCGACCCGATCGACCTGATCATCCCATCCAACGACGACGCCATCCGCGCGATCAAGCTGATCGTCGCCAAGATGGCCGACGCGGCGGTGGAGGGTGTGGGAATGCGCAAGGAGGCCTCGCAGCCGGGGGTCGAAGAGGTGGTGGAGGCAGACGAGCGCTATCTGGGTGAGGCAACGCTCGCCAAACTCCGTGCGGGTGAACTCGACTTTGGCGACGAAGAGGCACAAGGGGAAGAAGAGCCATCCGTCGAGGCGGTGAACGGCGAGTAAAGAAGAATAGTTCTGAGAAGGAGTGAAGTCGTGGAGATTACGGCGGATCTGATCAAGAAACTACGCGAGGCGACCGGCGCAGGTATCATGGACTGCCGCGAAGCGCTGAGGCAAACGAACGGCGACCTCGACAAGGCGGCGGCCTTCCTGCGCGAGAAGGGCCTGGACAAGGCCTCTAAGAAGGCGGAGCGCACTGCCACAGACGGCGTCATCGGCTCGTACATTCATCACAACAATCGCGTGGCGGTGCTGGTGGAACTGAGCAGCGAGACCGACTTCGTGGCGCGCACGCCCGATTTCGGCGCGTTAGCGCAAAACCTGGCGATGCACATCGCCATGGCGAACCCGCACTACCTCAAGCCGGAAGACATCCCGGCAGAGGTGATCGAAGCCAAGCGCTCCACCTTCCGCGCGGAAGCCGAGTCCACCGGCAAGCCCGCTGCGGTCGTCGACAAGATCATCGATGGCAAGCTGGAGAAGTTCTACGACGAGGTGTGCCTGCTGCGCCAGCCGTACATCAAGGACGACAAGGTGCGCATCGGCGACCTGATTACGCAGGCCGTCGCCAAACTAGGCGAGAATATTGTCGTTCGACGTTTCACCCGATACGCGATCGGGGACGAGTGAATTCAAATGACCGGCACATTCAGAGTGCCGGTCATTTTTCAAATCTCCGGCCGGAGTGAGGATTATGGCTGTTCCCAAATACAAGCGTGTCCTGTTGAAACTCGGCGGCGAGGCGCTGGCCGGCCCGGGCGGCTTCGGCATCAGCCCGGACATGGCGGAGGAAGTCGCCGCCAAGGTCAGGACGATTCACAGTTTCGGCGTGCAGGTGGCCCTGGTGCTGGGCGCAGGCAACCTGTGGCGCGGCAAAGACGGGCTGGCGCATGGCATGGAGCGCGCCACTGCGGATCACATGGGCATGATCGCTACGGTGATGAACGCCTTGGCGCTGCAAGACGCGCTGGAGCGACTGGGCGTGACGACCCGCGTGCAGACGGCCATCACCATGCAATCGATCGCCGAGCCGTATATCCGCCTGCGGGCTATCCGCCATCTGGAGAAGGGGCGCGTCGTGATCATCGGCGGAGGCACGGGCAACCCCTACTTCACCACCGACACCGCCGCCGCGCTGCGCGCGATGGAGATCGGCACCGATGTGCTGATCAAGGCCACCAAAGTCGATGGCGTCTACATGGAAGACCCGCGCCTCAATCCCCAGGCCGAGCGCTTCGACACGCTGTCCTACATCGACGCGCTCAACCTGCGCGTCGGCGTGATGGACTCCACGGCTATCTCGCTGTGCATGGACAACGAGATGCCGATCCTGGTGCTCGACCTGTGGCAGCCTAACAGCCTCGAGCGCGCGGTGATGGGCGAGCCGATCGGAACACTGATCCACGGGTGATTAAGAGCCTATCCGAAAACCTCGCAACGCGAACTCACCTGCCCCCGCAACGGAGCGGAGTGGGGTCAGTCCGCGCAGGCTGAAGCCTGCGATCCGGTTTTCGGATAGGTACTAAGCCAGGGGGACACACAGGCCCCCAGGAATCTCCGCGTCTCTGTGCCTCTGTGGCTAACTGTGTGTCTCGCCGACCAGTACGCTTGCACTTGCACCAAACTCTATCCGCGCATACAATAACCCTACCTCATCTTCCATCGCGCAGGGAATCCCATGACGGTCAAAGACGTCCTCAAGGAAACCGAAGGCCACATGCACAGGTCGGTGGAGGTGCTGGGGCAAGACCTGAAGGGCATCCGCACCGGGCGGGCTTCACCGGCCCTGGTCGAGCGCCTGTCGGTGATGTACTACGGCGCGCCGACGCCGCTTGAACAGCTTGCCACGATCTCCGCGCCGGAGCCGCAACTGTTGTCGATCCGGCCCTACGATCCCGGCTCGCTGAAGGAAATCGAGCGCGCGATCCTGGCGTCGGACCTGGGCCTGACCCCCAACAATGACGGCAAGATCATCCGCCTGCAAATCCCGCGCCTGACCGAAGAGCGGCGCAATGAGCTGGTGAAGCTCGTGCACCGGCGCGTCGAAGAGACGCGCGTCGCCGTTCGCAACGTGCGCCGCGAAGCTCAGGACAAGTTGCGCGACTTGGAAAAGAGCAAGCAAATTTCGGAAGACGACCTCAAACGCGGCCGCGACGACCTGGAGAAACTGACTCACAAGCTGATGGAGCAGGTGGAAGAGGTAGGCCGCCGCAAAGAGCAGGAAATCCGCGAAGTATAATCTCGTGCCCGTTTATCCTA
>DATBWU010000323.1:0-5973 GCA_036514635.1 Anaerolineae bacterium | reverse complement strand
GCTACGGGGTGCTTCGCAAAATCGTCGGGCTAATCAAGAAAAGCCGGATCAATCCGGCTGAAGCGGCAAGCAGCCTGCTTCAGCAGGCTTCGCTTTTTTAGCCCGGTGATTCATCACCGGGCGCTGCCCGCGAATTACCGAATGCTCTCGATGATGATAAACGCTTTACGCGCCGGTGGCTATCAGCACGCTGCCGAAGAATTTGTAGGCATTGAGTGTAAAGGGCTGTCCGTATTTGTCCTACACAGGCCCCAAAAGCCGAATTGATCGCGCCACGCCGGCCCACTCCGGTCTATAATAGAATGAGTGACGTCGTTTCAAGAGCCGCCCACGTTGTGAGCAGCCACCAGAGAAAGGAGGGGTGGTTCTATGCAGCCCACACCAGTGCCTGAGTCAGATGAAGAGCAAATTCGTCTTCACGCGCAACTGCTGAATGTCGTGGAGCAGGCCATTCTGGCCGTCGACTTGACGGGCCGCATCATCTTCTGGAACCGTTTTGCCGAGGCGCTCTACGGTTGGACCGTGGACGAGGCGCACGGCCGCAATATCGTCGAGGTTTTAGCGGCCCCGCTGCTGATGGAGGCGGCCCGCGCGAACATGGGCCAACTGCGTCGCGGCGAGGGCTGGTCGGGTGAATTTCTCGTCCAGCGGCGCGATGGCACAACCTTCATAGCCTACGTCAGCGCTTCGCTCATTCATAATGAGGGCAGCACGCTGATCAGTATCATCAGCAGTTCAAGCGACAGTACGGATCAGCAACTGCGGGAGGCCAATCGTCTGCTGACCGAGGCCAGTGCGCTGCTCACCAATGTCGTGGATTACGAAGCGCAGCTCACTACGCTGGCGCAGGTGGTCGTGCCGCAGATGGCCGACTGGTGTGCCGTGCACGTGCTCCAGGCCGATGGCTCACTTGAGCAGGTGGCGCTAGCCCCGGCCGAGACGGCTACAAGACCAGAAGCCCGCGACTGGCTGCAACACTATCTGCCCAATGATGACACCGCTGGGCTGCCGGCGGTGTTGCGCAGCGGCGAACCGAAATTGGTTGCGGAAGTCAGCCCGGAACGATTGGCCGCCGCGGCCGCGATCAAATCGTATATGATCGTGCCGCTGATCGCCCGCCCGCAGATCTTCGGCACGATGACGTTCGTGACGGCGGAATCCGGTCGCCGCTTTGATCTGAACGCCCTCGCCCTGGCTGAGAACCTCGTCAGCCATATCGCCATCTATCTGGACAAAGCCCGGCTGTACCGCGAGAGTCAACGCCTGAATGCCGAACTGGAACAGCGTGTAAGCGAACACACCGCCGAACTGCGCGCGGCGCTCGCACAGGTAAAACAATCCGAAGCCATGATCCAGACGTTGTTTCGCATCAGCAAAAAACTGAACGCGACGCTCGATGTGGACACCATCCTGGATGAACTGGCGCAAGAAGCCATCCGAATTGTCAACGGCGAAAGCGGGTTCGCGGGCCTGCGGACTGCCGAGGGCATGACCGTCCGCAAGCATTTTCGGCAGGGCACGGCCATTTCGTTTGAATACACGTGGCCACCGGGACAAGGTATCCCGGGGTGGGTCTTGAAGCATAAAGTCCCGTACGGCACGAGCGACGCGGCCCACGATCCGGTGATGCAGCATGAGCTCGCCATCAATGCCGACGTGCGCTCAATTGTCTGTACCCCGATCCTGGATTCAGTCGGTGAGGTGCTGGGCTATTTTGACATCCGCAACAAAAAAGACGGCGAGGGCTTCACCATTAGTGATCAAGAAATGCTCATGGCGCTTGCGCCAGCCGCGTCCATCGCCATCCAAAATGCCCTGGCGTATCAGCAGCGCTTGTCGGCCGAAGTGGCGCTTACCGAGTCTTATGAACGCTTGCGCGCGCTGGCGGCCAATCTGGAATCGGTGCGCGAGGAGGAACGGACGCAAATCGCGCGTGAGCTGCACGATCAATTGGGGCAGGCGTTGACCGCCATGAAGTTCGATCTGGCATGGTTGACCGATCGGCTGGTGCAAAAGGACGTCGCGCTCGCCCAAAAGGCTAAAGCGGTCACGGCCCAGATGGATACGATGATCAAAACCGTGCGGCGCCTCGCAACTGAGCTGCGGCCGGGCATGTTGGACGACCTCGGGCTGGCCGCCTCGATCGAATGGCTGGCGCGTGACTTTGAGAAACGCACGGGCATCGTGTGTGAAGTGAGGGTGTCCTCGCCCGACTTGCCCCTGCCCCGCGCACAGTCCCTGGCGCTGTTCCGCATCTTTCAGGAAGCGTTGACGAACGTCGCGCGCCACGCCGGCGCGCAGCTCATCGAGGTGAGACTGGCCGCCACGCCTGAGGCGTTGACGCTTCAGGTTCACGATGATGGGCGGGGGATTCAAGCGGGTGAAATCGCCGGCTTGCGCTCGCTGGGCCTGCTGGGGATGCGGGAGCGCGCGCAGCGACTGGGCGGCACCTTCGACATTCAGGGCGTGCCCGGCGACGGGACCATCGTCACGGTGTCCATTCCCGTTAAGCACAGCGAATGACGTGACTGGAACGCCCCCTTCGCGCAGCGATAGGGGGATTGAATTGGAGAAGAGTGATGCTCAGAATTCTATTGGCCGATGATCACGCCGTCGTGCGCCAGGGCGTCAAGCAAATTCTAGCCGAGGCGTTTGCCAAGGCCACTTTTGGTGAAGCGCAAAATGCGCATGAGCTGCTAGAGCTGGTCGCCGGCGAGCGCTGGGATATCGTGGTGTTAGATCTGACCATGCCTGGCGGCAGCGGCCTGGAGGCGTTGAAACAGATCAAGCATGACCATCCGCAATTGCCGGTGTTGATTCTCAGCATGTATCCAGAAGATCAGTATGCGGTGCGGACCATTCGGGCGGGGGCGGCGGGCTATTTAAACAAAGAGAGTGCGCCGGAAGAGCTGGTGCAGGCCATCCGCAAAGTCTTGCACGGCGGGGAATATATCAGCGCGTCGGTGGCCGACGAGCTGGTGCTGCATGCCCGGCATGAGGATGATCAACCGCTTCATAAACACCTGTCGGATCGCGAGTATCAGGTGCTGTGCCTGATCGCTTCCGGCAAGGAAGTCAAGGAAATTTCCGTCGAATTGGCGCTCAGTGCCAAAACGATTAGCACCTACCGCGCGCGGCTGCTGGAAAAGATGAACATGAAGACGAATGCCGAACTCACCCATTATGCGATTCAGAACGGCTTGGTTTAGCGCCACTTCCCTGGCGACATCCCCCCGTGAAATCTTCCCTATACCGGGACTACGGTACAGGACTGCGGAAGTGGCCTGTGTTTAGGTTTCATTCGTCTCGCCCGGTCTCCAAAAAATATTAACTCACGCAAAAGGCCATTTCACCGCCGAGAACGCAGAGAGCGCGGAGTGGATTTCCTGGCAAATCTCTGCGTTCTCCGCGCCCTCTGCGGTAAAATCCTGCCCGACCGCGTAAGGTGAGATATTAAGCGTCAGGCCGCGTGAGTGGCTTGGGGTTACGCTTTGGCAGTATCTGTCAGGTGCGGTCTGAGCGTCCTTGACCGTGGTTGTACAGCCAGTTGCTGATGGCCCTATCCGCCTGCATGCGGCTGTAGCGATGCCATTGCCGTAAAACCACGATAAGCTCTTCCCGCTTGTCATTCAAACGGGCAATATTCTCGCCGCTGAGTTTGAGCCATGGCTGCTTCGTTTGATCTTTGACCTCAGCGCGCCTGCCTGGTAAGCTGTCTTTGGTCGGGTCCATGTGAGTCGCTCCTGATGAAGGCCGCTCGAAAGTGCAACCGCCTCTCTGCCATTCCAAGAATCGCAGAGAGGCGGTCTGTGATTTTAGGCTCGGCGTTGACAGCGCCCGAACCCGTTGTGAGCGAACGGCGGGTTACTAAAACCCGCGCTATCGGCCGCCGCCACGGTTGCTACGCTCTTCGCGCGGCTTGGCCAAGTTGACCTTAAGCGCGCGTTCACCCATCTGATAGTTGTTGAACATGCTGATCGCATTTTGCGCGTCCACCTGGCTTGTCATTTCGACAAACCCAAAGCCTTTCGAGGCGCCGGTGTCGCGATCTGTGATCACCGCCGCCGACACGACCGTGCCTGCCTGCGCAAACAACGTGCGCAGATCGTCCTCAGAAGTCGTGTACGACAAATTACCTACATACAGTCTTGCTTCCATGACAGAATCTCCTTAGTGACCGGCTGTTCGCCGGAAAGAAAATGCCGCCAGACCGTAAGAGGGTCTGGCGGCAAGCGACACACTCAAATCCAGTTGTACGTGATGTTATTATACCACACATCATGGCTTTGTGCCCAAACGCAGAAAGGGTGATTACCAGTCTTTCTCTCGGAGGTTGGCTTCGATGCGGCTATCGCGTTCCTGTTCGACACGCAGCCGATCGAGGATGGTAATTTTGCCGGCGCTATAGCCGAGCAATCCGCGCTTCCGCCAATCGCGCAAGAGATGGTTGATCCACTCACGGCGCACGCCGATGAGCGAGGCCAAGTCGGCCTGGTTCAGGCCGAGGTCCAAAATATAGCGCTTCCCCTTCTCAACTTCCTCGCCAAACTGGTCATTGAAGGCCAGCAACAAATGGAGCAACCGGCCGGCCGCATCGTACTGAGCGACGGCTTCCGCGTAAGCAGCGGTCCAGCGTGTCTTGGCGGCGAGCAAACGAATCACCGCCAGTGCTAACTCCGGCAGCGTGCTCAAGCGTGCCAGGAATCGCTCAGCCGTGATCTGCAACAAGCCGCACGGCCCGATCGCACGGGCGCTGGCCGAACGTGGCCGCCCATCGACTACAGCCAGCTCGCCGATGATGTCGCCGATGCCAAAGATCGTGATCGACGTCTCGTGGCCAGAAGGTGTCATACGAAAGATGCGTACCTTGCCCCGCAGAATGATGAACAGATCGTAACCCGGATCACCTTGCCGAAAGATCATCTCGCCCTTGTCGTACTCGCGAAGCTGCAAATCCTGGCTCAATGCCGCGAGATCCGACTCGCGAAGCGTAGCCAGGAGTGGGACCTGTCTCAGGAACGCCAGCTTTTTAGAAAGCAGCTCGGAACTCGTTTGCGTCGGCATGTTCTACTCTTAAGACAGTGAACCAGATAACCATCCTGATGTGAAGCAGAGCACACTCTCGATGTGAAAAAAAACAATCCGGCCTCGTATAGTGCTCGACAGACAGCCGGGCAGGCGTATGGTACTGTGACATTGGCGAGGAGCGATTGTGGAGGGCAGTATAGCACAGCCGAACGGCGGAAGTAAAGCCGCGCGAGGCAGCCGAGGAGGCCAAACTCAAAGTACCATCATACAAATTCTAACACTGAGTCTATTGACCCACGATCCTACACGTGTTATAGTGAAGCCAATTTAGACAATCTGAGATCAAAAAATACCCAGCCATAGACGCCGAACATTAAATGACACCTCATTGTTCGGCGTAGATTTCTGGTTGTATCGAGTCGACCATACGTCTGGTTGACGAGTACCTCTTCCAGCAATGCGGGGACGGTTGAGGCTGCTGGTCTCAGGTTTCCAGCCTTGACTCGAAGTTGGTGTATGCCTCGGATACGGCCAGGGGTTTCCAATTTTCCCTAGTCCAAGTGTTGTCATATCGGTGAGGGTCTGACACGTTCTAGCGTGCATTGACTTCAACCGTACGTATCTATACTGCGCGCGGTTACAAGTTGCGCTTTTTGCCGCTCAAAGCCCGCGTCCACGCGGGCGTCTATCCTGATCGACCGCGAGGACGCGGTCGATGAGCAAACCGCAGATTGTTCCCGCGCCGAGTATAGATCGTAAGGGTCAAGGGCGGCGGCGGCAAGTGCTGATCCCGAAAACAGGTTTTCGGTTTTGTTCCGCGGACCTGGCGACCGGTCCATTGGACAGGGGACATACGATTTTGCGCACAAACGGATCGGCGGTTTCCCCTTGTTCGTCGTGCCGATGGCGTCGGACGTTGATGCGCGATATATACGAAGCGATCTT
>DATBWU010000322.1:0-26712 GCA_036514635.1 Anaerolineae bacterium | reverse complement strand
GGCCGATCCCGGCGACACGACCTACACCCCCCGGCCTGAATGGTACTTCCTCTTCCTGTTCCAGCTGCTGAAGTACTTTCCCGGCCAGTTGGAGGTCATCGGTGTTGTCCTGATACCGACTCTGTTGATCCTGTTGCTGTTTGCTCTGCCCTTCCTCGATCGATCGTCGCGCCGGCACTTCTCGAGCCGGCCGGTAGTCATCGGCGTCACCGCGTTGGCGGTGATCGGCGTCGCCTTCCTCACGGTCCAATCTGTTCGCGAGGCGCCCCCGCCGGCCGAAGTCGCCCAGGGCGATCCGATCGCGGTGCTGTATACCCAGAACTGTGCACCCTGCCATGGGGCCGAAATTGATGTGCCGACGACCAATCTGCACGCCATCATCGCGCAAGGCAAGCATGAAGGCATGCCGGCGTGGAGCGCCGATCTCACCACGGATCAGATCGACGCCCTGGCCGGCTTCATCCTCTCGCCCGGCGGCAGCCGGCTCTTCACCGAATCCTGTGGCGCTTGCCACACGGCGCCCGAGCAGGTCGCCGGCGATCCGCTCAAGCTGAAAAGCGTGCTGGAGCAAGGCCCGAGCTATCTGGCTCACACCGATCTGGGTGTCCCGGAGTGGGCGCAAGTGTTGGACCAGGGACAGCGCACGGCTCTCTTGAACTTCCTCGTCGCGCCCGACGGCCAACGCTTGTTTGCGACCAACTGCTCCGCCTGCCACGGCCGCTCGGTGGCATTCTCCGGCGCAAGGGATGCGCTGCGCAGCATCATCAGCCAGGGAGGCCTGCACCTCGATATGCCGCCGTGGCGAGAACAACTGAGCGCCGCTCAGATCGACACGTTAGCCAGCTATGTTGTGGATCCGGCCAGCGTCCCCGACGGCCAGGCCCTGTTCCAGCAGTACTGCACAGGCTGCCACGGCGAGCGTGTGCCCTCTGCGGAAAGCACCGCGCAGGCGCGAGACATCATCGCCAGCGGAGGCAGTCATCAAACCATGCCGGTGTGGGGAAACGTGCTGACGCCGGAACAGTTAGACGCGCTGGTTGACTACACGCTGAGCGCCGCGCAGGGGACACCGTTAGAGGTCGGCCAGCAGTTGTACGCCCAGAACTGCTCAGGCTGCCACGGCACCTTCGGTGAAGGCGGCCCGAACCCGACGCGCGCCGGCGACATCATCGCACCCATCAGCACCGCCGAATTTCTGAAGACGCGCGACGACTTCACCCTGCGCTCGATCATCGCGCAGGGCCAGCCGAACTTCGGCATGTCGCCATTCGGATCAGCCTACGGCGGCCCACTCGACGACGATGCGCTCGATGCGCTGGTGGCCTACATCCGGGCGTGGGAACAGAATCCGCCCGTGCAACTCCCACCTGAAATAGCCGCCCAACCCCTATCCGGCTCGGGCGCCGAGATCTACGCCGAGGTCTGCGCGCAGTGCCACGGCGCGCAGGGCGAGGGGCAAGTCGGCCCTGCGTTGCGCGCTCCGGAGTTTCAGGCGAAGAACACGGATCAAGACATCTTCAATACCATCAACCAGGGCCACGCGGCCACCGCCATGATCGGTTGGGGTGACATCCTCACCTCCGATCAAATCGAGCAACTGGTGAAGTACATTCGACAACTAGGACAGACGGGGACGCAGGAACCCACCGGTGCGCCGTCATTCACAGCCGATGTTTTGCCGATCTTTAAGGCCCAGTGCGCTGCCTGCCACGGCTCGCTGGGCGGGTGGGATGCTTCCAGCTACGAATCGGTGATGCAATCCGGCGACCATGCGCCCGTCGTCGTGCCCGGAGACAGCGAGGGCAGTCTGTTGGCCCAAAAAATCCTCGGCAAACAAACGCAAGGCGTGATGATGCCACCCGCCGGCCTGATGCCGAACGACCCCATCCAGATCATTCTGGATTGGATCGCCTCGGGTGCACCGGACAACTGAACGGCGTTATCCACCGACGTCATTCTGAGAATCCCACATCGCTGGGGGGCGATATGCCTGATGCCAGAAACTGGCGCACAACGTCACTGCGAGGAGGCCATAGGCCGACGAAGCAGTCTCCGCCTCAGCCGGTGAGCGAGTGCTTCCCGCCACGCTCCGCTCGCGGCTGTGGCTTCGCTCGCAATGACGCTTCAGTTTCTGAATGGGCGCGCAGCGCCGAAGCAATCTCAGGGCGACGCCTGAGAGATTGCTTCGCCGCGCAGGGCGCGGCTCGCAATGACCCGCTAGTTTCTGGGTAGGGCGCGCAGCGTCGCCGGACGACCCACGAACTGATCTGGTGATTGCACACATCTTGAATGCTCGCCGACCGCGTCCGCGCGGACGCGGGCCTGGAGCACTTGTGGATAATCACCAGATGAACTGATCCGTGACAGGATAGATCGTGCCCGCTCACTCGCAACCCATCCCGATATCATTCCACCAGAGCCTGCGCACCAAGATCGTGCTGGGTGTGGCATTGCCTATCCTGTTGGTGCTGTCCCTGTTTTCACTGGTACACTACCTGCGCGAGCGGCATTTGCTGGAGACTCAGATCGCCGGGGGAGTGCAGCAGTTGGGCGACCTCGTGCTGGGCAGCCTGCGTCACGCGATGGCGATCAACGACCCCCAAATGTTGGACGGCATCCTGCACGACCTGAATATGATCGAGAGCATCCGGCGGGTGCAGATCATCGGTATCGATCACCGGGTGAAAGCAAACAGCTCCGGCAAGGACGAGAACGCCGCGCTGAGCACCGCCGATCAGGGCTGTGTCGAGTGCCACTCGTTGCCGACCGAGTCGCGCCCCTCGACGACGGTTCTCTCCGGCGTCTCCGGCATCGTGCGCGCCGTTCGGCCAATCGACAACGAGCCGGAATGCGCCCGTTGCCACACGGAACAAAGCGCTCACCTCGGTGTCCTGTTGGTCGATGTTTCGCTCGTCGATCTCGAGCGACATCTCCTGGACGACTTGCGCGTGGACTTGCTGTTCTCCGGCGGGGCGACGGTGCTGGTCACGCTGGGCATCTACGTTCTGATCAACCAGATGGTGTTGCGTCGCATCGGGACGTTTCGCCGGCCGCTGGCCGAGATCGCGCAGGGCCACTTCGGCGCGCGCGTGCCGATCCCGTTGCACCCCGGCGATGAAATCGACGGGCTGATTCTGGGCTTCAACCACATGGCCGACGAGGTGGAGCGCCACACCCGCGAGCAGGAGGCGCGCTCCGATCTTCGCCAGCGCGCCATCGTCGAAGAGCGCGAGCGCATCGCCCGCGAACTGCACGACGGGCTGGCCCAACTGCTGGGCTACGTCAACACCAAAGCCAGCGCCGTGCGGCTGATGCTGAAGAACCGGCAGGCCGACGCCGCCGAGAAGCACCTGCAGCAGCTCGAGGAAGCCGCACAGGAATTGTTCGTCGACGTGCGCGAGGCGATCCTCGGCCTGAAGATGAACGGGCACGCTGCGCAGGGATCGGGGCTGCCCACGGCGCTCAAGGCGTACACGGCGCAGTTCAGCCGGCTCAGCAACCTGCCGGTCGATGTGCGCATCGATCCGGCCGCCGAAGACCTCGCGCTGCCGGCCGAGACCGAGTTGCAACTGATGCGCATCGTTCAGGAATCGTTGACGAATGTGCGCAAGCACGCCTCGGCCCGCCAGGCGATCGTCAGCCTTCAGTTCTGCGACAGCATGTTGGAGCTGAGCGTGCGCGACGACGGCGCTGGCTTCCGGCCGGGGCCATCGCGCGACGGCGACTGGCCGCGCTACGGCCTCAGCACGATGCGCGAGCGCGCAGAAGCCATCGGCGCGGCCTTCACGCTCGATTCGGATCCGGGCGCGGGCACGCGGATCGTGGTTCGACTGAAACTGGAGAAGAACGGAAACTATGCGCGTTCTCGTGGCGGATGACCACTCCTTGTTTCGCGACGGCATCGTCAGCCTGCTCGAAGCGGCGGGCTATCAGGTCGTCGGCCAGGTCGGCACCGGGCGCGCAGCGGTGGACGTGGCGCGCCAGTTGAAACCCGATTTGGTGCTGATGGACATCACCATGCCGGAGATGACCGGCATCGAAGCGCTGCGCGCTATCCGTGCCGAAATGCCGGAGGTGCAGGTGGTGATGTTGACCGTGTCCGACGAAGATGCCAATCTGTTTGAAGCGATTCAAGCCGGTGCGCGCGGATTTCTCCTCAAGAACCTCAACGCCAACGAGTTTCTCGACATGCTGGAAGGGTTGAAGCGCGGTGAAGCGGCCATCACCCGGCAGACCGTGGCCCGATTGATGGAAGGCTACGCCAAACCGCCGAAGCCGCCACCCGGCCCGGCCGAAAGCCTGACGCAGCGCGAAATCGAGCTGCTCCAGTTGATCGTGGACGGCCTATCGAACAAGGCCATCGGCGAGAGGCTCGGCCTCAGCGAGAACACGGTCAAGTACCACATCAAGAACATCCTCCAGAAACTCGGCGCGCAGAATCGCACGGAAGCCGCCGCCCACGCCCTGAGAGATGGGCTGATCAAGCAGCCTCGTTAATCGTGCAGGAACGCCGGACGGTTCACCGTCCGGCTGAAAGCGTGGGAGCCTGGTCAACCGGGCTGCCAGCCAATCGGCTTCAGCCGATTTCCACGCCTTCAGCCCGGAGTTTGAACTCCGGGCGACTCCAGGTGACTCCGGGCGACTGTGACAAGTCCCCGCTTTGACAAGGCTCTACTCGATCAAAACGATCCCACCCGATCGGGTAGCCCGACCTGACACACCGATCACCCTCTCGTGTATCGCAACATGAGCGATCGAGGGTTGCGCCTCGTTCTCCCCTTACCTTAAACTTCACAATGTCGCGGAAGTCTGCTGCTGGGGCATGTATGGGCCGAACGCGCGTCATCGTTCTCTCACCTCGTTCGTTGTTCGCGGAAGGCGTCGCTAGCCGCTTGCGCCAGCACGTTGATCAGATCGATCTACACACGATTGATTCGCGAGAGCCGGATGCGCTGACGAAGGTCATCGCCATGCGGCCTGACGCCGTGATCCTCGACGCGACCGACACAGAAATCGAGCGACTATGCCCGCTCAAGGCAATGCTCGAGGCGCTCCCGACGCTGAAGATTCTTCGGCTCGACCCTCAGCACGAGCACGTCCATGTGGTGACGAGCGAGCAGCACCCGGCTGGCGAAATTGGCGATCTGATCAGCCTCATTCACGTTTGATCGGACGATCCGCCCTGAAAAGGCTTGATGGTTAACCACCAAGTCTCGAAGACACCAAGAAAACCTTAGTGCTGCTTGGTGCCCTGGTGTCTTGGTGGTGAGTTTTAAGACAGTCTCTGAGCAGTCTCCACAAGAAGGAGGGAGAACACAAGAATCGAACGCACACGATCGACCACTTGCTGATTCAGCAACAGTCGCACTGTGGAGAGAATGCTATGCATAAGAAAGTCATTTTTGTTGGTCTGGCGCTGATCGGCCTGGGTCTGGTGTTGGTCGCCTGCGGGCAGCCGACGGCCACCCCGACCACTGCGCCCGGGCCTGCAGTCCCGTCGCCGGAACCCACTGCGGTCCCCGTCGAGGTCGCAGCGCCTTTGGAGATCCCATTCAAGGCGCAATGGGAAGGCTCGGCGCACAATGCCGTCGACACCGAACCTTTCCGCCACTGGGATGAAGAAGACCCGGCTGAAGTGCCCACTGCCTGCGCCAAGTGCCACACGACTGCCGGTTACCGGGATTACTTGGGCGCTGACGGCAGCGAAGCGAACAAGGTAGACGCCGCTGTGCCGGCCAAGGATGCCCAGGGCATCCAGTGCGTGGCCTGCCACAACGATGTCACGATTAACCTGACCAGTGTCGCCTTCCCCGGCAAGGATGACGAGGGCAACACTATCGTGGTCAGCGGATTGGGCGATGCGGCCCGCTGCATGGTCTGCCACCAGGGTCGCGAGTCCAAGGCGTCGGTGGATGCCCAGATCGAGCGCTTCGGCGTCACGGACGTAGACGCTGCGGTCGCTCCGATCAAGGACGACCAGGGCAACGATGTCCGCTTCGGCTTCCGCAACATCCACTACTACGCCGCGGCGGCTACGCTATACGGCACCGAGGTCAAGGGCGGCTACGAGTACGAAGGCAAGACGTATGATGCCAAGTTCCGCCACGTGGAAGGCATCGATACCTGCATCGGCTGCCACAACCAGCACACTCTGGAACTCCGGATCGAGAAGTGCCAGGAGTGTCACACGGGCGTGACCCGCGCGGAAGATCTGAAAGACGTGCGCATGGTCTCCTCAGCCTCGGACTATGATGGTGACGGCAACGTCGAAGAAGGCGTCTTCTATGAAGTCCAGGGTCTGCAGGAAATCCTGCTGGCCGAGATCCAGAAGTATGCCCAGGAAACGGCTGGCGCTGAGATCAGCTACGATCCGGCCACCTATCCTTACTTCCTCGCTGCCGATGGCAGTGGATACGCCAACTGGACGGCCCGCCTGCTCAAAGCGGCCTACAACTACCAGGTGTCCCTCAAGGACCCCGGCTCGTTCGCGCACGGCGGCAAGTACATCATCGAGCTGCTGTACGACTCCATCGAGGACCTGGGCGGCGCTGTGAGCAATCTGGTCCGCAACGATGCCGGCCACTTCGCCGGCAACACCGAGCCGTTCCGCCACTGGGATGCTGAGGGCGCAGTGCCCGGTACGTGCGCTCGCTGCCACAGCGCCACCGGCTTGCCGCAGTTCATCGCGGAGGGCGCCAACATCTCCAACCCAATCGCGAACGGCTTCATGTGCTCCACCTGCCACGACTCGCAGAACTTCCCGGCGCGCTACCAGGTGGTTTCGGTCGCCTTCCCCAGCGGCGCGACGGTGAGCCTGGGCGGCGAGGATGCCGATGGCAAGTTCGTGGCCGACGATTCCAACCTGTGCATCACCTGCCACCAGGGCCGCGAGTCGAAGGCGAGCGTGGATCGGTCTCTCACCGGCAAGGACGTGGACACCGTGGATGCGACGATCCGCTTCCGCAACATCCACTACTTCGCCGCAGGCGCGACGTTGTTCGGCACGGACGTCAAGGGCGCTTACGAGTACGACAGCCAGACCTACCTGGGCCAGAACGTCCTGCATCCGCTCAACAAGTGCGCGCAGTGCCACGATGTTCACGCCCTAGCGCCCAAGGTCGAGACCTGCGCGGGCTGCCATGCCGGCGCGGAGCCGGAAGACATCCGCGCTCCAGACGACACCACCGACTACGATGGCGATGGCGACGTGACGGAAGGCACGCAGGGCGAGATCGAGACACTGGCCGAGGCGTTGTACGCCGAGATACAGACGTACGCGGAAGGCACGGGCAACCCGATCACGTATAACGCGGCTGCCTATCCGTACTTCTTCGGTGCTGACGGCCAGGGCTATGCTGCTTGGACGCCGCGCCTCCTGAAGGCCGGCTACAACTACCAGTACACCCAGAAGGATCCGGGTGCTTTCGTCCACAATCCACGCTACGTCATCCAGTTCCTGATCGACTCGATCGCGGACCTGGGCGGTGATGTGTCGACCTACACCCGCCCCGAAGTACCGGCCCAGTAACGCGATGACGGGCGCGCCGTAACACAGAGACCGGACACCGCGCGGTGTCCGGTCTCTCTTTTGGGTTCTGCAACGAATGGATAGTCTCCCTCCTCAGTGTTGGCGAGCAGATCGGCCCGTTTCTCACCGCTGAGAGCGCGGAGAGCGCCGAGCAACTTAAGAACCTCTGCGCGCCTCTGGCGTCTGCGTGCTCTGTGGTAAGACCAACACTCTGGAGGGAGACTGCCAACGAATGGGTAACGAATGAGCGGATGCGCCTCTGCGTTGATTCGGATTCGTTTACGGGAGCACTGCACCCGCCGAAGGCGTGTGTCCGTTGCGCCGAAGGCCTCCGTTGCCCACTTTCACTGCGTCGGTTCCAGCGCCGGTTCGAGCGCCTGTTCCTCTGCGTGCTCAATCGCGCGATGATCGACGACGTTCAAGTAGCGCACGCCGAGCGTGAAGGCTAACAGCCCGAAGGCGACGATACCTGCGCCGCTGATGAGTTCGATTAACGACGGCGTGTAAGTGGTGAAACGGGCGGTGATGTCTTGCGGCAGATAGCTCATCACCACCATCTGCCCGGCGAGGTTAGTATCCCAGCGATACGCGACGACGCCGACGACGATCAACGCCAGCGCGATCATGCGCAGCGGCGGGTTACGTCGCCAATTCGACTTTAACAGGATGACGATCGGAACCACTGCGCCCAGCAGCATCTCGCCGATCCAGAAGTTGAACGATAACGGTCCCTGCGTGAGCAGGTTCAATCCTTCCGTGCGGCCCGGCGCGTAGGTGTACGTCATCGCGAAGGCGTCCCAGAAGCGGAAGTACAGGTAGCCGACCAGCACCCAGCCGATGGCGTGCGAGAGCCGTTCGAGCAGATGATCGTCAATGTGCACGCGCTTACTCAGGCGGGCGGCCAGCATCGAGGCCAGCGCTGTGAGCGCCGGCCCGCCGGCCATCGCCGAGACGATGAATAGCACCGACAGGTCGGGGCGATACCAGATCGGGCGCGCCTTCAGCACGCCATACGTCGCGCCCAGCGACGATTGGTGCAGCAGCGACAGGCCCAGCCCGACGACGGCCAGGTACGGCGCGTAATGGTGCACGCTGGACAGCAGCCTCGCCAGTCGCGGCCGGCGGCGCTGCATCCATTCGGCCTGGCCGAGAATCGGCGCGGTCTCCAGCGCCAGCACGGCCAGGTACAGCGTCACGCACATCGTCACTTCCCACAGCACCGAGTGGGGGTTCCAGAACACCAGCGCGTGCCAAAAGCGTTCCGGCCGGCCGATGTCGAGCAGCAGGCACAGCACGGCCATACTGTAGCCGAGCAGGCCGACGAACGTGGCCGTGCGCGCGACGGGCTGGAACTGCTTCAAGCCCAGCAGATACACTGCCGCGCACAGCAGGAACGCGCCCGCGCTCATCGCAATCGAAGACAGGTCGATCGTGATCCACAGGCCCCACGGCACGAGATCGGTCAGGTTGGTCACGACCAGCCCACGCGTGAATACGATCACGCCTGCGATCAAGCCGGCCACGATCACCGTCGTGAGCGCGAGCAGCCACAACTGGAATCGGGTCAAATGCAGCGCAGGTCGTCGGTGAGCGGAACGTGCAGTCATGATGATGCCTCCTCACGCGTCGGGAGATAGTACACGCGCGGCGAGGTCCCCAGGTCTTCGCGCAGGCGATAGTATGGATGATCGGCGAGTAATTTGCTGACAGTCGATTCGGGATCATTCAGGTCGCCGAAGAACCGCGCGCCGACCGGGCAGGCCACCACGCACGCCGGCGTCGCTTCTGGATCGACGCCGGGCTTTAAACCCTGCTCCAGGCCGCGATCGATACGCTGGTAGCAGAACGAGCATTTTTCGACGACACCGCGCGGGCGGCGCTCGACTTCCGGCTGGCCCCACATGGGCACGGCCGGGTTCGGGCCGGTGAACTCTTCCCAGTTGAACGCGCGCGCGCCGTACGGGCAAGCCACCACGCAATAGCGGCAGCCGATGCATTTGCCATAGTCCATCATCACGATCCCATCGGCCCGATGATAACTCGCGCCGACCGGGCACACCTCGACGCACGGCGCGTGCTCGCACTGCATGCACGGCCGCGCCAGGAAGATTTCTCGATCTTTCACTTTGCCCGCGCTGATGACGCGGTTCCACGAGATCGACGGCGCCACGTCGTTGTGCGCGCGGCAGGCCAGCGTGCAGTAACCGCAACCCTGGCACTTGGCCTGATCGATCACCATGGCCCATTTGTGAGGGCTGGCTGCCTGCGGCTCGCCATCGCTCGACGCGCCTTGCCCGACCATTCGCATGCCGACAAGAGCCGCCGCGCCGGCTCCCAGCGTCTTTAGAAAACTGCGCCGCTTCAATGAAAGTCGCTTCATGGCCCGACCTCACTTGTCGCCGCGATGATTGTTACGCCGATACCAGCGCTCCAGCCATGGCGCTAAGATGATGCCCGCAGCGAAGCCGACCAGTCCGGACACCGTGGCGAAGCCGACCGGGCTGGCCTGCTCCGGCACTGCGCTCACGCTCAATGTCTCGACCGAAGCCATCGCGTCGACCGGGGCAGGTGTTGGCTGATCGGGGTGCACCTGCGCCGGATCGTGCATCTGATAGGCGTGGCACTGATTGCAGGCGCTCAACTTGACGTTGAAGCTGTGATCGCGCGTGGCGTGGCCCTCGCCCTGTCCACTGCCCAACTTGGTCAAGTGGCAGTCGGCGCAGGTCAGGCCGACCTGGCTGTGTTGCGAGTGCGCGAAGTTCGAGGCGCGCTCGCGGTGACAGGTGGCGCACATCTTCGACGCGCTTTCGGCCTTCAGCGTCGTGCCGTGCGAGTCGTGGCAACCCACGCACGCCAGGTTCACCTCGCGATGCTTGCTCACCTGCCATTCGAAGAACGTCTCGGTGTGGCACGTGCCGCACAACTGCGCCGAGCGCTCGGCGGGCATCGGCTCCTGCGGGTGCTTATCGTTAATCGGGCTGTGGCAGGCTTCGCACGTGACTCCATCGGCCTTGAATAAGCCCGTCGCCATGTCGAAGCCGGTCGTGTGGCAGGCCAGGCACTGTGCCGGGCTGCCTTGCGCTTTCCAGGTCTCTTTGAAGGCCGGGTCGGACGCTGCCTGGCCGTGCGCTCCGCTCTGCCATGCCTTCTCGAAGTCCGTGTGACAGGTCTTGCAGTCGAGCGCCGCCGGCGTGTCGGCCTGCGGCAAGGCGCTGGCCTGCGTCAACGCCACCGAGAGCAAAATGGCCGGCAGCGCAAACAGCAGGCCGAAGAATAGACGTGTGCTCCATTGTCTCTTCATATCGATCATCCCTCTCGCCCATGATCTCAGACGGCCGTCGGCAGCGGCGCTTGAGTGAAGACATCGCACTCCAGGCACGCTTCTCGCAGTTGGCCCTCCGAGCCGCGGAAAACTTGCCAGCACGGGAAGCCCGGCTGTGCATAGGCCAAGCAGTTTGCTCGCCGTTCCGGCGGACAGTTGCGCAGTTCCCAACACCTGGGACCGCGCGCCACGCCGGCTGCGATGAGCGCGCGTCGTTGTTCAGCTTCCACCTGCCAGCGCGCGTCCAGCCGGCGTAACAGGCTGACGACCAGGATCGTCGCGCCGATGGGAACGCCAAAGCGCAGCACCAGGCCGATCACGAATGCAGCCAGCGGATCGAGCCACTCCATGTTTCACCTCACCGCCGAAAGGTGTGCCGTCGTTGTATCAGGCTGCCAATACCCAGAAGCAGGGCTACCGGTATAACCAGCCTCGCCAGGGTCAGAATAATCAGTGCCAGTGTGGCTTCCATCTCACACCTCCGATCCCCTTTTATCCTGACTCCAGGATAACTCGCAGGGTGAGTCAAGTAAATTCTGCACAGCGCCGATTTTTCGAGTGGACAGGGCAGCCCAGGCGTGGTCGATCAATTGGGGCAAGCGACTTATGGCCGGATGGGTGTTGGTCAAGACGAATGGGGTGTTTCTCCCATTGCAGGAGAGACTGGAGATGACGCACAAGCCAGCGAGCCACGGAGGCACGGAGACACAGAGGTTTCAAAGCGCCGCTTTCTCCGCGCCTCTGTGTCTCCGTGGTGGGATGTGAACGATCACCAGGGAGATAGAAGCTGGTGTCGGAAAAGTAAAACCCGGTTTCTTCAGTCGGGGGAAGGGATGCTCAACTCACGGCGGGCGGTTCGTACGCAATCGGGAGTGTCACCGTGAACGTGCTGCCGATGTTTTCCTCGCTGTGCACCTCGATGCGACCACCGTGCGCCTGGGCGAACTCCTGCACGATCGCCAATCCCAGTCCGGTGCCCACAGAGTCTGTGCCGCTCTTGCGCCTGACACGGCGGAAGCGCTCGAAGATGTGCGGCAGTTGATCGGCGGGGATGCCGATGCCGGTGTCGCGCACGGACAGCTGTACGTTCCCATCGACCGGAGACAGATTCACGTAAACGTGGCCGCCCTCGCGCGTGTACTTGATCGCATTCGATATCAGGTTGGTGACCAGGCGGCGCAGTTTGTCGGCGTCGCCGGTCAATGAGGGCGTGGCTTCGATCTGGCTGTGGAGCACGATCTCCCTGGCGCGCGCGTGCCCCTCGATGTTCAACAACACTTCGTCGACGATCTCGGTCAGGTTCAGCGGATCGCGTCGATACTCCATCTTGCCGG
The DNA here is from genome assembly GCA_036514635.1 of Anaerolineae bacterium. Classification (GTDB taxonomy): domain Bacteria; phylum Chloroflexota; class Anaerolineae; order Fen-1058; family Fen-1058; genus DASSFZ01. The sequence continues at coordinate 14,528 of DATBWU010000322.1, read as the reverse complement.
AGTCGAGTTTGGAGAGATCGAGAATGTTGGTGACCATCTCCATCAGCGATTGCGTGTTGCGCTTCAGCGCCTCGAGGAACGGTTTCACGTCCGGCCGGAGATCGCCGTACTGTTCCATCAATTCCGTGAAGCCGAGCATACTGGTGAGCGGCGAGCGCATATCGTGGGTGATGATGGCGAAGAAAGCGTCTTTCTGCGCGTTCAGCTCGCGCAGCGATTCGTTCGCCTTGGCCAGATCGGCGGTGCGCTCCTGGACGATTTCCTCCAGGTGGGCCATCATGGCCTGCGTGCGGGTGATGTAGGCGCGGAATGCGTACACGGACAAGAACACCGGCAGGAAGAACACGGCCAGCCCGGTTAAGCCCAGCGCAGTGTAGCCGGTCACCAGCGCGCCGCCGCCGATGGCCATGGTCGCCACGTTGATCGGCGCGGCCCAGGCGAAGTTCTCGCGCCAGATGCTGAACGGTTTCTGTCCCCACTGGATGGTGATCATCACGACCAGCGCGGCAGCGTTGACCAGATCATCGGCGATGGCCGCCGCCAGCAGCAGGGGCAGGTCGGCCAGGGCCAGCGGGCTGTTCAGTGGGCCGCCGTGCAGGGTCTGAAACACGATCGCGCCGGTCAGTGTCGCCAGCGCGTTCATGCCCGCGTTGAAGGCCAGCACCTCAATCGCACGTCTCGGTGGGAATTTCTGCCGCCGCGCACTGATCACAGCCGCCGTGGCTCCGCCGACCGCGCCGACAAGTCCCGCCTCCATCGGCGCGAAGATCAAGACGGCGGCGAAGCTGACCGCGGACATGATCGACAGCTCGACGCTGAACTGCTTGGCCTGTAGAAGCGTCGCCGTCGTCCATTCAGCGGCAGCCGCCAGCGCGCAGAACAAGAACAGCGCGAGCGAGTCGGCTTTGGGCGTCAGGAGCGATCCGATCAGAACAACGAGACCGATGCTCCCAATACACGTAACGTAGACGTGCCGCTTCGACAGTTTCATAAGCTCGCTGAGAGGCCAGGGCGCACCGGCTTCAGCCGGTCAAAATGCCGACTAAAGTCGGCGATCCGGCTGCAATTCTCCTGCTTGCCCATGTCCGCCGCTGTGCGGCGGTGGGCCGCTAGGCGCGCTGCGGGGGCAAGTGAGTCGGCAGCCCGGATGCAATGCCCTCGTTCCCATTTTACACGATCCCCGGCGCAACAGCCTACAGCAAAGTTGGCATTGTGTTTCAATTATATTAATAACGCGACCATCCCTGCTCGCGCTATCGAGCAGGGATGGTCTGCCTGGGTAACCTGAATTGTGGAGCGCCTGGCCTTATGGCAGTAACTGCACGCCGGTCCAGTTGTAGCCGCCCGTCCAGTTATAGCCACCGGTCCAATTGTAGCCACCCGTCCAGTTGTAACCGCCGGTCCAGTTGTAACCGCCGGTCCAGTTGTAGCCCGACTGCCACAACATGTCTTCCGTCCACTCGTGCCAATCGGTGCTGCCGGTCCAGTTGTAGCCACCCGTCCAGTTATAGCCCCCCGTCCAGTTGTAGCCGCCGGTCCAGTTATAACCACCGGTCCAGTTATAGCCCTCCGGCGCGATGAGTGTGCCGTCCTCGTGAACGAGCGTGAACTGGTCGAATAGGTAGACGGTCGGGCCGATGTAAGGCGTGCCGGGCGTCATGCCGGGATTGGCTTCGCCGGGCGTGGCATCGGCCAGCGCAGCGGGCGCCCAAATCCGACCCGCTCCCTGCTTCCATAGTGATTGGCCGTCGATCGGCCGAGCTGAAGCCATGAGGTGATGCTTGAGTTGCGCCGGTGTCCAGTCGGAGTGAGCTTCCAACAGGAGCGCGGCGACGCCGCTGGTCACAGCCGCAGCAGTGGAAGTGCCGGCGGCTTCGTAGTAGCCGTGTCGCACGCGATTGTCGCGATGTTCCCTGGCCCAGGCCTGGTTGTCCAGCATCGTCGACACGACGTGCGCGCCGGGCGCGAGCACTTCGGGCTTGACGAAACCGACTTCGGTCGGGCCGACCGATGAGAAGGGCGGGATGTAATCGTCGCCCGGATCGCGCGGCGTGTAGTTGTCGGTGAACGCGCCAACCGTGATCACGTAAGGATCGTTTCCGGGCACGGTGATGGTCAGGTTTTGATCGCCGAGGTTGCCGGCCGCCGCCACGACGACGATGCCGGCCTGGTACGCGGCCTCCACGGCCATGTTCACCGGGCTGGCCCAGTAAGGGCTATCCACGTAAGCGTACAGCGAGAGGTTCATGACGCGGATGTTGTATCGATCCTTGTGCTCGACGACCCACTGGATGCCTTCGATGAGATCGGTCTGTGTCCCCTGCCCCGCCTCGTCCATTACGCGCACGTCGATCAGGTCGGCGCCCGGCGCGATGCCGGCAAAGCCGTCTCGAGTGCGCGTGGCATTGCCGATGATGCCGGCCATAAATGTGCCGTGGCCGAATCCGTCGAACGGTCGCCGGGCGCCGTCGAGCGCATCGTAACGCGCGACGACGTGCCGCTCGCTGCGCCGCAATCCGCGCTGGAGATCTGGGTGGTTCGCGATGCCGGTGTCGAGGATGGCGACGCCGATGCCTCGACCGGTGTAGCCGGCTGCCCACAACTGATCTGCGCCGGCGGCCCGTGCGAAGCCCGATGCATCGCCGTTCTTAGTGCCGGACGTTCTGACCGGCGTATCGCGCGTGACGCGCAACCCACGGCCGGCCAGCACCGCGATGGCGGACTCCGGCACGTCGGCGGCAACGGCGTTAATCAGAGTGAAGCGATGGGTGACAACGCCGCCGACGGACTGAACCGCGCTTTCCATCTGAGCGATGGCCTGGCCCTGAACGATGACCTTCACCACTCGCGCGGGCGCCGCTCCGGCGAGACTCAGCGAGGCTAATGCGACCGCCGCGCACAACACGAGCGCGACAACGATCTGGAACCGACGCTTAGAGAGGATAGTGCCCATGCCAACCTCCGGCAGTATGCTTGAACATACTTTACGGTGAATTGGCAGATCACACAGTTGGCTAAGTGGAGAAAGTTGGTGTGTGGGCCAACTGTGGCGAAGCGTGCTGGATGATGCGAGATCGCACAAAATAGAAAACCGAGTTGGTGGAAGATGGAAACCGGTTGGAGGCGAGTCGAAAAAAGTTCGGCGGTCAAGTCATGCCGGCGTGATGATGTTTTGAACTTGTTCGTCATACGTGCTGTCTGGTATAATCCCGTGCTGGTAGTAGAAATCAAGCACCGAGGCCGGAATGTGGGCATGAGAATCATTGCGCGTTACACCATTATCGTCATCGTTTGCCTGGGCTTCCTCCAGTTGCCGGTGTTCGCGGCGAGCCATAGCGCCGGAGATGGGCCGAACCTGCTCGTCAATGGCGGCATGGAAGGCAAGTATGTGATGCAGTGCAGCGCGCGCAACGGCCCGCCGTGGGTGGGTGTGCCGTGCGGTGCCCCGATCGATTTTGGGACGACGTTCTTGTGGCAGACCACGCAGGTCCCGCTCGGCTGGACGGCCTGGTGGCAGCCGCCCAACACCGATCGCAACGATCCGAACTTCTACACTGGTTTCCCCAGCCTGTGTTATGCAGAGGATGCGCCAGCCGGTTGCGCTGCCTGGCATAATCCGGAGTATCGCGACACGGCGGGCGGGCCGCAGACGCCGCCCTCACGCAAGGTGGCCGGCGATAACTCGCAGAAGTATTTCACGTTCTACAGCCTGCACGAGGCGGGTTTGCATCAGACCGTGTGGGGACTGAAACCGGGACAGCGTGTGCGCTTCAGCGTGTACATGGAGGCCTGGTCGTCCCAGTCGAACGATCCGTTTACGTCCTTCGGCCAGCCGACGATGGGCTTGAAGGTGGGCATTGACCCTTATGGGGGCAACAACCCATGGAGCCCGAGCATTGTCTGGTCGCCGGTGATCGAGGCGTTCGACCATTGGGAGTTGTTCACGGTCGAAGCGGTGGTGAAGTCGGATCACGTGACGGTGTTTACGCGGTCACGGCCGTACTTCGCGCTGCAACACAATGACGTGTATGTGGACGAGGCGAGCCTGGCGGTAGTGAGCGGCTCGACTCAAAGGGTTTCCGAGCGAGGGAGCGTGACCCCGAAGGCGACAGAGACACCCGGCCAGTTCTCCATCAATGGCGATGTGAGAGTCGGGGGCACGGGCGGTCAGCGGTTGATCCTGCGATCTGTGCCGGGCGCGAATGCCAAAGAGGTGACCCGTGTGCCCGAGGGCACGCGCCTGACTCTTGTCGAAGGGCCGCGTACGGTCGAAGGGGCCGTATGGTGGAAGGTGCGCAATCCTGAAGATGGATCAGAAGGCTGGGTCGCGCAGAGGTATCTCCGGGCGATTGGCTCAGTCACTCCGACAGTGACGACCACTCTCACATCCAGAATGGCGGGCACGCCGAAGACTACTGCTACGCCCAGAGCGACAGCCACCGTGAAGACGACCGGTACGCCCAGGTCGACGGCGACACTTGCTCCCACGGCGACGATCACCCTCACGCCTAGAGCGACGGCCACTGTGAAGACGACCGGCACGCCGAGGTCGACGGCGACACCCGCTCCCACGGCGGCGGCGCGCCAGCCGAGCGCCGGCGCGCCGAATGAGTACGTCGTCCAGCCGGGCGATACGCTGGTGTCGATCGCGAAGAAGTTTGGTCTGCTATCGGCCGATCTGCTCGCACTCAACCCGCAGGTGAAGCCGCCGCGATATTACGTGTACCCAGGGCAAGCCATCAAGATCAGACCTTAGCCCACCGAGACCTCAGTAAGGCATCGGGGTTGCGCCCGATCCGCTCGGCATATTCCTGTGCGAACTCGTGCGCCTCTTGCGGGTCAAGCCCCATCTTCTGCGCCGAGCGCCCGGCGTATTCACGCGCCGTAGAAAGTAGGCGCCCGCCTGCTATCTGCGCCTGAATCTCTTGCGGTGTCAGCGCATCGACGAGTGACTGTGTGGCAAGTTGAGTCGCCGCCAAGATCAGCGTGGCATCGGGCAGCTCGCCCTCCGCAAAGCCCAAACTCTCCCCCAAATCGGCCCTGACGGGAATCAGCCTGCCGCCTTGCTGCTCGATCCAGCGAAAGAATGCATCGACAACCGATCGGAATTCATCCAGCGCATCTGGCCTGAGCGCCAGCACCAGGTCTTGAGCCAGGGCGCGCACGTAATCGCGTAGAGCCGTCTTCCGGGGCAGGAAGGACAGGTCGGGTTTGGGTATATCGGCGGGGGCGGGCAACGCGCCTTCCTCTTCAAGCAGTGCCACCTCCAGAAGGTCCAGGTATTCCGCCTCACAGCCGGCGCACAAGTCTAGATGTCGTGTCACATCGGGATACAACCGGCCCACAGGCAGGCCGCCCGCCTCGTCGGCGACGTAGCGAGGCAGCCGGGCCTGGAATTCCACATGCGACAGGCCGGGGTCTTCGGCTCCGGTCACCGCGCGAGCCAAATGAACCATCGAAGCGGGCGCTGCGCTCGTCTTCAAGCGTTCTCGCAGCCGCTGCAAACGCGCGTTAGCGGACGGGTTGTCTGCCATGATTCATCCTCCGCCGTGACTTCAGAGCAACTCTTCTAGCACGGTCAGAAAGCCCTCGCACGCCTGCAGGCGCTTCAACGCTCGCTGCTTGAACACCGAGACGATTTGAGGCGTCGTGCCAAGCTCCTCGGCTACTTCCCGGCGACTCTTGGCGTCGAAGAATATCCTGACGATCACGGCCTGCTGCCGCTCATTGTCCAGGCAGGCCCGGATAGCAGCTTCGAGGCTGGCGCGCATGTCTTCAGTCATGGCCGGTGCCTGATCCACGGGTGCTCCATTCAATCGAGCGAAGGTTGTGGGATATTCTACACTTTCTTCTTCTGGATGTCCTTCGGGCTGCAGATCGCTCGCACTAACCTCGACGTCTTGCCAGGCGGTCTGGCCGGTCCGTCGATCGGTCACCCGTCGCTTGCCGGCGGTAAGGCGCTTGTTGATCTCGTTATTGAGGATTCGCAGCGCCCACCATAGGAAACTGCCCGGGTCCTCAATTCGATCCAGATTATGCCACGTCTTAACGAGCGCCGCCTGAGCGCAATCCTGCGCCAGCTGCTGGTCGCGATCGAGGCGGTGGAAAGCGACCCGGAATAACAACGTGTGCAGCTCCTCGATCGCGCGCTCCTGGTGGATTGTCCCCTCGGCGCGGCAGGCGGTATGCCAGACGTGGCCGTAGCGCACGATCGTCGCGTGCTCGACAAGCGCTTCGAGCGACCGGCCCTGCGCGAACGGCAGGCGCGTTTCGACCTCGGCCAGAACCTCCTCCAGAAAGCCGGCCTCAGCATCGCCCACCAGCCGCCAATCGCGATGGATCAGCGTGTGCCGGGCGCGCGCGTGAGCCTGCTCTCGAAGTTCGTCCTCCAACTGCCTTCGTCTCCATCTGGGCAGTCAACCTGCCTATAGGGCCGAAACTCGCCCTCTCAAGTGTTATCTTTCGACCGGCTTGCGAATCCTCTCCGGCAGACATCACCGGAAAGGAGGAAACAAGCCATGTCGAGCAAGATCAAGAAGGCCCTGGTAACGTTGCTGGCGGCAGTGCTGCTGGCGGTCATGCTATCAGCGCAGCCAATGCGCGCCAGCGCTGATGGCGACCCGACCCCGACGCCGACCCAGCAGCAGACCAATGGGCCTCTCCCGTGTGGCTCAGGCTGTCAGCGATGAGAGAACAGACTCTTCCGGATTCAACAAGAAGAGTCTCACCGCGAAGACGCCAAGAACGCAAAGCATTTGAAAGACTTGGCGTTCGCCCGCCCTGCTTCTTTTTGCGGGATCGCGTCTTCGCGGTTCCTGCGAAGCGTCCCACCCAAGTCGGGAGTGCCGGAATACTCAGTAGATCACGGATCGCCGACTTTAGTCGGCGTTCCATACTCTCTTGTCAGGCAGTGTGATCACGGCAGGCCGACTGCGACAAAGGGCGCCCACTGATAGGGTGAATGGCCCATCGCAGCCATCTCACATTGCGCGGAGCGGAGTGACCGGGACACGCTGGCGCCGGTATCAAGATGAGAGTAAAAGCGATGCATGAAATCGGCGGTCGAGGCATCTTCAACCGGCCACAGGCTGGCTACCACCGTGTGCGCTCCCGCGAAGAAGAAGGCCTGGGCCAGGCTGACAATCTCGTCACCCGCATACCGCTGGCCGAGCACTCCTTCGCAGCTCGACAGCACCACTAACTGCGCCTGAAGCTTCAGATTCAGAATATCGGCGTAGGTCAGGCTATCGTCGTGCAACAGCACACTCGACTGGGACGGGGCCATGCGATCCAGCACGGCGTGAGTGGCGAAGTGCACCACGTCGCAGGCGGCCAGTTCGTTTTGCTGCTGTAGATTCATCAGTGTCTCTCGCGTTGCCTCGGTCTCCCACAACCGCTTCAGGCGTTTGCCAAACACCTCTTGAAGCACCGCGATTTCATCTTGCGCGTGCAGCAGGGGTCGGGCCTCATCGCCGAAGTCCGACAGGCCGAGCGCAAGCATGTGTTCGATCGAGGTCGTGGCGTTTGACTTGTGCAGCAACGATTCCAGTGCGCCTAAACCGGGCACGACGACAGTGGTCACCTGATTCGCGAGTGGGCCGTTCGCACCGTGCAGCGCGTGGAAGGGCAGTGCGTGAAGCTGGGCATGGGGTGCAATGATCAGTAGTTCGTCTGTGCCTAACCGCTCAACCTCGGCCGGGATGAGTAGTTGATACAGATGCTTGAGAGGAACGTTTACGGACGTGCTGTCGCCGTAGATCAGCTCTCGCACGTCCCGGTTTGGATTGGTGCACTGATCCAGGACCTTGCGATCATAGTTGTTCAGCGGCTTGACGATACAGTGAAGTCGCCGGCTGTCGAGGTAGAAAATCACCAGCTTATCGTCGAATCGGTAGTAGTCGAGGCATGCCCATTGCGTGGTCAAGTGTCGTTGTGCCGCCTGCCTGAACGACTGAAGGGAGAGCGGCCTGGGGAACTGCGAGTTGAGCCATCCCGGTGCCTGGACACGCAACTGCTCAATCACGTCTTCGTACTCGTGTGAGAGTTGCGCGAGTTGGGCCAAAAGCTCCGGCTGATCGGAGCGGATGTCATCCGCACCCCGCAAGAGCGGCCCACCCGTATCCATCTGTATCAGTCGAAGTTGTCCACGCAAGATTGCCAACTGCTGCCTGAGTTGCTCTTCCCGATCCAGTAGCCGGCCCAGGTGTGGGTTATAGCCCGCGACAGTGCGCCAGCTGCGATCGTCGGCCCAGGTCAGAAACATCTGAGACTTGCCCGCTTCAGCGACCAGCAATGCCGGCTCGTCCTGTCTCTGTGCCAGTGCAAGCTCAAGTGTCTGTTCGTACAACAGCCGGCGACTGGCGAAGAAGCCGCCGCTCAGTCGCTCGGTCGGCATTGTGCTGCGTATCTGGTGGGTGAGTTGGACGGCCGATAGCCAGTGCTCAAGTGCCCCTGTTCTGTTCCCCTGCATCAGTGCGCACTGCCCGAGGGCATACTGAGCGCGCCAGGCTTCGTCCGGGAAACTCGGATCGAGTGTGGCGAGGGCCGTCTGTAAGAAAGGCACGGCTTCTGCTGCTTGCCGCCGGTTGAGATAAATCTCTCCCCGCGCGACATCGCATAGCGCGACATCCACAAGCAATCCACGCTCGACGAAGATCATGCGTGCGTGGTCGAGTAGCTGATGCGCTCGATCGGACTGTCCCTCTTTAGATAAGGCGCGCGCTCTCTCGCGGTCGCAGCCGGCGACCTGCACCAGCATACTTTCTTGTTGATAGGCTTCGCGCGCCCGCTCCAGGCATTCCACGGCTCCCGAATAGTTGTCTTGCGCCAGATACAGGTCCGCCAGGCACGCATCGCACCGGGCAATATCAAGGTGTAGGCCGTGCTGCGAGAAAACGTCGCGTGCTTTCTGGAAATGCTGCACGGCCTCGGACTGGCGGCCGAGACGGCGGTAAGTTCCGGCCAGGTTCTCAAAGTAGTGCGCGGCGAAAACCCAATTCCCGGCGTCGAGGAAGGCCGGCTGCGCCAGCTCGAAACAGCGTAATGCCTGGTCGTAGCGTCCCAAACGGTCGAAGCACAGTCCCATATTGTTGTAGCACAGAGCCGCCCGTAATACCCGCCCTTCAGCCGGGGCCGACTCGGCTACTCTTTGAAACAGGCTGAGCGCCTCACGATAGCCATTGGTCGCGTAGTAGGTCAGCGCCAGGTTGAAATCGCACCGGGCGACGTGACTCTCCAGTGCTCGGGCCGCGAAGGCCTCGCGCGCTTGCGTAAAGCAATTCAGCGCTTCGTCAAATTGATTGAGGCGGTAATGGGCGATGCCCTGATGAACATCGCACAGCGCAACTTGATGCGCCAGGCCTTCGTCGATGAAGGCCGGTCGGGATTGGCGGAAGAGCTTCAGACTATCGGTATATCGATTCAGTTCACCGTATACCAATGCCAGGGTGTAATCGCACCGCGCACGATGAAGGGTGTCATCACCGGGGACCGAAATGCTGCGGGCTTCCTCGACCCATCTTAGGGCTTCTTCCGCATCGGTGTACCGGAGCACTTCGGCCAGCGTGCAGGCGGTGAGTGCGAGTTCGCCGGTTTGGTGATGGGCCGCAAATGTGCTGGCCGCCTGGCGCAGTGCGGCAACCGCGCCCTGATGCTGATTCTTCTCAAAGTACATCAGACCCGCCGCGCGATGGTAGTAAGCGTTCAGGACAGGCTCTCTCGCCTGGGAGAGGCGAGGTTGCGCACGAGCGAGAAAGGTCTCTGCCGGAGTGAGCCGGCCCATCGTGGCATACAGGTTAGCCAGCTCGCACTCACAGCGAGCCGCTCGCCCGGGCTGATCGTGGGTGAGGAGTCGCTCTGTCGCCCGTTCGAGTAAGGGGATCGCTTCGGCAAACTCGCCTAAAGCGCCGAGCGCGATGCCCAGCGTCAGCCCAGACTCGGCCTGGAGCAAGCTGGCATCATCTTCGTGTCCGGCAGCATGGGCGATATGCGCCAAAGCCCAACCCCGGCGCGGTGCGCACCAGACCAGGCCTTCCGCTGCTTGCCTCAGTCGCTTGATCGCGTCGAGAGAAAGAGGATGCGTTTCGAGCGCGCTGCGAACGATTGCCGCAAGCGCATTGGCGGCCGGTCGCTCGGAACGGATGCGCGCGGCAAGATCGTGATAGAAAGCGAGGGGGTCCTCAGTCAGGGGAGATGGCGCGATCATCGTCGGCCGGCGTGTCGCGTGTCTCGAAGACGATCTCGAAGCGCGCCTCTGGTGCGCTTAACGCTTCGCGCACACGCTCTAGCGAGATGCCTTCGACTTGGACATGGCCTTCATCCGGTCGAACGTGCGTGACCGGCGCGGTGTGAGTTTGCCCGGCCCAGGTCAATCCGATCCACAGATTTGCGGGCAGTGAAGTGCTTCCCGTCAGCGTCGCTTGAAGCGTCAACCCGTCCGGTTGATCCGCCGCACGCGCCACGCTGATCTCGACATTCACGTGCTGACCGTCGAAAGGCACAGTGTCGATGAGGAGTACGCGCGGCCCGGAAGAAAGATCGAGCGTATCCGAGCGATAGGCGTTTGCAGTTTGCAGCGGGAGGCCGAAGCCGAGCTTGCTCCCCAAGAAATCGGGGTTCAGCAGGATGTGCAACCCGAAAGACGCACCTGCCAAGCGTGACCGCACGCGGCTGATCCAGCGTGCGCGATCCCCTTTAGGCTGTAAGAACGAGAGTGGCCGGAGGCCAGGCTTGAAGTCGGGATCGGTTTCTTCGTCGCGCTCGTTCAATACAGCCAGAACGACATCGTGCTCGTGCTGGCAATGGGTGCAGGTCTGGAGATGCTGCCACACCTCTGGATGTGCCAGCCGCACCTCGTGACCTTTCATTTCATCGTTGACGTATACGTCCAACAGGTCCTGCACGTCGTGACAGGTCAGCGTAGTCTTCGACTCGCCGGCGTTGACGATCGCCTCGGCCAGGGCGCGGAACCGGCGTGCCCAGGGGCCTGGCGTTTGCATGTCGCGACGGAGTTGCTCGAAGACAGGATTGGGAATCGGCTGGTTGTTCTCGGGCTGCTCGGTATCGCTTGTCATGGCCTTATTTCTCTAATCACTGTGCACTTCTTTGCTCACACCGACCGCGTCCTCGCGGTCGGCCAGGACAGGCGCCCGCGCGGACGCGGGCTTCGAGCGGAACTTCGGAAGTCTGGAAAGAATTCCCTCTAGTTGTCTTTCGGATGCATCTCTTGTGACAGGATTTGCCGGAGCTGCTGTAGCGCGCGATGCCGCAAGTTGTAAATGGCCTGCTTGGTTTTGCCCGCGCGCTGAGCGAGCTGCTCGTCGCTCCAACCATACAGGAAAGAGTAAATGACGACATCCTGCTGCGCCTGGCTGGGCAGCCGGGCGATGGCATCAAGAAGCTGCTGCTGCAGGTCAATCTTCTCAAAGGGCTCATCGGCCGCCGGGTCGTTCAGGATTTCGTACAGTGAGGTCAGGTGGTCCGGATCGCCGCCATTGGGATGATCGAGCGACTCAATGGCGCGGCTGCGATCGATCAGATCGCGCGAGCGCATATAGCGCTGGCGGATATGGTTAGTGAGGATCACGGTCGCCCACGCGGCGAAGGGAACGTCGTACGGGAAAATCGTGTTGAAAATAGACTCGCAAGTCTGCTGGGCGAAGTCCGCCGCTTCATCGCTCGGCTGTTGGCGGGCGGCCGGCCAGCGCTGCAGGATCCGGAATGCGCGCTTGGCCAGCAACATCTGCAGACCGAACCACTCTTCATTGTCGCAAGCCGCCAGCCGCTTCACGCGCTGGTGTTCAGCCAGGTATAGCGCGATTACGCTGTCGACGTATTGTTCCAGGTGCATGGGCGCGGCTGAGGAACGCTCTCGACGATTGCCCATGACGCGCTGTGCGCGCCCCGAGGTCAGATTGTCCCTGACGATCTTCGCAATTTGCTCCGCCAGCTGCAGCGCATGAAGATGGGATTGGCCCGATTGATCTCGGATGACGATCGCGCTCACGCGATTCTTGCAGACTTCGAGCAGATCGGCTTCAGGCGCATTCACCGGTAATGTAGGTCTCATCGTCGCCAGGGTGAGGGCCGGCGCTTCGCGCTCGGACAGCCGGCCTATACGCGCAAGAATTGCTCCGGCAGATGCATTAAGGTTGATGAACATCCAAACGGATGCTAAAGGCAGCGTCGCCTACTTTAGCACAGGCGCGTCTATACGTCAAAAGTTTATGCGGAGAAAAAGCGCATGTATCTCAATATCCGATCGTCGATACCGATGGGTGTTTCACCCCTGCGGGGATTGCAGCGCAATACCCGTTTTTTTGAACCCGCCCGTGATCCACGTCTCGTCGCAACGCAGTTCCTTGAAGAGCTTGCTAAAGGATCGTTCAAACCTGGGGCATTGGACCTGGGGCGGTGTGAACGCCAGGTGCTCACTTTAGGCCACGAGTGGGATAACCGCTTCCTCGGCCTACTCTGTATCGATGTTGACAACCGGGTTGTGCAGGCCGCGCAGAGCAGAATGGTGCGCTACCAGGGGAGGACATTCGGCCAGCTCAATCTGTCACAGTTGAGTTTCGGATCGCCAACCGAAGCATCTGATCTCGATTCGCCCGTGCGGATCACCTTCGAGATATGGTGGGATGGCATTCGGGACGGGACCATCACTGTGCAGCGGGGTGATTACAGAATCTGGGGGCCGCCAGGTGGGTGGCGAGTGTCGGAGTTGTCGCCATAACTGATTGGGGCGCATCTCGGGGCCAACTCCGGCCGATCTGGTGATTGCACATATCTGGAACGCTCGCCGACCGCGCCCGCGCGGCTGCTTGCGGCCCGCGAGGACGCGGGCCTGGAGCACTTGTGGACAATCACCAGTTAGAGTATCTTGACTTCGAGCTTTTAGTCGGTTTTAGGCGGGGCCAAGAGTACCCGGTCAATGTGATTCGCTCTCCGGCCGGTGAAGTTGCTCATGATGTATTCATGCAGTTTCCGTTCGCTGCCCTCGATCTCGAACGCTTTATCGATGATCTCCCCTTCATTCTGATTCGCTCGAGCCGCCTGCCCTGGCAGCAGGTGATGTCTGATGAACAGCGAGTGCGGGATTTTGGCCGGCGGCTGTTCCACACACTGTTTGCAGGTAAGGTCGGTAATCTGTATTGGGCGAGCCAGGCCCTGGCGGAACAACAAGGCAAAGGGCTGCGGCTGAAGCTGCGCATCCGACCGCCTGAGCTGGTTGCCCTGCCGTGGGAATTTCTCTTTGACACGAACCGGGACGAATATGTGTGCCTGTCTCGCAACACGCCGATCGTTCGCTATTTAGAGGTTGAGAGACCTATTCGCTCGCTTGAAGTGGAGCCTCCGCTGCGCGTGTTGGGGATGGTCGCGAATCCCAAACGAATGCCCCAAATCGATGGGACTGAAGAAAGAAACTACCTGACAGAGGCGCTGCGCGATCTGTGTGATCGAAACCTGGTCGAGTTGATCTGGTTGGAGGGGCAAACGTGGCGTGACTTGCAGGCCGCAATGCGCGCCGGTCCCTGGCATATCTTCCACTTCGTTGGACACGGTTCATTTCGACCCGGTGCGGATGAAGGGGCGATCATCCTTTCGGATGAAGCGGGCCAGCCATACCCGCTGCCTGCCTCAGATTTCGCTCGATTGTTTGTCGATCACCGCTCTCTCCGGGTTGTGATCCTGAATGCCTGCCAGGGCGCAAGGAGCAGCCCGCGCAATGCATTTTCCAGCACTGCGGCGACGCTGGTAAGACATGGCCTGCCGGCGGTGCTCGCCATGCAGTATCCGCTCTCCGATTCGGCCGCTGTTCACTTCGGGCGAGAGCTGTACCAGGCCCTGACCGGCTGGCTACCGATCGATGCCGCCGTCGGCGAGGCGCGCAAGGCTGTCCGCATGGCAGGCGGCGAAAGCCTGGAATGGGGAACCCCAACCCTGTACATGCGCGCGCCCAACGGCATGTTGTTCTCCCCCGCTCGCAAAGTGGAGGGCCTGGCGGCGCGCGGTCTTGCTTCGCGCAATTCGCCATGGAGGCGCGCGCTTACCGGGCGGGAGGTGGAAAAGGCGCACGTCCACACCGCGCGTCGATCGTGCACGCCGGACGGCAGGCCACTTCCTTACTTAGTCTAAACTCGAGTGAAATGTAATGGCCTCTAGCCTGCACACCGCAGGGCGTGTGGCGATTTCCCCATTACTTCTCAGTCGTCCCGAACTGCGCTAGAATCAGTACATCACAAAATCCGTAGTTTAGCCCCGCGTGGGCGGCAAAACGGGCACAAGGCCCTATGTGCTACGGGACGTTTCGTGAACCCACGGCTCTCGGCCCGCGTCCGCGCGGGCCGTCCACGGGGACGCGGACGGGTGAGCCATCATGATGGACTGTGCCAGGGGAGGTTGGACGTGCCCACAGGGACAGGCGCTGAGGTGCACACGCTACAACAACAGCTGGCCGATGCCACGCGCCGCGCTGAAATCTTGCAGCGCGTGATCGAATCGATCGGCAGCGGGTTGTCGCTCGAGCC
>DATBWU010000321.1:0-6014 GCA_036514635.1 Anaerolineae bacterium | reverse complement strand
ACATGGCGGGTATTTTAGTCGACAGGGGGTGGATGGGCAAGTCGCGAGGTGCGGGGGGTGCATTTCACGGTTTAGGCCTTTTGTCCGGCGACTGAAAGTCGCGGCAACGAAAGGCACGAGGCCCGCCTACGCGGGCTATTGCCAGTCGCCGCAGGGCGACTTCGCGCGGCTGCGAGGCGCGGTTTTCAACCGCCGGCCAATAAGTTGAAATGCACCCGGTGCGGGCGTATGAGGTTATTGAGAAGAGCTCGTCGCCGGGTTGAAGTAGTTGTACGCGGCGCGAGCGGCATCGACCATGATGCCGTTGGCCACGTCCCAATCGACCCAGGCCTGCGGCGTGTTGAGAAATACCACCAGCACGAAATCACCGCCGGGCGTGAAGGCGATCGACGCATCGGCGCGCGTGTCGTAGTCCCAGCCGTGCTTGTGCGCAAAGGGCGTCCCCTCGGGCAGCCCACCGCGCAGCAGCGTAGGGATTCCCTCGGCGTTCGTGATGACGTTGGTCTTCATGATATCCAGCATCTGCTGGCACTCGGCCGGCGTGAACTTGCCGGGGTACGCCACCAGGAGCGCGCCGCCGTCCTGGCTGCACTGATAGATCATCTCCAGCAGCAGGCCGATGTCGCCGGGCGTGATCTGCATGTACGGATCGGGATTGGCCCATACGTCCTTGCGTGAGTTCGCTTCGGTCACGACCGACGGCGGCGTAATGTTGTCCTGATCGTAAGGCGTCGCCATGAACGTGTCTTTCAGGCCCAGGTAGCGCATCGACGCCGTGAGCGTTTGAACGCCCATGAACGAATCGCCGTCCCCGATCTGGCGCAACAGCAAGTTGGCCGTGAAGTTACCGCTCTCCGAGCCGAGCGTCTCGGTGAGCAGGCGCATCGTCTCGACGTCCGGCGGCTGATCGAGCCTGCGATAAATCTCCGCCATGATCGGAATCTTCATCAGGCTCATCCCGGAGTAAGCGACGCCGGTGTTGATCGATATCTCGCCGCCGTTGCGCAGGTCCTTGAGAAACACGCTGGCGTTGCCCGGGAAGCCTTTCAGGCGCTCCTGGATCATCTGGCGCAGCTGATCGATGGATGCAGTGGGCGCAGGTTCCCGATCGACGATCAATTCTACGTCGCGGTGGCGAAGCGAAGTCAGGGCGTTGGCGACGGGTTTCACCGACGCGGCGATGTTCAGCAGGTATCCCGATTGGCCGGGGGCGAGCGTCATCGTTTCCAGGTCAGGTGCGGGCGGCTGCGCCGGCTTATCGAAGGCCAGCGCCATCTCGGCTAGCTTCAGCCGAATCTTATCTTCCGAGTATTCGGCGACGATCGGCAGGTCGCGCGGCTCGGGTCGCTGAAAGATCAGGTGACGCAGAAAGTTGCCGGCGGTGGCGAACTGATCGCGCTCGCGGCGAAATGCGGCGGCGGTCGCATCTGCGTCGAACTTGAAATCGACATCGGCAGGCGGCAGCGCGCGCACGTCCTCGTCGTAGTGCAAGATCACCGGCTGATCGAACGCATTCTGGATGCGCGCGATGACCTCATTGATCGATTGATCGGAAAACGACTCACCGGCCACCGTCCATGTGGATGGGATGCGATCGAGCGCGGCGCGGAAGGCGATGAACTGTCCAATCACGTAGGCGATGACGAGCAAGACGCCCCACAGGCGGAGGCGGCGTGCAGTTTGGGCACGACGTTCGGATCGGAACAAAGCCCTCACCCCTGACTCCTCTCCCGTTCGGCTGAACGGGAGAGGGGAACTACTGCCACGACCACACAGCGAACTCGCCCGGCCCGGCGTGCGTCACGCGGTCACCGCTGGCGAGCGTGGTGTCGATGAAATAGATGCCTCTCTCACATCCGAGCGGTGTCCCGGCTAGCAGCAGGTAGCGGCTGTCCGGCGACCAGAACGTGAGCGACTGCGCGTATTGATCGAAGTACGGCACGACGAACAAAAAGTGATCGGTCGATGCGATCCGTGCCGTCCGGCTTCAGCGTATAAATCGGTCCGCCCGCTTCGATGACGGCGATCCGATTGGTGACGGGGGATGGCGCGGCCTCGCTCAGATCGGGTGCTGGCGCGGGCGTGGCCTGACATGCGGTGACGATCATGCCCATGATCACCGCAAGCGCCAGGCGGCGAGCAATCGGGTGCGCTGCGGTTGGAATGAACATCGGCGCTTCGTGTCCGGGGGCTGCGCTGATTATACCAGTATTTGACGCGCGGTAAACTCGCATGATACGTACCTCCTCTGCTTGCGCAACGGGTATCATAGGACCTACGCACTCATTCCACGTATAGCACAAAGCCCCTGCCGGCTCAAGAAGCATTTCGGGATGTATACTATCTGTGTCGATCCAACCTTGCCAACGTATAAGGCCCGTGTCCCGTGCCGCTATCATCCAAGCCTCGATTGGATCTGTCCTCCGCTCTCCACTTCCTACCTACACGCCTAAGCCTGTTCTTCCTTTCGGCTGCTACGTTGACCTTCGAGGTCAATCTGACCCGGCTGTTCTCCGTCGCCCAGTTCTATCATTTTGCATTCATGATCGTCAGCATCGCACTGCTTGGCTTTGGGGCCAGCGGCGCGGCGCTGGCGATCTTCCCCGGGCTGGGTCAAAAGCATCTGTCCCGAAGTGCAGGCTGGTTGGCGCTGGCGACCGGACTGAGCATCGTAGGGGCATATCTGCTCACCAACAGCGTGCCCTTCGACTCCTTCAGCATTGCCTGGGATAGCCGGCAGGCGCTGCTTCTGGTCGCACACTATGTGGCGCTGACGTTGCCGTTCTTCTTCAGCGGCATGCTCGTCGGCCTGCTGCTGGCCGCGTATCCACGAGCGGCGGGTCAGACTTACGCCGTGAATCTGCTCGGCTCGGCCTCCGGCTGCGTGATCGCGTTGATTGCGCCACCCGCGCTTAGCGCTGAAGGAACGGTGATGCTCAGCGCCGGGCTGGCTGCGCTGGCCGCCGCGATCCAGATCGGTCAGAGGCCAGACAGTCTACGTCGCTCGCACCTGGCCCGTGTTTCTTTTGGCGGGCTGGCGATCGCTCTTCTGCTCATCGTCGTAGCCGACATCGGATTGAGGCTGAGCGGGCGGGACGGACTGCCACTCTTGGCGCTGCGGCTCTCACCGTACAAGGGCCTGTCTTATGCTTTGCAGTACCCCGATGCTCAGGTGACCTATCGGCGCTGGAATTCGTTCTCGCGCGTCGATGTCGTCCGCAGCTCGAGCATTCATTCGGTGCCCGGTCTGAGTTTCCGTTATCTCCAGCCGCTCCCGCCGGAAGATGGCCTGCTGGTGGATGGCGACGATCTCAATCCGATCGTCGATCCCAACGCCGATCTGAGGTTCGTCGAGTATCTCTCATCGGCGATCGCTTTCCGGCTACGTCCCCAGGCGGACGTGCTGATCCTGGAGCCGCGCGGCGGGCTGGACGTTCTCAGCGCCTTAGCACTCGGCGCGCGACGTGTAACCGTGGTCGAGGTGAATCCGCTGATCGTCGAAGCTGCCGGCGAGGTTTATCGGGATCATCGGGTTCAGGTGATCGTCGATTCGGATCGCAGTTACACACGGCGATCCGATCAACTTCACGATGTCATCGTGCTATCGTTGGCGGCCTCCTTCCACCCGATCCGCTCCGGCGCGTACAGTCTGGCCGAAGATTATCGCTACACGGTCGAGGCCTTTGTAGACGCGCTGGCGCGCCTGAAGCCAAACGGTCTGTTGGTGATCACGCGCTGGCTGCAGATGCCGCCGAGTGAAGAACTACGGACGTTCGCGTTGGCGGTGACAGCCCTGGAGCGATCCGGCCTCGATCCGCGAGCACACGTCGTCGCGCTGCGCACTTACAATACGGCGACGCTTCTGGTCAAGAAAAGTCCGTTCGTCAGCGTTGAGCTTCAAGCGGTGCGCGACTTCGCTTCAGAGCGCGCGTTCGATCTGATCTATGCACCGGACATTCGGCCAGACGAAGTCAACCGCTACAGCATCCTGCCCGAACCGATCTACTCTGAAGCCTTCACTGCGCTGCTCGACGCAGAGCCGCGAGAGGCTTTCTACGCCGCATATCCTTTCGACGTGAGTCCACCTACGGACGATCGACCCTTCTTCGGTCATTACTTCAAGTGGTCGCAGGCCGGGCAAGTCCTATCGGAATTGGGCAAAACGTGGCAGCCATTCGGCGGAGCGGGCTACTTCGTGGTCGTGGCTTTGCTCTTGCTGGCAACGGCTTTGGCAGGTGTCTTGATCGTGTTGCCGGTGGTTCTGACACGCCGGCGATCATCACCGGCTGGCTCCAGGCCACGGCATTCGTGGGCTTCCCTGATGTACTTCGGCGCAATCGGCCTGGCCTTCCTGCTCGTGGAAATCCCGCTCATCCAGCGCTTCATCCTGTTCCTGGGCCATCCATCTTACGCGCTGATGTCGGTGCTATTCACCTTGCTTCTGTTTTCCGGTGTGGGGAGTGCCTTGAGCGAGCGCCTTCCGGCTCGCCTTGCCTTAGCGTTGCTCGTCGTGCTCTTGCTGATTGCGCCGTGGCTGTTGCCGATACTGTTCGATATGACTTTGGGCTTCCCGCTTGCATTCAGGCTGGGTCTGACCGTAATTATCCTGGCGCCGATTGGCTTTCTGATGGGTGTCCCCTTTCCGGGTGGCATTCAATGGCTGATGAGCAGAGACGATCATTCGGCGCAGGTTGCGTGGGTGTGGGCGGTGAACGGTGCGGCGTCGGTGATCTCAGCCGTGCTGGCGGCGCTGCTGGCACTGTCGTTCGGATTCAACACGGTGTTTCGACTGGGCGCGCTGTGTTATGCCGGCGCGCTGCTGACGCTGCTGATCGCCCAATCGCGCGGCGCTACTTCGCGCCCTCGCCCGTGAACGGTACGAAAGCAACACCACCCAGATTGTACGCCGTCAGCTCGCCGCCCTCTTTGACAAACTTCCACAGCGTCTGGTAACCGCCCGGCGGCCCGATGGGGATGACGAGCCGGCCGCCTTCGGCCAATTGCTCGGCCAGCGGCGCCGGTAGATGATCGGGCGCGGCCGTGACGATGATCGCGTCGAACGGCGCATGTTCCGGCCAGCCGTAGTATCCATCGCCGTGCAAAGTGTGAATCTGCGAATAGCCCAGGTCTTTCAAGCGAGCAGCCGCGCTCTCGGCGAGTTCATGAACGATCTCGATAGAGTACACGTCGGCGTAGCCCAGTCCCGCCAGCACAGCCGCCTGATAACCGGAGCCTGTGCCGATCTCCAACACTTTCTCGCCCGGCTTGAGATCGAGCAGCTCGGTCATCCAGGCGACGATATACGGCTGTGAGATCGTCTGCCCATAACCGATTGGCAGGGGATGATCGGCATACGCCTGGCCGATGTACTCGGTGGGCACGAACAGGTGGCGAGGCACCTGGCGCATGGCTTGTAGCACATCCGGATCGCTGACGCCCCGTGACTTGATCGTGTTGGCGACCATTTCAAGTCTGTCCTCAAGGAAAGGATCGTCCAGGGCTGAATAGGCGATTGGCGTTGGCGTGACAGCCTGCGGCTCGACGGCGGGCGGATTCGCGGTGCAGCCAATCGTGGACAGGATCAAACACAGCAGCCAGGTGATTCTACGCATTGTCATCGCTCAGGTTCGATGCCAGTATAAGACGCTTTTGACGAGGAATCAATCGGTGGCAGACCATTGCGTGCATTTCAGTCCAGTGGCAAACATAAACGCCGGCCATTGTCATGCTGAGCACAGCGAAGCATCTCGCCCGACGGCGCTGAGACCCTTCGCCGCTGCGCGGCTACCCAGAAACTTGGGTCGTTGCCAGGTTGTGCCCGCCCGCCGATGAACTCGGCGGGCTACCCCCCAGCGTCGGATGAATCCGACTAGCCCGATTCATCGGGCGCAGCCAAGTAGCGCGGCGAATTCATCGCCGCGCGGCGACGTGGCCGGCACGTTTCTGGCTTCAAGCATATCGCCACCCGGCGATATGGAGTTCTACCCAGAAACTTGGGTCGTTGCCAGGTTGTG
>DATBWU010000320.1:0-5454 GCA_036514635.1 Anaerolineae bacterium | reverse complement strand
CGCGCGTGGAAGTCACCTTCGCCGACGGCTCGACGCAGACCGCGCGCATCCTGGGTGTTGATCCCGACTCCGACCTCGCCGTGCTCGATGTCGATGCCGTCCCACCCGACGCGCAGCCGCTGCCCCTGGGCGACTCGACCGCATTGCAGGTTGGGCAGAGCGTCGCGGCGATCGGCAACCCGTTCGGACTGGAGGGCACACTCACCGTCGGCGTGGTGAGCGCGGCCGGGCGCGTCGTTCCGTCGGGCCTCAGCCAGTTCTCGATCCCGCAGATGATCCAGACCGACGCGGCGATCAATCCCGGCAACTCCGGCGGGCCGCTGCTCAACTTGCTCGGCGAGGTCGTCGGCGTCAATACGCAAATCCAGACCGCCGACGGCGTGCGCGCGAATGCCGGCGTCGGGTTTGCTGTGCCGTCGAACATCGTCGCGCGCGTCGCCCCGGCGCTGATCGCCGAGGGCAAATACACTTGGCCGTGGCTCGGCGTGCGCGGCGGGACGCTGACACCTGCGATCGCGCAAGCGAATGGTCTCGGCGAAACACGCGGCGCGTACATTGCAGAGACGCTGCCCGGCGGCCCGGCCGACAAAGCCGGGCTGCGTGGCGCCACGCGCGAAGGCGAGGTGGGCGGTCTGCCTGTGCCCGTCGGCGGCGATGTGGTGACAGCCATCGACGGTCAGCCGGTGCGCGCGTTCGACGATCTGTTGGAGTACGTTGCCTTACGCGCGCGAGTCGGTCAGACGGTGCAGTTGACAGTGCTGCGCGACGGGCGTGAGCAGGCGATGAATATCACGCTGGAAGCGCGCCCGCGCGAAGGAGAGTAATCCGTGACGTTCAACCTCAATCGCAAAGAACGCACGATGGCCATCGCCATCGGCATCAACCTGTTCGTCATCGTTCTCAAGTTCATCCTGGCTGCCGCATCCGACAGCCTGGCGATGAGCGCGAGCGCCTGGCACTCGTTCGCCGACATCTTCGTGAACGCCTTCGTGCTGGCCGGGTTGATGGCCTCGCGCGCCGAAGCCGCCGCTGCGCAGCGCCGGGGCCGCCTCAGCCTGATCGAAAACGGCGTCGCGCTCGTCGTCGCCGGCTTTATCATCGCGATGGGCCTCAACATCTTCGGGCAGGTGGCCGGTCACCCGGCGCACCCGCTGACCAACCTCGGCCCGGTGACGCTGTTCTCGCTGCTGACGATCGTCGCCGCCTTCGTCGTCGGGCGACTGCTGCTATACGTCGGGCGACAAGAAGATTCACCCTCGCTCATCGCCAGCGGCTATCACGCGCAGATGGAACTGTGGTCGTCGCTCGTCGTCGTCCTTGGCCTGGCCGGATCGGCGCTGGGCATCCAGAGTCTCGATCGCGCTGCGGCCGTGCTGGTCGTCGTCTTCGTCGCCTTCGCCGGCTACGACATCGGCTCGTCGGCACTCGCTGCGCTGCGCGCCCGGCGCGGGATGGAAGTCGGTCACGCGCACCACGCGCGGCCACTGTGGCGCGCATTCCTGCCGGTGGCGATCGTCACGCTGCTCGTGTTCTACGTCGCATCGGGTCTCTACGTGGTGCAGCCGGACGAGCGCGCGGTCGTGCGGCGCTTCGGGCAGGTATTACCAGGTGAGCTCGGCCCCGGCCTGCATTACCGGCTGCCGTGGCCGGTCGATCAGGTCGACATCGTCTCGGTCACGTCGGTGCGCCGCGCCGAAACCGAGCGCGCCCTGATGCTCACCGGCGACGAGAACCTGATCAACGTGCGGCTGGGCGTCCACTACGTGGTGGCCGACCCGGTCGCCTATCTGTTTCGGGTGACCGATCCCGACACTCTGGTATCGGCCGCCGCAGAGGCCGCCGTCCGGCAGGTGATTGCCGAAGAATCGGTTGACGATGTTCTGACGGTGGACAAAGACCCCATTCAATCGCGCGCCGCTGCGCTGGCGCAGGCAACACTCGATTCCTATGAAACGGGGCTGCGCATCGTGGACGTGCAGTTGCTGGAGAGCAGCCCGCCGGAGGCCGTGGCCGATGCCTTCCGCGACGTGTCGAGCGCGCGTGAAGACAAGCAGACGGTCGTCAACGAAGCGCTGGCCTATCAGAACGAGGTCGTCCCAACTGCGCGCGGCGATGCGGCGACGCTGATCAACGCGGGCCGCGCCTACGCCGCCGAAAAAGTCAATACGGCTACGGGGCAGGCCGCGCGCTTCAATGCCCAGCAAGTCGCGCACGCCGACCTGCCGGCGATCACCCACATCCGGCTGTATCTGGAGGCTGTCGAAAACGTTCTGCCCGGCGTGCGCAAGATTCTGGTCGATCCGACGGTGACACTGGAGACCACCGATTTGTGGTTGGTCGGCGACTCAACGGTGTCGACTTTCCCGCCCAGACCATAGCAGACGAACGACGAAAGGCGAACGACCAATGGTTACATCCGCGTTCGTCACCTGCCCTCGAAGCGAAGCGGAGGGGGTTCGTCATTGGTCATTCGTCCCTTATCTGTAAAAGGAGCGATTCATGTCTCGCTATATTCTCCCCGCCCTGGCTGCACTCGTGTTCGTCATCGCCTCGCTCGTGTTCTTCCCGGTGGACACGACCGAGTACGTCATCGTGACGCAGTTCGGCGAGCCGGTGCGCGCGCTGACCGCGCCCGGCCTGTACACCAAACTGCCCGACCCCGTTCAGTCGGTCATCCGCATCAATAACCGACTGCGACTGTACACGCTGCCGCAGGTTGAGTTCCTGACGCAGGACAAGAAGAACATCGTCGTCGAAGCCTACGCGACCTGGCGCGTGGCCGACCCCTTGCTGTTCTACAAGTCGGTGCGCGACGCGCCCGGCGCCGAGGCGCGCCTGGCCGACATCCTCGCTTCCGAACTCGGTGTCGCGCTGGGCAAGTACGACTTGAGTTCACTCGTCACGATCGATGCGGCGGCGATGCAGTTGCCGTCGATGATGGAACAGGTGACGAACAATGTCGCTGGCCGCACTGCGCAATACGGCTTCGGCGTGACCGACGTGCGCTTGAAGTTGATCACCTACCCCGAGGCGAATCAGGCCAGCGTGTTCCAGCGCATGCGCGCCGAGCGCGACCGGATCGCCCGCCAGTTGCGATCAGAGGGCAACGAGGAGGCGGCCAAGATTCGGGCCGAGGCCGAGACGCAGGCGGCCACCATCCGCGCCGAGGCGCAGCGTGAAGCGGAGTCGATTCGCGGTCAGGCTGATGCCGAGGCGATTCGCATCTACGCCGAAGCCTATGGCCAGGACGAAGAGTTCTATCGCTTCCTGCGGACGCTGCAATCGTACGAGAAGTTCGTCGACGAAGCGACGACGCTGATCCTGCCTGCCGATTCGGAACTGCTGCAATTCCTGAATCCGAATGCGATCGACGGCTCGCAGCCGGTAACCGGCGCGTCTACAACCGTGCCAACTGGAACTGTACCGGCGACGACGCCGTAGAGAGGCTGCCATGAGCGACGAACCCACTCCCGCCCCGCCCGAATCATCGCAGCGCCCAGGCGCGGATGGACGATCGAGTATGTTGTCCCTTCTGCGCGCGTTCTTCTCCGGTGCACCGGTCTGGCTCGGCGACGTGCGCGCTTCGTTCGGCGGCTTCCCGTTCCGCCGGCTGCTCACGCTGCTGGCCGTGCTGCCGGTCGCCATCTACGTTCTCTCTGGCATATACGTCGTCAATCCCGGCGAGGCCGCCGTCGTGCGGCGCTTCGGCGTCGTCGTCGAGCGGCGCGTCGAGGAGGGACTGCACTATCGCCTGCCGTGGCCGATCGACCAGGTGGACATCGTCAACGTTGCTACGGTGCGGCGCGAGAGCGTCGGCGTCATCGAGCCGACCGGCGAGGATCACGTCCACGACGAGCCAATGGACAAGTTTCAGGCGCTGACTGGCGACACGAACATCATCGACGTGGAAGTGATTGTCCAGTATCAGGTGCGCGATCCTGCCGACTTTCTGTTCAACGTGGACTATCCGCCGTATCGCGTCATCCGTGAGGTTGTGCGTGGCAGCGTGACCACCCTGATCGCCGGCCTGCCGGTGGATCAAATCCTGACGACCGAGCGCCAGCGGCTACAGGATGCGATCCGTGTCGATGCCCAGCGCCGGCTCGACGAATACCGCAGCGGCCTGGCGATCGTGAGCATCAGCCTGCAAAAGGCGTATCCGCCCGACGAAGTGGCCGATGCCTTCCGCGATGTCGCGTCGGCGGGCGAAGACAAAGCCAAATCGATCAACGAGGCGCAGGGTTACGCCAACAGCATCGTGCCGCAGGCGCGGGGTGAGGCGCAACAGGTTCTGGCCGGGGCGAACGCATACGCCGCGCAGGTGGTGAACGCGGCGCAAGGCGCAGCCCAGGCTTTCGAGTCGGTGTTGGCCGAGTATCAGGCCAACAGCCAGATTTACGGCAAGCCGGTGACGCTGTATCGCTACTACCTGGAGACGATGGAGAAAATCCTGGCGCGCGTGCGGGTGTATGTCGTGAACAACGCCGACGGCGAGCAGGTGAACCTGCGCCTGATCGACGGTACGACTACTCCGGCACAGCAGACCACGAGCATGTCGCCCTAAAGCCAATGGCGATCAAGGCCACAGAGGCACGGAGACACGGAGTAACGGTATGTTTAGGAGCCGTCAAAGAATTAGTCCGCATGTCACCCTGAGAATCCCACAGCGCCGGGTGGCGATAGGCTCGAAGAAAGAAACTTGCGCGCTGCGTGCCTGCGCGGCGATGAATTCGCCGCGCTACTTGGCTGCGCCCGATGAATCGGGCTAGTCGGATTCATCCGACGCTGTTGTGTAGCCCGCCGAGTTCATCGGCGGGCGCACGCCGGCCATGGCGCAAGTTTCTGGGTAGCGCAGCGAAGGGTCTCCACACCTGGCACAGAGACGCTTCGCTTTGCTCAGCATGACAAAACTGCGGAGTTATTTCTTGACAAGCCCTTAGCAACTCCGTGCCTCCGTCCCACGGGGAGGCTTCGCACTGTCTCCGTGGTGAAATCTATGCACAGGGAACAAAGCTTTCAGCGGTGAGGTACTCAAGCAGGTGATCTATGGCCGAAGGCTGGAAACAACTCATCGAAGACGTGCGCGGCGCATTGGGCCTGCCGGCGCGCGCCCGCGCGGATGCGAATGCAGCAGAACAAACCATCGACGCTACACCGCCGCTCGCCGATGCGGCATCGGAGACCGCGCCCGCCTCGATTGAAGCAATCGCACCAGCGCATGAGGACGACTTCCGTCCTGCCGATGTCGTCGTCGCCGAAGCGGAAACCGCGCCGGAGACGAAGGTCATCACGCCGCGTCAGAAACTCGTGTCTTACGCCGGACTGGCCGTCACGCTGCTCGCCGCGCTCGGATTCGGCTGGTACGTGTACTTCGGCGGCCCGCAGCCCCCCGCGCCGGACGTGGTAGCGACCTTTGACGGCGGGCAGATTACGATTCAACAGGTGCGCGATCAC
>DATBWU010000319.1:0-4227 GCA_036514635.1 Anaerolineae bacterium | reverse complement strand
CCGGCGGCGTCGGCGGTTGTCCGCTTTTCGTCGGCGTTCGTCGCGTCGGCGTTCGTGGGCATCGCGCAGCAGGGGGGCGGGCGGGCACGGCGGTCCGGACGGCTCGTGGTGGTGCGCGGTGTGTAGGTGCGTTGTGCTTCTCGCTTCTGCTTCTGCTGTCGGTTTCTCCGGCTCGCGTGTGCTGTCCGCGTCCTCGCTCGCGGCGCTCCGGGCAGTGGCCGCGCTGGTGCATCCGCGCGCCGCCGTGTCGGTCGGTTGTGCCTCCGGCGCAGATCAGGCGGCGCGTGCCCTGTTCCCGCGCGCTCGCGTGTTCGCGGTCGCGTCGGGGCGCTGGGGCTCGGGTCCTGGCGCGTTCGCCGCGCGGTCGGCGGCGTGCGTGCAGTCGGTCGCCAGTCAGCGCGGCGTGTGGTGCTCGTTCCCGGCTGGGCCGTGCCCGGCGGGGCTGCAGCCGTCCTCGTCGGCATCGGCGTGCTTCTGCGGGACGGGGTCCGGCTCGTGGGCGTCGCTGGCGTTGGCGGTTGGCCTGGGTTGCGCTGCGGTGGTGTTCCTGCCGGCCGGGGTCGCCGCGCCGGGGTGGTTGTCGCCGGTCGGGGGTGGGTGGTTTGTCTCGTCTCCGGCTGGGTCTCAGTTGTCGTTGCTGTAGCCGGCGGGACTTGCCACCGCGCAAACAGCAAAAGCGCGCGGTGGCACTGCTCCACAGGTTTGGCCCAAACAGCAGGTTTGCAGGCGCACAACGTCGCGCATCAGGTCGCGGCAGAAATCAGAAAAGAAAGGGGGTGATAAGCATGTTGTACAAGGGGTTCTATATCGAGGCGTTCCAGACCGTGGCCGGGTGGCGGGCCGCGTACTGGTCGCGCAGACGCGCGAACGCGGTCGAGACGAAGACATACAGAGATAACAGCGTCGACGCCGTGCTGGACGCAGAGAAAGAGATAGATCGCATCGTCCGCATTCCACCCAAGCGAAGCCGTGAGCAGATGTAAAGCAAAAGCCCCGGCCAGTGCGCTAACACCGGTCGGGGCGACCCAATCACGGAGGATTGAGCCATGACTACAAGCATTGTAACACAGGTCGTCAACACCGGGTTCGAGCAGGCCGCCGTTAACACGGCGATGCTCGAGCACCTCGCCAACATCATCAAGGACACATGGCCCGAACTGGCAAACCGCGTCGATCGCGCCGTCGGCATCGTGCAGGCCGGCGACATCCTGCCCGGTCGCGGCGAGGTACGCGCGCCGGATGCGTGGGTCGGCGGCCAGGGGCCAACGCCGGTAACGGCGATGGAGATCGCGCAGGCCGTGCCACACCATCGCACCAGCCAGGAGACCTATAGCATCACGGCGCACTACTACGCCGGCGAGTATCCAGAGTATCAATGCACGTGCAGGGACGCGAGCGGGACAGACTGCAAAGCGCCATACGTGCCGGGCATCGGTGTTTGCTGCAAGCACGTACTCGCGGTGGTGTTGCTCATCCAGATCGCGCCGGACTTGCAGGCCATCCAGATGACCGACGGCGAGCGGGTCATCGCGGAGAAGTGCATCAAGGCGGGCATCCTCACGCAGCGCCCCGATCACCCGCTCGCTCGCTTCCTCGTTGCGCAGCGGCTCGCTACGAAAGCCGCGCATATGTTCGGGTCGCCCTGTCCCTGGCATCAAAAGATCGCGTGGTTCGAGAAGTTCCAGGCCGCGCGGATGTTGGCAGAGTGGCGCACGTCGGAGCATTGGCAGAAGTGGGTCGGGGGTGTGGCGTGATCGACTACATGCAACCCCGCAACGTTAGCCCGCTCCCGCTCGGAGAAGCCCGCGAGATTGCCGACAAAGCCACAGCGATCGCGGCACAGGCCAGGACCAAGGCGGCAGGCACGCCGGGACTGTATCGCCAGCGCAGGCCGATGCGAACGCGCCGCGAGTGGCGCGAGTGGCAGAGGCAGGTTGACGGGCAGAGGCAGATCGGGGTCAACTGCTGGCCGTAACCATCATCGAGGGCCGCGCATTCGAACCACGCGGAAGGAGAAAACATGGACACCAGAGAGCAGATCAAGGCCGTCAGAAACGCCATCAAGAAGATCGCGCCGACAGTCAGCGTCAGGAGAGGCCGAGGCACGGCCAGAGGGTGGATCGAAATCACCGGCAGCGCCGACTCGCACGGCGCGTTCACGGAGACAGAGCGCGAATCCCTGAAGCAGATCGGACTCGTGCCGGGTGGCAACCTCTGCCTCATCTCACCGGACGAGCGCCGCTACTGGGCAGAGAAACTCAGCGCGTAATCCATGTGCTGCCACCTGTTCGCATGAACTACACTGCGACCACCGTCAGCGGCCAATCCGTGCGCGCCTCGTTTGGCTTCGCAGAAGGAGCCGAGCGGGTAACGGCCTTCTGGCGCGAAAATGGCAAACACTTCTGCCAGCTCACCAACGAGCTCAACCCGCACGCATAAGGAGAAACCCATGAGCACATATACACCGTTTGAGACACAGGTTTTGCTTCTGCTCGACCGCATCGCGCGCGCGCTCGAATCGATGGCGATGACCCAAGCGCCCGCGCCGAACTACAGCCGCACGCTTGCCGCGTTCCGGTCGTTCGACTTCGCCACCATCAACGCCACGGTCAAGACGCAAGACAGTTTCGGGCCGGCGGTGGTCGAGTGGGGCGGCTTTACCTGGACGAGGCGGAACTCGCAGGACAAGAAGAAGGGTAACGCGATCTGGTTTTCGCGCGTCATCGGCGGAACAGTCGCAGAGGGTAACGTGAAGTACGCGCGGCTGATCACGTTCAAAGACAACAAGAGCGAGCCGGAGCCGCTGGCAGACGAGATCGCCAGGAAGATTGGCAATGGACGTTAAGGTTAGGACGCAGTGGGCGAAGCAGGGGAAGATACCAGCACGGAAGTGTCAGCACGCACCGACTTTAGGGCGGCACGTCTGCATAACGTGCGGCGAGACACTGCGAAACAACATGGAGGCAAACGAGCACGACATACGGAAGGGGCACACCGTACTATGGCTCTGCCTGGAATGTGACAACATCCAGGAGCCGTAACCGCAATAAGCACGCCGGGCAGGGAACGCGCAACAGATCGAGCCTGCCCGGCGGAGAGGAGAGGGTACAGAAATTTTAAGGTTTAAAGTCACGTCACTGAGCGTTTTTCGCAGTAGGATGTGGTACAGTTTCAGTATCCACCACAAGGAGTCAGAAATGGCAAACAGAGTTTACAGAACGCCAGTCGAGTACCAACCGCCGAGGCCGGGAGATTGAACCATGCGCGTATGCCCCACTTGCGGCAAGCGCTTCGATCCCGCCGACCGGAGCGCACCAACCGCCGACCCGG
The DNA here is from genome assembly GCA_036514635.1 of Anaerolineae bacterium. Taxonomy (GTDB): domain Bacteria; phylum Chloroflexota; class Anaerolineae; order Fen-1058; family Fen-1058; genus DASSFZ01. The sequence goes on along the minus strand of DATBWU010000319.1, from coordinate 897 downwards.
TGCGCGACACAGAGCGTATTAAGTACTGTTCGGAAAAGTGCGCCAGGAAAGCAGAAAACAGGCGGCACTATCAGGCGCACAAGGCCAGCATCATCAAGCGCGTGAGGCGCGCGAAGAAACAGGAGAAGAAAATCATGAAAGAGAAGAAGGTAGACCAAATGAGCAGGTATGAAATCCTCGACGCGCTAGTAGAGGATGGATACAACATCGATCCGATGGACGCCGCAGAAGTTTCAAAGACAATCCAGCTGGCGGCGCGCAGCGGCGCTCTCGTCTGGACGAAGGAGCACATCGTTAGCACACTCCATAACAGACCGCTCACTCTCAGGCCCGGAGAGTGAGAGACAAATGCAAATGTAACAAGGACCTGGTGCCAGAGGCCGAATGACCGGGAAGAAACAGGCCATCGGAATCTGTGACAACTGCATGAGTCAAATCGCCCGCGACGAGTGGTACACTCGTCGCGGGCCGCGCCTGCACTGCTCGATCGATTGCAAAAACACGGCAAACAGCAGAGCCGGCGCGCATATCCGCGCGGAGAAAGCCCGCGCGCGTGTGCGGCGAGGCGAGTGGCAAAATCCGCACCTGCTCAACCCGCCGTCGCCAGAGGAACAGAGCCGACGCGCGCGCCTGGGCCGGACGCGCGAAGTGAGGGCGGGGACGTGGCGCAACCCGGCGCTGTCCAGCGCGGCGCGCAAAAAACTATCGAGACCGCGCAAGCACGGCGGCGCGCTCGCGCGAGCGATCGAAAAACTCTCGCGCGGGCAAGACACCCTCCACCTGGTCTCCCCGTCTTGCCGCGCCGATCAACGCATTTCTAACTCACACCCCTTGACATCCGTTCTGATTCGTATATAATCAGAATAGACGATGGGACACAGGAGGCGAGAACATGGA
>DATBWU010000318.1:0-37028 GCA_036514635.1 Anaerolineae bacterium | reverse complement strand
CCGACACTGAACGTCGATGCGCGACGCGACGCGCTGCACCCCAGCGGCGTGTTCGCCGAAACGGGCAACGCCGTGCCGTGGGTCACCTGGCACGAGATCAGCCTTGATCGGCCGAGTCGCGTCTTCAGCGCGCGCGGCGTCGCCGATGCCAATGCACCCGGCGGTTTCCGCTGGACGTACACCCCGCCCTGCGAGCCGGACGAGACCGCCTGCGCGCTCAACGTCAATCCGCTCAAGGACGCCAAGGACGCCTCGATGGCAGCCGGCTCGCTGACGCCCGGCGAGGCCAGCGTGCCCTGGATCGCCTGGGCCGAAATCGGGCCGACCGAGAAGTGGCAGATTTTTGTTTCGCGGCTGGACCCGGCGACGCGCAGCCGCTTTGTCAACGTGGGGGGCAGCTTGAACGTCGACCAAAATCATGATGCGCGGACGCCCTTCGTCACCTTTATCCAAAACGTGCCTTACGTCGCCTGGCTGGAGGACGACGGCAGCGGCAAGTTCAGCTTGCAGGTCCGCCACCTCGCCTCGGATGTCCAGACGGGAACCTGGGTGCTGGATACGCCGCCGGGCGGTTTCAACATCAATCCGGCGTTGTCGAACTTCGGCCTGTTTGCCGCCGGCTCCGCTGAGGCGCTCTTCATGACCTGGACCGAGGGCGATCCGGCGACGAGCGCATCACAGGTACTCGCCGGACATCTGACGCCGGGCGGCGTCGCCTCGGCCTCGCCTGTAACGGCATCTCCCACCGTTATCACGGGCGCAGGCTCCGAAGTGCAGGCGAAAGTTGAAGCTTACCGGCAATTGCTCGGCGCGGTCGATAACGGCGGTGAGCCAGGCTCGAAAACGTCGGGCTACCGTGAACTCAACTGGGACAGCCTGACCGATGAGGAATCGGCGCCCAACTTCTACACGCCCGGACTCTTCAACGCACCGACCGTGCCGCGTGCGCGTGGCGCGGTTTTCACCACGCCGGGTGAGGGGATCATGGTCAGCGCCGACGGTGATAACCCGTCGGGCACGCTCCCGCGTTTCGGGAACATCAACCCGGCTTACGCCGATATCTTCAAGACCTTCAGCGCCGAGCGACTCTTCTCGCCGATCGGCAGCAACATCGTCGACATGACGTTCTTTGTGCCCGGGACGAACACGCCGGCTGTCGTCCGAGGCTTCGGTGCGATCTATACCGACGTGGATACGGCGCATACCGCCTTCGAGTATTTCGACATCAACGGCAACTCGCTGGGCGCGTTTGAAACGCCGATCGCCGACAACGATCTATCGTTTCTGGGCGTCGCTTTTCTCACGCCCGTCGTCGCGCGCGTGCAGATCCGGTACGGCACAGATGCGCTTGGCCCGGACGATGGGAACGGTGTGGACGTGGCAGTGATGGATAACTTCATTTATGGCGAGCCACAGGCTGCACCCTAAACTATCCGGCGACTGCCGGCAATCTCACGCAGATTGATCGCAACCATGGATGAGACCTCCCGACATCGCATCCTGATCGTCGACGACGTGCCAGCCGTGCGCGAGGCGCTGCGCTGGCTGCTGGACAACGAGCCGGACCTGGAGGTGGTCGGGGAAGCGGGCGATGGGGCTCAAGCGCTACAGCGCGCGACCGTGCTCACACCCGATGTTGTAATCCTCGATATCGAACTGCCCGATCTAGACGGATATGCCGTCACCCGCTCGCTTAAGCGTCTGCCTGGCCCACCGCTCGTCATCTTATTGTCCGTGCACGGGGATTCGTTCTCACGCCAGCAGGGCGCCGACGCGGGCAGTGATGGCTTCATCGAGAAAGGGGCCGACTGGCCGCAGATCGTCGCGCAGATCCGGCACGCGCTGGCGGGGCGGCTGCATAAGGCATCAGCTCAATGAAGAGGCAGCCTGCGGCCCGATCGACTCATCCTGGCTTATGGCCGAAGCCATCGCGCGCCTGCGCCAGCCTAGGAGAGTGCTGAAAAACCCTTCTTTCACCGCCGAGACGCGGAGAACGCAGAGGAATTCCTCTAGGAAAACTCGGCGCCCTCTGCGCCTCTGCGGTGAGAACACCCCTTTTTCAGGGTTCTCCTAGCGCGTCTCAACGGGAGGCGCGCCATGACGACGATCGAAGACATAGGAGCCGTCAAAAGAATAAGTCCGCATGTCACCCTGAGCGCAGCGAAGGGTCTCCACACCTGGCGCAGAGATGCTTCGCTTCGCTCAGCATGACAAAACTGCGGAGGTATTTCTTGACAAGCCCTATTATCAGCAGAGCTACGCGGCTTACTCGTTCTTTCATTCCAATACGGGCGCCATCCACATGGCGCTTAACTTTGATGGCAAGTTCGACCCGGATGGCTACTACGGCCAGGTCAGACTGGTACACGAGCAGGTGCAGCAGGTCCGCCCTTCGACCGTATTAGAACTTGCCAGCGGACGAGGCTTTGATTCGGCGAAGGCCTTCTTCCAGGTTCCTGCGCTCGGCCGGTTGCTGGCGAGGCTTTTTCCGCCGCACCTGCTCAAGAATGCGGTTGCCGGCTTGCTCATGCCGTACAGCGTATCCGTTGGCGCGCAGGGTTACTTTTCGATTACGCTTGAGAAAGATTCACCACCGGACACTTTCTGGCTCAAGCGCGAATGCGATTGGGATAGGCCGATCATGGTTGAGCAGATAATCCAAGAGACGCAAGCCCAGTTGGAACAGACTGAGATCACAGCGGTGGCGCCGATGAATGCGGGTTTGCCACTGGTCGCGTTGAGCCAGGGTGCCCAAGTAGATGATCCACAGGTAAGCCAAGCCGGCGGCCAGCATCAGCCGCGAGACCCGTTCGGGGTCACTCAAGTGACTGCGGTCCAATTGAAAGCCCCAGCTTTTCGGGTCGGAAAAGAAGGTTTCGACCCGCACCTGCTTCGCAGTTGGGGCAGGTGTGTGCATGCGTTTGCGATACCCGTCACAGGCAGCCTGCACGCTGGACAGGATGCTGACCAAGTAGATCGGCTCGGCGTAGCCGGTCGCCCACCAGGCAATCACCCTCACCGGGCCGTAGGCGGCCTGGGTGAACAGGACGCCTTTGCGAAAGGCCCGTTTCCCGCAGCCACGTTCGAGTCTTCCAGACTCGACCACTTCCCGTCCTCATTGATCTGGATGTTCTTGGCGGTGCGGCAGACATAGGCCCAGCCATACCCATCTGCTTCAGCCTGCAACTCGGGACTGTCGAATTCGCCATCGCCCAGAAAGGTGACCGGGGCCGTTTCGGGCACCCGGGCCTTGACTTCGCGCAACAGCGCCACATGCATCTCGGCGGGGAAATGCCCCTTCACCCCTTCGACGACCCGCCAAGCCAGCGGCAGCGCGCGGTGGCCGTACAGCAGGCTGACCATCAAGGTCACGCCCCCGCGCGCCGCCGCACTGCCATCCCTGATCAACACCAGCGGGCGCACCGCCGACCAGCAGCGGTTCCACAAACAGCAGAAAATACAGGTCAACGGTGATGGACTCATTCTGCACCCAGCGACTCATCTGCTTCACCCGCCTGTCAGGGTGCACCTCGCCCGGCACTTTGCTGGCGATCTGCGGCAGTTGGCAACTCTTGCCCAGCACGATCCCACTGACCATCCCGGCCAATATCTTGTTCACATGACCTATATGAACTATGACATTGGGTACCAAGTTGAGAAAAACGGTGAAACACGACATGCAGACATCAATGCCTGGGTTGGAGAGGTGGAGGCCAACCCTGTTGTGTTTACCATCACTGAAGAATGAAACGCGGTGCCAGAGAGTAGGTTGTTTTGATGGTGGCTTGGCCTTCATCCTGAACACCGTCAAGTGAAGACGGAGAGCAGTGGCCCTTCCTCGAATCTAGGGGAGGGCGCTTCGTTTCTGCTGTCAAGGCGTGGTGAGGGTGACGTTCGTCAACACGTCCACCGGCGCATCGGTCTTCCTGTGGGACTTCGGCGATGGCTTCACCAGCACGCTGGAGAATCCCGCCCATGCGTACACCGCGACTGGCTTCTTCAGCGTGTCGCTGACGACCTATCACCACCCTGTTGAAATGCGCTGAAAGGCTCGATTTGATTGCGGTAACTTACCAGTTGTGGTATCTTATCCGCATGGAATTCAAGCGCCTCGTGGAAACTGTGGGCGATGAGCCGGTGTTCGAGACCAACCTGCTCCTGGCAGGCGATGTGGATCCGGCCGATTTGCGAAAGCAACTGTCGCGCTGGACGAGATCCGGTCGTCTCTATCAGTTGCGACGCGGCCTCTATGCGCTGGCCCCTCCGCTGCAAAAGATCAAACCTCATCCTTTTCTTGTCGCCAATCACCTGGTGCGCGCATCCTACGTCAGTGGCCAATCGGCCCTGGCGTATTACGGCCTGATTCCAGAACACGTGCCCGCTGTGACCAGCGTCACGACGGCCCGGCCAGGCCGCTGGGACACGCCGCTCGGCCGCTATGAGTTTCGTCACGTCAAGCCGGGCTTTTTCGTTGGCCATCGGCAGCTCACGCTCGGCCAGGGGCAACGGGCTTACGTCGCCACACCGGAAAAGGCTCTGCTGGATCTCATCTACTTGCAAGCAGGCGGCGATTCGCTCGCCTACTTGAACGAATTGCGACTGCAAAATCTGGATCGCTTGAATCCGGAAGAGCTCGCCCGACACGCTGAACGGGCCGGCAGCCCCAAGCTGCGACGCGCGGCAGCTCGTGTGATCGACATGGCGCGCGCCGAAGCCGCCGAGTACGAGGCGCTATGAAAGCGTATCTCGACGATCTCGTTCGCGCCGCACCGACCGCCCCACACGCTCGCAACCTCGTGCGCGAGTATCTGCAGGCGCGTATCCTGGGCGCGCTGCAACGCGCCGGCGCGATGATCCCTCTCGCCTTTCACGGCGGCACGGCGCTCCGCTTCCTGTACGCCAGCGCCCGTTATTCCGAAGATCTGGATTTTGCACTGGAGCGGCCCGGCTCGGCGTACGATTTTCGCACCTGCCTGGAATCGATCCGGGCCGATCTCGTGCCAGAGGGGTACGCGCTTGAGTTCAAAGTCAACGATCGAAAGGCGGTGCATAGCGCCTTCGTTCGCTTTGCAGGGTTGTTGTACGAACTGGATCTTTCGCCGCACCGGGACGAGGTGTTGGCCGTCAAAATCGAAATCGACACGCAGCCGCTAGCGGGAGCCGTTTTGGAGACGACGATCATGCGCCGCCACGTGACGCTCCACCTTCAGCATCATGATCGCGCCTCTCTGCTCGCCGGCAAACTGCACGCCATTCTGAATCGGCCCTATACCAAAGGCCGGGACATCTACGACTTGTTGTGGTATCTCAGCGACCCCGATTGGCCCGCGCCCAACCTGATACTGCTCAACAATGCGCTTCAACAGACGAACTGGGACGGCGATCTGTTGACGGAGACCAACTGGCGCAAAATGATCCGCCGCCGGTTGGATGTGCTCGACTGGGGATCGGTTACATCCGATGCACGGCCCTTCCTCGATTCGAGCGCGAGCATTGACCTGCTAACTCGCCAGAACATGATGCGTTTGCTCTCCGAGTGAACACCGCACTCATGGGATAGCAATCCCGCTCGGTTTCGTGTCCGCACTTTGCGGCGAGCTGTTGAACGGAGAGGGAGAAGGCGGGTGTGCCCTCCCCCTCGATACCATATGCAGTTGTATGACTACAAGTCTCCTATGCGTTCGTCTCCGGCCAGTAACCGATCGGCCCTGTGACCAGGTCGCGCCGGCGCACGCCGGGGTACGTGCCATCTTTGCTGGGTGGGATCATCCAGGCATCCGGCGCGTGTACTGCCTTGAACGCAGGCAGGTAGGCCTCCTCGAGGAAGTGTGCCAGGCCGTGCGTGTCGCAGCGCCAGCCAGCGCGGCGAGGTGTCGTCCACCGGTGGTCGGGTTGGACGGCCGAACCGCATACCGGGCAGGCCGACGGGATCGGCTCCCGCTTCTGCACTTCGTGCTGCGTGTGTGGCGCGAAGTCTGGTGGGATCAGGTCCTGCCAGCACACATGCGGCTCCATGATTAGTGCGATGGCCGGTTCCTCCCGTTCAGGCGGGTTCTCCAGAACGACGATCCCCTCGGTGGGGGGCTCACCTACACCGCACCTCGCCTGCGCGCCCCCGGCGCCGTGCGCCGGACAGGGCGTGCGGTGCGCCGCACACTTGCCCCTGCGCTGCAGCGCGGCGGCAGTGCCAGGGGGGTGCAGGTGTCGTAGGGCATGCGTTCTGCAGGCCGCGGCTGCGCGCATTGGCCGCTGCCCATTCCAGGTCGCACCGGATGAGTTGCCCTGCGTCGAGCAGCTCGCCGATGGTGCGGCCGGCCAGGCGGCGGTTGCGGTTGAACGATGGTAATGGCCTCGTCACCGGCCTCGATCCGGTTGGGATGGCCGATCCGCCTGAGCAGGTCGGCGACAGTTTCCATGCGCTCGACGCTGTGCAGATACCCGCGAGCCTGCAGGCGCGTGCCGCCGATCAGACTCACCAGCTGGCCGTCGGGCAGCAACAGCGAGACGTAGTGCTTCTGGCCGCCCGTGGTCGAGCACATGCGAACGACGACGTCCTCGTCCTGCCGATAAACATGCGTGACCCGGCCACTGATCGTGACCGCGTTGGGATGCAGTTCTTCCCGTCTCGGTGACAGGGAGAGTGTCTTCAACATGGTGTGACTCCTTCATAAGGATGGACTGGCGCGAGATAACGTGCGTCGTCTTTTGTATCGATACGCCATCGTCGTTCGTCCTGGGTTACGAGAGAGCCGGCCCCAGCCAGCGGGCTGCTTCGAGCAGGAGGCCCGCTGTGGCGAGCGCGACGGCTGCCGGCATCTCAGCCTCGGCAGGCACGTCAATCTCCTCGCGGGCCTGCAGACTCAACGCCTCGATCAGCACGGCGGGCATCACGCGCAGGTCGCCTCGGCGTCGTGAGTCGAATAGCGCGACGCGCAGGCCTTCGGCGGCCAGCCGCCGGGCTGTCCTGAGCGCAGCCGTCGACACGCCCACACCGCCCCGCGTGCCGTAGAAGCCCAGTCGCACGCGAACGCGACGCGGCGGTGCAGAACGATCGGACGGCTCCACGCTGTCACTGGCCGGCACAACCGTTGCAGACAGGGACATGGCTTGTTCGTCAACTGCTGTGGGCGCAATTTCGTCGCCGCGCAGATCACGGAGGATGCGCCGTGCCAGCTTGGGCAGGTTGAGATTGGCGGCATACAGGCCCTTGACGCAAGCCACGGCGGACACTGCGATGCGATCACCCTCGTGGGCCGCCTCGGGCAGTACCACGTAGGCGGAGGCGGTGAGGGGGTACAGGTGACTGATCAAGTCGCCCGCGTTGGTGAACAGGCTGCCGTCGACCAGCACTGCCTCCGGCTTGGCCGCAAGCGCCTGCGGCCAGTCCTCTTTTCGCGTCACGTCCGGCAGCAACGCCAACCTCTCGCGCCCGGCCAGCGCCGCGCGCCAAGATGCGACCACGTTCGGTTGGCCGGCCAGGAGTAGCGTGGCAGGAGATTTGTTCAGCATCTTTCGCTCCTACAACTCCCAGCTAGGCCGTGTGCGCGGCGGGCGCGGACTGGTCAGCAGAATCGAGGCCAACGCACCGCCGGCAGTCAGGACCAGCATGAGGAGCAGTGCAGGGTTCATGGTTCTCCGGCCGATAAACAAAAAAAGTGCGCCGCGCCCCAATCAAGGGGTACAGCGCACACTCTGGCGTGCAATCTATGTGGGATTTTCGGAGCTCTTGTCCAATCAGGAAAACAACTGGGCTCATTGGGAACTGCCGTGATCACAGGCCTGACAGAGCGCCTGTGTAGGCACATACGGCGGGTCGCTCGCCCAGTGATGCACATAGGCGGCGACGAACATCAGTTCGCCACGGCAACTCCCAGAGAGCCAGATTTCTAAGGCTTTGCGCTCGCCTGCCCCGCACGCTGTTGGCGGGGTTGCGCCCGCCTGCCCCCTTTGGGGGTTGCGGTGAGGCTTTTCCCGGCCAACCCGGAAGAGCCACTAAAACAAAAGAGGCACGGAATCCACCGCCAGATATTGGGTCTGGCGAGTGTCCATGCCTCGCATATTGGCGCCCCCGGCAGGAATCGAACCCACAACCTACTGATCCGAAGTCAGTCGCTCTATCCGTTGAGCTACGGGGGCATCACAATCAGGCTTTGCCACCTGCCTTGACCGGGCGGCGAGGTGAGCATTGATCTGCGGCCATTTTAGCATACGCCTATAGGCCCGTCAAACCGACATGATGGCAGACATCAACCGAAGTCGCGCTTGTCTGCGCACTCCATTGCAGCACCATAACAAGATCATAACAGTTCTCGGCAGCGATACCATCTGGCATCACCCGAAATGGATTGAAAGTGCCCCCGCCTGATGCTATGGAGGCTAATTCAACGTGTGGCAAACCGCATTCAAATATACTGCTTGAAGAACGTATACGCTCAGAGTGACTTGAGTGCCCGCGTTGGTCAACCGGCCTCAGGTGAGTTCATCGACTCTGGGAGGTGCGCGCCCAACAAGTGCAGCGTGGATTCCGAGTGAATCATTACGGGTCTCCCCCAACAAAGAGGCGAACATGATCAAGAGATCGAAGATTCCGAAATGCGTTAGTGAAGGCAGCCGGGCTGTGCATTTGCTCCTGGCAATGGCCCTGGTTATTGGCTTGGCCGCAACGGCCTCGCTGCCGACAAGGGTTGCGCCTCGCCTTCATCCGCTGGTGGCGCAACTGGCCGCCGAGAAGCCGGAGCAGAGCGTGGCGGTCATTGTCCAGAAGGCGGATGCCTCCCAGGCCGCTGAACAACTGGCCGAGCATCTAGGCGGGCGAGTCACTAAAGACCTGAGCATCATCAATGCCTTTGTGACCGAATTGCCCGCATGGGCCGCGCGCGAATTGGCCTCCAGCTCGCTGGTGCGCTGGGTGAGTCTGGATGCGCCGGTAGCCTCGACTGCCTGTACAGAGTGCATTGACACGTCCAGACTGGTCAATACCTACATTCGCACGATTCGCGCCGATAGCGTGTGGAACAAATCTCCCTATCTACAGGGGCAGGGTATCGGGGTCGCTATCGTCGACAGCGGCATCAACCCCCAGGAAGACCTGATCTCGGCCACAGGTGCGAGCCGTATCGCCGTGTCGGTAGCGTTCAACAGTGGCTACAACGCGTCGCCCAATGATCAATATGGTCATGGGAATCACGTGGCTGGCGTGATTGGCGGCAACGGCCGGCGGTCGAAAGGCGCTTACATCGGCGTCGCCCCCAAGGTCAACCTGATCAACGTCAAAGTCAGTGATGACTTGAACCACGGTGCGGGCACGGCGTCGACTGTCGTGCAGGGACTCCAGTGGATTCTCGAAAACAAGACCCAATACAACATCCGCGTCGTCAACCTATCGCTGAACAGCGCGGTGTTCGAGTCTTACCACACCAGCCCCATTGACGCCGCGGTCGAGATTCTCTGGTTCAACGGCATCGTCGTCGTGGCTTCGGCGGGCAACAGGGGCGATGGTGCGCTCTATCCGCCGGCGAATGACCCGTTCGTCATCACCGTCGGTGCAACAGACGAAAAGGGTACGGCGTCCCTCTCCGATGACGTGGTGGCCCTGTTCTCCGCGTATGGCACCACGTCCGATGGCGTGAAGAAACCGGACCTGGTCGCGCCGGGGGTCAACATCGTTGGCCTGCTGGGCAATACCAACAGCGACATGGCGATCGCCCATCCCGATCACGTCGTGGGTAGCGCTTACTTCCGAATGTCCGGCACATCCGCGTCCGCGCCGATGGTCGCCGCCGCGGCGGCACTGCTGCTGCAGGACGAGCCGACACTCACACCCGATCAGGTGAAGTATCGGCTGACTGCGACGGCCAATAAGGCGTGGTCCAAGTACGACTCGGCGAAGGCGGGCGCGGGCTACCTGAACGTGTATGGTGCGGTCAACGGTGCGACGACCGCGTCAGCCAACACCGGCCTTCAGGCCAGCCAGTTGCTGTGGACCGGTTCTCAACCCATTACCTGGGGCAGTGTCAACTGGAACTCGGTGAACTGGAATAGTGTCAACTGGAACTCGGTGAACTGGAACAGTGTCAACTGGAACTCGGTGAACTGGAACAGCGATTACTGGGGGCCGTAATCGAAATCGCTTTAGATTCCAAGTCGCTGAAGTCCCGTAGGGCAAGACGGTTCGGCTTCACAGTTCATCACCGACAGGAGTTCACATGGCTAAGCACATTTTCATCACCGTACCGGCCTCCGTTAACTGGGGTGCTTGAGGCGTTGGCTCACAGGATCGTTGTGGGTGAAGTAGCGTTTTCAGACTTCCGAAGTCTCCAAGGCTTCGGAAGTCTGTGCGCCCTTCACCGCTAAGTACCTATCCGAAAACCGGATCGCAGGCTCACTTGCCCCCGTAGCGACACGTGCGCCGCGCTGCGCGCAGCGCAGTGCAGGTGAGCGAAGTGGGATCAGCCTGCGCGGGCTGAAGCCCACATTCCGAGGTTTTCGGATAGGCTCTAAACCAATATGAGCGAAGCGTTGGCTGTGGCAGCCTCGTGAATCTTGCGCCGGATGGTCTGGGTGGGTGAGGAGGTGACACCGATGACACGTCGTGCTTGGGCATATATCTGGAGTGTGCTCCTCGCAGGCGCTGTGTTGAGTGGGCAAGCGATCTTAGCGAACCCGGCGCTGCCCGCCGCCCATCTGCTGACGTTCGTCGCATTGACTGCGCTGACCATCGTCAGCCAGTTCCTTGAAGTGGAAGCGCCGGGTCGCCAATCCTACTATCCGCATCTGGTCTTCTTGTTTGCCGGCGCGCTGCTTCTGCCGTCATCCTACTTCGCGCTGCTGGTGCTCATCCCGCACGTCGCGGAGTGGATACGGAAGCGACTGGCGAAAAGTCCCCTGCTGCGCAACTGGTACATCCAGCCTTTCAATATCGCCACACACCTGATCGCTGGGGCCGCCGCCCGCTGGCTGTTCACGGCGCTGGTGTCCGATGCCACTGCGTTTGCTACGCCGGCCTCCTTGCTGGCCGTCACGCTGGCCGCAGTCGTTTACGTGCTGATCAATCATCTGTTGGTCGGGCTGGCTCTGCTCCTGGCGCGCGGGATCAGCCTGCGCGGCTCGTGCGTGTTGGCGCCCGCCAATCTCGCCGGCGATCTCGTCCAGTTGTACCAGGGATACGTCGTCGCCATCCTGTGGACGATCAGCCCCTGGCTGATCGTGCCGGCGCTTTCGCCGCTGGTCATGATCTACCGGGCGTTGATGGTTCCTCAGCTCAAACAGGAGGCTCAAACCGATCCGAAGACGGGCCTGTGGAACGCGCGCCACTTCAACGCGCTTTTCAACGCCGAGCTGGATCGGGCCGGGCGCTTCAATCGACCCTTGGCGCTGATCATGGCCGATTTCGATCTGCTTCGAAATGTCAACAACACCTACGGCCATTTGGCCGGCGATGCTGTGCTGGCGGCCGTTGGCCGGATCATCCGCGAGGCGGCTCGCGAGTACGACATTCCGGCGCGCTTTGGGGGTGATGAGTTTTGCATCGGGCTGCCCGAAGCCGGGCCGGACGAGGCGCGCGTCTTTGCCGAAAGGCTCCGCACGGCCATCGCATCGACCGCGTTTGAGGTGCCGAATGTCTCTGTGCCCATTCACGTCACGATGAGCCTGGGCATCGCCTGTTTTCCCAGCGATGCGACCACACTGAACGATTTGATCCATCAGGCCGACGTGGCCGTGTATCAGGCCAAGCTCAAGGGCGGCAACTGCACTGTCTACGCGGCCGACGTGCCTCACTCTGTCAAACTGGAACATGTGCCAGGCCGGGATCCGGCAGAAGTGAGTCCCATCACGACACCTTCGGCCAGGCCCAGGCCGGCGGACGAGGCGCGCGCTGCGCCGCAACTCACGTCGGGCCAAGCGGCGGCCGAAGACGCACCGGGCAGTCCCTGGCTTCCCTGGTTTGTTGGCGGCGTGATCGGGGCGGGAGTGCTGATCACAATTCTAGACGTGGCCTTGGCGACTCGACCCGATTGGATGGTCGTCGGATTGCTCGTCATCCTGGCCGCAATGGCCGAGTTGTTCCAGGTGAGGATTTATGGGATCTGCACCGTCTCGGTGTCGGTGTCGATTGGATTTGCCTCGGCGCTGATCGCCGGGATTTCAGGTGTGGCCTGTGTCAGCGCCGGCATTGTCCTGGTGCACTACCTGCGCACACGGGTCCGGCTGTACAAGACGGCCTTCAACTGGGCCACGCACCTTCTGGCCGGCAGCGTGCCTGCTCTGGGCATCACCGCCTGGCCGATCCACTTTGACTTGTCCAACCTGCCCACCTTACTCCTGTTCACGCTGGTCACCGGCTCGATCTATTACCTGGCGGACACGGGCCTCATCGCCAGCGCCATCGGCCTCTCGGCCCGGACCAACATCATGGCCGCCTGGCGTGAGCAGTTCGGTTGGTTGAGGAATCACTACCTGGTGCTGTGCGTCATGGGCATGTTCCTCAGCGTCGCGGGTCACATGCTGGGCTTGCCCGGCCTGATTGTCTTTGCGCTGCCGCCGTTCATGATGCACTACGCACAGAAGCAATACGTCGAGCGCACGGAAACCAGTGTGCGCGAGCTGAAGCGCATGAACCGGGAATTGACTCTGGCCAATCAAGAGATTGCCGGAGCCAGCCGGGCCATGCGTGCGCTTAACGACGAGTTGTTTCTCACGCTCGCCAAGATCATCGACGCACGCGATCCCTATGCGTCCGGCCACGCCGCCAAGGTGACCGATTACGCCTTAGCCATCGCGCGCGAGCTGGGGTTGCAGGCCGAGCGCCTGGAGCGCATTCGCCAGGCCGCGTTGCTCCACGATATCGGCAAGCTCGGCATTCCGGAGGATATTCTCCACAAGCCGGCCGGCCTCACGCCGGAAGAGTATGCCACGATGAAGACTCACGCCACGCTGGGGGCGGAGTTCCTGGACACGTGTCGCGGGCTGCGCCAGCTGGCTCCCATCATCGCCGCTCATCACGAGTGGTGGGACGGCAGCGGCTACCCCGGCCGGTTGAAGGGCGAGCAGATCCCGCTGGAAGGACGCATCCTGGCCGTGTGTGACGCCGTTGAAGCGATGGCCTCGGATCGACCGTATCACCGGGCCATGTCGGTGCCCGAGATCGTCGCCGAGCTGCGCCGGTGCGCCGGCAGCCAGTTCGATCCGGCGGTCGTCGACGCCTTTGTCCACGTGGTCGAGCAGAAAGGCCCGCGCTTCGTGGTCAATTCGGCGCAGGAAGTCTCGCGGCAGCGCGAGGCCGGTTGGCCGAATGGCCGCCACGAGCATATCGCGCAGGCCGCCGCCCGCCCGGTGTTTGAGCCTGAGCCGGCCTGAGAGATGCATTTAAGCACCGGCACGCAACCTCGTCTATAATTGGGAACTAGCGCGACGTGTTGCGGCGAAGTCATGATAGGAATGTGAGCATGGGCAGCGATCGAGAAGAGCAGCATGATCAATTTGCCGCGTCCTACAGGGATGATCACGACGAGGCGCTCACCGATCACGCCCCGCACAGCCAGGGCGAGCAAGCCTTGCGCGAGCTCTTCGCCAAGGTCGAACGGGCCAAGCGCGAGTGGGAATCCGCGATCGATTCGCTGCCGGAACTGGTGTGCCTGGTGGACCGGCAAGGCCAGGTGATGCGCGCGAACCGAACGGTGGAGGCGTGGAATTTAGGGCTGGTGATCGCCGTCAACGGTCGCGAGTTGCACACGCTGCTTCATCCCGGTTGTTCGGGCGCCGGCTGTGAATTGATGGCCTTCTTGAAAGACGCTCTCCAGCAAGCGATTCAGGGTCAGGTGCGCCAGCGCGAGATCAACGATCCATTCTTGAAGCGACACATACTGGTCAACGTCCGGCCCGTTCTCGATCATCAGGGGCAGGTCAGCGCAACCACCGTCGTCGTGGTACACGACATCACGGAGCGCAAGCGCGTCGAGGAAGCCGAGCGCGAGCAGCGCGCGCTGGCCGAAGCGCTGCGCGACACGGCGGCCGCGCTCAACAGCACGCTCCACTTCGACGAGGTGCTCGATCGTATTCTCGCCAACGTCGGGCGCGTAGTGCCGCACGATCGCGCCAGCATCATGCTCATCGACTCGGACAGCACCGTGGTCAACGTCGTTCGCTGGCGTGACGACCGTTTGACCGCGCCGGTTGAAACCGCGCAAGCGTTGCGTGTATCGGTCGCCGATATGCCGGCCCTGCTCTATATGGCCGAAACCGGAGAACCGATCGTCGCCCCGACGGTCAAGACGGATTCCGCCTGGAGCGCCGTGCCGGGCGTCGGCCAGGTGCGCTCGTACGCCGGCGCGCCGATTCGCGTGAAGGGGCACGTCATCGGCTTCCTCAACCTGGACAGCGCCACGCCAAATTTCTTCACGCCGGCGCAGGGCGACCGCCTGCAGGCTTTTGCCGATCAGGCCGCCGTCGCGATTGAGAACGCCCGCCTGTATGCGATGCTCAATCGCCACGCGGATGAACTGGAGCTGCGCGTGATCGAACGCACCACCGAGCTCGAGCGCGAGCGGTATCGGTTGCAGACTATTCTCGATTCAGTTGGCGAAGGCATCATTCTGACCGATTACGAGGAGCACATCGTCTATTGCAACACGGCGATGGAACGGCTGTCCGGTTATACCTTCGCCGAGATGATCGGGCAGACGCCGCGCTTGTGGAAGAGCGGTTACACGTCGGCTGCGGTGTATGAGGATATGAAGCGCACGTTGGCGAACGGCGAGGTCTGGCGGGGTGAGGTGATCAATCGGCGCAAGGATGGCACGCTGTACGACGCCGCGCTGACGATCACGCCGATGAGCGTGGCCGGTGAAACGGTGGGGTACGTGAGCGTTCAGCGCGACATCTCGCGCATCAAAGAGCTCAACCGGCTCAAGGATCAATTCGTCACACGCATCGGCCACGAGCTGCGCACGCCGGTCGCCAATATCAGGCTCTACATCGATCTGCTGGAGCGGGGCCGGTCGGAGAAGCACGGCCATTACCTGCACACGCTGCGCAGCGAGACGGATCGCATGGTCAAACTGATCGGCGGTTTCCTCGAGATGTCCGAGTTGACCAGTGGAACCGCTCCATTCCATCTGACCCCGGTCAACCTCAACCATCTGATGAGAGACTTGATCGAGGGGCAGCGCGACGTGGCCGAGGCGCGTGGACTGGTGCTCGACTTCTATCTGGAACCGAACCTGCCGGCGGCGCTGGCCGATCGCGAGATGGTCGCCCGGGTCGCGGCGAACCTGCTGGAGAACGCGCTGGATTATACGCCGCGCGGCGGCCGGGTCACACTCGTCACGGCCCGCAACTGGCGGCTCGATCACGAATGGGTCTCCTTCTCCGTGCAAGACTCCGGCCCGGGTATTTCGGCGACGGAGATGCCGCGCCTGTTTGAGCGTTTCTATCGCGGTGAGGCGGCGCGCAACTTCACCACACCGGGCACGGGGCTGGGGTTAGCCATCTGCAAAGAGATCGTCAACCGTCTGGGCGGCAAGATCACGGTCGACAGTCAGCCCGGCCAGGGCGCGATGTTCACCGTTTGGCTGCGGCCATCAATCGGGGATGTGCGTTGACGCCCTGGCGCCAACACAAAAAAGCGGAATGCTGACTGTCGAACAAGACGTTCTGCAATCAGCATTCCGCTTCTACGTTCGGCCTGGGGTGCCTGACGGGGGTCGAACCCGCAACATCTGGATCCACAGTCCAGTGCTCTGCCATTGAGCTACAGGCACCATGCGGAGCGGATTCTACCACGCGGGCGATGAACTGACAAGAACTTGCCGCGAATGACACCCTCCCGCAGGTTTTGGGACCTGCGGGAGGGTTGTACGCACGCTCACAGATCGGTCGCAAGTCTGTTTATGTTTTTGTGCGAAGTGGCTATAATCGTTCCACTTGACGGGGATGTTCGACCGCAAGGATTGGAGCACCGATCATGTATCGTCGCCGTTACCATGTCGCCGGGCCGATGGTGTTGATCGCGCTGGGCGCGATCTTTTTGTTGTCGAATGCCGGTGTGCTGCCGATCGGCGCGTGGGATTTGCTGCTGCGGCTGTGGCCGCTGGTGTTGGTGGCGTGGGGACTGGAAGGGCTGATCGGGCGGGGATCGGCGCTGGGCGCGTTGCTGGTGATCGCGTTGACGCTGGGCTTGGGCGCAGGCGTGGTCTGGTACTCGGTCGTCACCGGCGCGATCCACACGTCGCCGTTGGCGACGCGCGCGATCAGCCAGCCGCTGGGCGGCGCGAGCGAGGCCGAGGTGACGATCGAAATGAGCATCGGCGCGCTCGATGTCGGTGGCTTGATCGATTCACCCCTGTTGATCGAGGGCACGGTCACCGAAGGTGGCGGACTGACTGCGCAGCCGACCGTGCGCACGACCGGCGGAATTCTCCACTATACGTTGAAATCAGAGGGCTTCGCGCTTCTTCCTGGCGGCCCGGAATGGCGGTTGAAATTGAACGGCCGCGTGCCGATCCGTCTGATCGTCGATCACGGTGTGGGCGGGACGAAGGTCGATCTGTCCAGGCTGAACATCCGCGAGGCGATCATCGATACGAGTATCGGCGATACGATCATCATCGCGCCTGATCAAGGCCGGCCCAGAATCAACGTCGATCACAGTATCGGCACGTTGCTCATCAGCGTCCCGCAATTCGTGCAGGCGCGCATCAGCATTGACACGGGTATCGGCGCGGTTGACATCGGGCCGCGTTTCCACAGCGTCGACAAAGACATCTACGAGACCGAGCGTTACGAGGGCGCGGATCGGCGCGTCGAGATTATCGTCGATCACAGTATCGGCGAGTTGATTGTGCGGTAAAGAGGTGTGGGAGTAAAGAAAGTATGGGGGTTGCCCCGGCCGATTTCACATTTCGGCCGGGGCGTTGTTATATTAGGCAGAGCGATGCCATGATCCACTCGCCCACGACCTTTGATCAACTGGTCGAACGCCACCGGCCCGAGTTGCTGGCTTACTTGGTGCGCCTGCTCGACGATGCGCAGGATGCCGAAGATGCCTGCCAGGATGCGTTGCTGCACGCCTATCGAGCCTTCCACCGCCTGAAGCCCGGCTCGAATGTGCGGGCGTGGCTGTATAAGATCGCGACGAACACGGCGCTCAACGCGCTGAAGCGGCGCAGACGAAGCGCGACCCACCTGGCCGATGTGGAGGACATGGACAGACTCTCGGCCACTCCGGTCTCATTCGAGCGCCGGGATCAAATGCAAGCCGTCGCACACGCGGTCGAGGCACTGCCTCGTAAGCAGCGTGCCGCATTGATGATGCGCCAGTTTCAAAACCTGGGCTACGCCGAGATCGCGGCCGCGCTGGGAGGTAGCGAAGAGTCGGCGCGAGCGAATGTGTACCAGGCGATCCGGAAACTGCGAGAGGTATTGAAGGAATGAGACAGGGAGGTATGGATGTGAAGTGGAGCGATGAACTGATTGCGGTCGTGTTGGGTGACGCCAGACCATCGGCGGAGCTGGAGCGCCGGCTGAATACCGACGAAGGCCGGCGAGAACTGGGCGCCTATCGGAGGGCGTTGGGCATGCTGAACACTCTGTACGGCGACGAAGCCGTGTCGAGGTCGAAGCGCGCGGTGTATTACACGTCGTTACGCACGCCGGTCGGGCGGCTGCTCATCGCGGCGACGGGTGCGGGGTTGGTGCGCGTCTCGTTCGATGTATCCGAGATGGCATTCGCAGCTGACCTGCGCCAGCGGTTGAAGATAGATGTGGTGAAGTCGCCGGAGAAAATGGCGGGCATCGTCTCACAGATCGAGGAGTACTTCGCAGGCAAGCGCCGCGCCTTCGACATCCCGGTCGATCTGAGCAAGGCGACGCCGTTCCAACGCAGCGTGTTGATGGCTGCGCGCCGTGTCCCCGCCGGGCAGGTCGTGTCGTATCACGAGATCGCACGCCGGATCGGTCGCCCGGAAGCCAGTCGCGCCGTCGGGCAGGCGCTCGGACACAACCCCGTGCCCATCGTGATCCCGTGCCATCGCGTCGTGCCGAGTAGCGGCGGACTGGGCGGGTATATGGGCGGGGTGAGGGTTAAAGAAAAATTACTCGAACTGGAAGGGGCGCGCGGGTGAGTCGCATCAGCGCATCGACTGCACTCAAATTGCCGACTCGCTGCGTGGCCGCAACGAGCCCGGCTTGACAACCCCATTCGCGCCAGATAGAATTTGTTTACCTCGAAGTATCCCCACTTTGAGGCTGCAACGACCGGCGACGCCAGCGAGAAATCGCTGGCGTTGTCCGTTGTGCGCACAGACCAAAGTGTGAGACGTTTTGTATCACTCGTCGCTTCCCTGCATGACCGCAAGCCCTTCTCGCACAATGTCCAGCGCGATCTGAATGCGGAATTCCCAGTTCTTGGCCTTGTCGTCGTAGCGGGCTGCCAGGCGGCGCTGCGTCTCCGGGTCGGCGGCGTCCGGCCGATGGCGGTCTGCCGTTTCCCAATCGAGTCCATCAACCCACGCGGTCTCCAGTCTGTAACCGGCGCGATGCAATCGCATCGGCCATTCGGCATCGCTCCAGTGCCCGGGCGCGGTGTTAGTGATGAGGAACTCTCCCGCGCGCCGGCTGAATCCCTTCGAGCCACTGCACAGATCGACCGTCACACCCAGCAGGTGCGAGAAGACCAGGTTGATGATCTCTTCGGTCTTCTGCAGAGCCTGCGGGTGCGTTGCGAACGCGGCAGGCGTTCGACCGATGATCAGGCAATCGGTCGTCTGGATGGTCTCGATCGTTTGCCGCCACTCGCCGGGTCGCGTTTCGGCCCAGCGCAACAGCCGATCCATATCGACGTAGTGAATGTGGCTGCCCGGTGTGCCGAGCGATGCGCGCAATGCAGCGTGGCGCGCCTGTGTCCGATCGGGCGGCACGATGACAGACACGCCGTCCGAGTTCGCCAGCGCTTTCACCACCGCCAGATCAGCCGGATCGACTTCACCCGGCACGGCGATCACCACGTCGCCGTAAGCCTGCCTCAAGTGCGGATACATCTTCTGAAAGCGAGGCATCTCACCGTGTGGCCGCCACGTGCAGGCCAGTGTCACACTCATATCTACTCCGAGAGAATTCGGTAATTCGCGGGCAATGCCCGTGACACACGCCTGCGGCGGGTGCAGTGCTCCCGTGAATCACCGGGCTGAAAAAGCGAAGCCTGCTGAAGCAGGCTGTTTGCCGCTTCAGCCGGATTGATCCGGCTTTTCTTGATTAGCCCGACGATTCATCGTCGGGCGATAGGCGTGAGACAATTGCTCCTGAAGATCGCCACGGAGACACAGAGAACGCGGAGAAATCCAAATCTCTGTGTCTCTGTGCCTCTGTGGCAAATTACAATCCGATGCTGCGCCGATGTCGCCTGCGCGTCAGCTCCAGCACGCGCGGCATGGCGACGGTATACATCCAGTACCAGAATTTCGACGCGGGAAAATCGTGCGCGCCGATGTGCACCGTGAATGCGCCGCCGAAGCCCTCCTTGAAACGATACACGCCCCACATCGGATCGGATTCGCTCAACTCATCCGGCGCGCCCCACCAGTCGTACACGCTGCAGCCGTGCGCCTTCATCCAGCGGATCGCTTCCCATTGCAGCAAATGATTCGGCATTTTGTCGCGATGCGCGTCGCGCGACATGCCGTACATATACCACGCTCGCGATCCAAAACGAAAGAGCACCAGCCCGGCGACCGGTTCGCCTTCGACCTCGGCGATGAACGGCTGTGCCAGGCCGGCCTCCACGAACGACGACCATGCGTCGTGATAATACGCCAGGGGGCGGATGATGAACCCATCGCGGCGCGAGGTCTCGGCGTACATCATGTATAGCGTCTCGATGTCCGCGATGTCCGCCGGGCGCACTGACACACCCTTCTTGCTCGCCAGCCGGATGTTATAGCGCGTTTTTGGTTTCATCGCGGCGAGGAGTTCGTCTTCGCTGGGCGCAAGATCGAGCAGCACCGTGTTGCGGAATTGAATTTGCTCGGAGGAGAAGCGCCAACTACCCCCCCTCTGTCCCCCCTGCTTCGCGGGGGGGATGAAAGGGGGGGCAACATCCGGATCGATTTTGATGAAGATCGCCCTTTCCCTTCGCGCCGTCGCCTCCAACTCGGCCAAAACAGCCTCGACCAGCGGCGCGTCGGCGTAATCGAGCGCCGGGCCTTTGGGCACGTACAGTACACTCAGACCGAGCCGGGGCAGGGTGCGCCGCAGGATCAACGCCGCCGCACGCGGACGACCATCGGCCTCAAACAGTAGATAGTACGGCGACCATCCCCAGCGACGCTTGAACTGGCCCCACTCCCACGACTGGAGGACGTGACTCGCGGGCAGGGCGGCGAGCGCAGCATTCCACTCAGCGCGGCCGTTAACGCTTCTGGAGCTTAGAGGTTGGACTGCCCGCGAAGCGGGCGTGGAAGTTGGCGGTTGGAGATTGGAGGTTGGAGGCCGCATTTTCTACATTCTACATTCTATACTGCGCGCGGTCACAAGTTGCGCCTTTTGCTGCTCAAAGCCCGCGTCCACGCGGGCGTCTATCCTGATCGACCGCGAGGACGCGGTCGGTGAGCAAAACCGCAGATTGTTCCCGCGTCGAGTATACATTCTTCATTCTACATTCTTCATTTCACATTCTGCCTTCTTCACTCGCCATTGCCGCGAACCTTCAGCGCGAGCCGATAGGCGCGATACAGGAGCGGGTTGTACACGCGATCCAGCGCCCCGGCAAAGCGAACCACTTCGCCGCCGAATCCTCGCTTGAAGCGATACACTCCCCACAACCCAGCGTGCCGATTCAGATACTGCGCGTCGAGCGTGGCTTCGTCTTCGTCGGGGATGCCCCACACATCGTACACGCGGCAGCCGATCGACCTGGCCCAGCGGATGGCGCGCCATTGCAGCGCGTGATTCGGCATCTTCTCGCGATGCGCGTCGCCCGATGCGCCGTAGAAGTACCACGCCCGCTCGCCGAGTGCGAACGCGAACAGTCCGGCGACGATGTGCGATTCGACCTCGGCCAGAAATAGCTGCGCCCGGCCCTGGGCCACGAACAGATCGAACGCGGCCTCGTAGTACGCGGGCGAGTGAACGGCGAAGCCATCGCGCGAGCTGGTGGCCTGCATCAGCGCGTTGAAGGCGGGGAGATCGGATCGGGCGGTGGCGCGCACGGCAACACTCTTTTTGTCGGCCAGGCGGATGTTGTAGCGCGTCTTGGGGTGCATCGCGGCGAGAATGTCGTCCTCGCCACGAGCGATGTCGATCAGAATCGTGCGCGGCGGTTGCACGCTGTGCGGGCTGGGGCGGAATCCCAGCCGCGCGAACGGCTGCGCGTCGCAAGTGTCCGGCTCGACTTTCAACAGGATTGCGCGCCGCCGCCGCGCCAGCGCGTCGAGGCCGGTGAGCAGCGTATCGATGAGCGCCCGATCGGCGAGATCGACGATCGGGCCTTTGGGGATGTACGCCAGCGTTCCGAGCCGCATCGGCAGGCGACGAAACAAGACGAGCGCACCCGCCGCGATCTGATCGTCGCGCGTCACTGCGATGCGCTCGGCGGACCACCCGAAGCGCGACTTCAACTCGCCCCAGGCAGACGTTTGCAGGATGTGCGCGTCGGGCCGCGCGGTGACAAAGGCATCCCACTCGTGCGCGCCGGGGGTGACGACTCGAAAAGAGGACATGGCGGAGGCATTATATCACGCCGAAAGTTTGACTCTTGATCGGCGCGGTGCTACAATCCAGCGCGTTCCACTGAAAGGACTTTATCGGAAACAGGAGTTCCTCCACGAAGTCACACGAAGGAGCACGAAGAGTGGCCGATTTTCCTTTGTGTTGCTTTGTGTATCTTCGTGGATCGGCTGAGTTCCGATGAAGTCTGATGTCCCTCATGGAGGATGCCTATGCGCATCTCACGCAGCGCGCTGGTGTGGGGCTTGACGCTCATCGTGCTCGGGGTGCTGCTGTTGTCGCAGCAGCAAGGCTGGATTCGCGTGCCGGTCCCGTTCTGGGCGTGGGTCTTCGGCGGGCTAGGGCTGTTGTTCCTGTTCACCGTGCTGGCGAACTGGTCGCTGTGGGGCCTACTGTTCCCCGGCTTCATTTTGCTCGGCCTGGGTGTGGTGATCTTTCTCTCGGAGAACACGTCGCTGTCGGGGAACGTGATCGGCACGGTCTTCCTCGCCAGTGTCGCCTTGCCTTTCTGGGTTGTCGCGCTGACTCGTCGATCCAATTGGTGGGCGATCATCCCTGCCGGCTCGGTCACTACCTTGGCGATCATGCCGCTGCTTTCCGAAACACGCCTGAGCGCGCAGGTGGTGGGCGCGATTTTCTTCCTCGGCCTCGGCGCGACGTTCGGGCTGGTGCGGCTGTGGACGATCGGGCGGCCGAACATGGGCTGGGCCTGGTATCCGGCGATCCTCCTCGCGTTGATGGGCGCTGTGGTGCTGGCTGCCGGCGACCCGCGCGTCTGGCCGGTGGTGTTCATCGGCGCGGGCGTGGTGCTGCTGATTCGAGCGATATTCCCGGCTCGGAGAGCGGCCGGATGACAACGGCTGGATAGGAAAGAATCGGCTTTCCCGGATCGAACGGGGAACTGAACCGCGAAGACGCCAAGCACGCCAAGTTTTCCGAGTCTTCGCGCCCACCTGCCCTGCGTTCTTTTGCAGGGTCGCGCCTTTGCGGTGAGGCTTTTCCCCGCCAAAGGCGGAGGAGCCTTTCTGCGGTTGATGCATTACAAGACTGTGGCGATGATCGCCCCCACGCCCATCCCCACGATAGCCCCTGCCGCGACATCCAATAGATAGTGAATGCCCAGCGCGACGCGCGCCAGCGAGACGAGCACGGCCCACACGGCCAACCCGAAGCCGAGCGCCGGGTTCAGCGCGCCGAAGGTCACGGCCAGCGCGGCGGTGCGCGCCGCGTGCCCTGATGGAAAGGAGTGTGCGTCCATCTGGAAGTACAACGTGCCGCGTTCGCCTGTCGGCCGGCGGCGGCGGAAGAGGAACTTGATCGCGGCGACGACGACGATCAGCGTGAAGACGGTCAGCTCCTCGCGCAGCGCCAGATCGAGCCGATCGAGCATGATCAGGACCAGACCAGCGGCGATCCACACGATGCCGTCGCCGGTGTGCGCGATGATCTGCGCACTCCGACGCAGAAAACCCGTCCGACGGATCGTCAGGCGGGCGGAGAGGGCATGATCCCAGGCTAGTAGCGATTCGCGCATGGTGCGGTTATTCAATCCCAACCAAAGACGAAAGACCAAAGACGAAGGAGGCCGGATGGCTGCCGCCTTCGTCGTTTGTCATCGGTCGTTCGTCTTCTTCTCCAACTCCGCGCGCACGATGTCTAGTTGAAACGGCTTGTCCACGTCCATGCCGATTTCGGCGTGCGGCGTGTGGACGGCGCGGCACTTCACGCCGAGGATCTTCTCGGCGCGCCTTTCCGCGGCGGCGATCGATAATGTCCGCGTGGCGAGCTGGAACAGCGTCCACACGCCGACGCGCATCGCCTGGCGCAGGGCGCTCTTGCGCGCTTCGAGCAAATCGTCCCACAGTTCCTTATTGGTTTCGATGACTTTGCTGCTCGCCATGTTCAGATCGCCGCCGCAGAACGCGCCGTCGCGCACGTGCGTGTACGTCCGGCGCGAGGCGGGAAAGCGCGCCAGCATCGTCGCCCGATCGACGATCGTGTAATACAGGTCGTGCGGGGTCGCCAGCATCATCGCGATGTGGTCGTCGACGATGGCCGTCGTGATCAGCGGGATGTCGCACGCGCACACCAGGATGTGATCGCGGTCGGGCGTGTCCGGCAAGATGCGCTGTGCGCCGATCCACAGGTTCTTCGTCAGGCGACCTTGATCCGGCACGAAGAGAACCGGCTTCGGGCCAAAGTCGATGCCGCACGACTCATCCAACCCGACAACGCACAGCCGATCGACGTGGCGCGATCCGGCCAGCGCATCGATCACCCATTGGATCATCGGCTTGCCGGCGATCGGGATAAAGGCTTTATTCTCGGCCCCGGCGTACTCCAGCAGCGCGTCGATCTTGCCGGGTGTGTGCCCGGCGATGACAATGGCGTCCATAGACACTCCGTTATTGAACCGCAGAGGGCGCGGAGAACGCAAAGAGATCAAAAACGCTTTGCGCTCTTTGCGTTCTCCGCGGTTTATCCCGATGCCGGTCTTACAGCCGCTGAATCTGTGGCTTCAGGTCGAGTTGGTTGATGAGCAGATCGAGTTCCGCGTGCGTCAAGACGCGGCGCTGGCCGCTGGCCGCGATGAGCGCGGCTTCCAGCATGTTCGTGCCGAACGAGCGGCCATCGAATACGGGCGTCGTCGTCACCAGTGCCTTCACGCCGCGCGATCGCAGCATCTCCACGTCGTCGGCAGTCGTCGTGTTGGTCACGATCACCTTGCCGTCCATGCGCAGCGGCAAATGCTGCTTGACGTACAAGAAGTCGCCCGCCGTCACACCGGCCCACTGGTAATACCGCTCGAACTTCGGCTCGTTCTTCTCCTGCTTCTCGCCGGTCGGATACAGCCACTCGATCTTCATGCGCCCGATGATCGGCAGCAAGAGTTTCGCCAAACGGCGCAGCGCCGTCATGCCGCGCACCGGGATCGGCAGGCCGAGTGCGAACATGAGATCGCCGAACACGCACGCGTATCCGGCGCTGACGAACGACTCGGTCATGCCGTAGCGCGTGATCGCGGCGGTAAGCAGCGCGGTTTTGGGCTGAATCTCCGCGCCGATGGCCTGCTCCACGGTCTGCATCACGCGCGCTTCGAGCGTCATCTTCAAGCCGCCGCCGTCGGTCATCGGCGTGTGCTGGACGTTCTTGACCATGCGTTGCGCATCGTACAACGGGTAGAACTTCCACGGCGTGTGCACGCCCAGGTCGATGCCGCCCACGCCGAATGCATCCACCTTCCCATCAAGCTCGGTGAAGAGCGCCGCCGCTCGGGCGATGTCGCCGTTCGTGCCGATGCGCTCGACGCGCACCCGCTCGCCCAGCAGATCGATCTCGACCACTTTGTCGCGCTTGGTGCTGCCCAGACTGACGCTGACTGCTCGCTTCATGAGACTCCCAGTACCTCACCTCTGAAGTCTTTGCTTTTTGTGCAAAGATTTCACCGCAGACGCCGAAGGCGCGCAGAGGGCGCAGAGATTTTTGGGGGATGCTCAGCGTTCTCTGCGTTCTCGGCGGTTAATTCCCTTGTTGGCTCCGGCTCGTCCGGGTTAGGGGCTGATCCGCGAACACACGCCTGCGGCGGGTGCAGTGCTCCCGTCTACGCGAATCGGCACGAATGCGTTTCACAAGACAGGCCGGCTCGCTCGCAGAATGAAACCCCGCCGGAACGAGGTCGATTCGGGGCGGGGCAGTCTGTCAGCGGATTAGTCGAGAAGGCGCGGCCACGTCTCACCGGAGTGCAGTCTCTGCGAAGCGCCCCCTTGTGGGGTCAGGCTGCACTTGCCTGCACTCCTTTTTGAGCCGCGTCACTTCAGGTACGCCACCGCTTTATCCTCTTCGCCGTTCATCACAATCGTCAACGTCTTGCCACCGCTGGCTCTCGGCATGTCGATCACTTTGACGATCGACGCATGGCACGCATCCGCCGGCAGCAGCTCCGGCAATTCGTTGGCCGCCGCGTCGAGGAAGTCTTGTCGATAGATCACCGACCGATCATCGGGATACAGCGGCAGCGGATAGATGTCGGCCTCGACCAAATCCTGAAAGAAGTGCGTGCCGTACGACACTTCCGGCACGATGCCCTCGACTTCGTGCGCGATCTCGATCAAGACCTCCGTGTTGTAAATATCGGCGTACGTCACCTTGACGCCCAACTGCAAGTTCGACGTGCCCCAGCGACCCGGCCCCATCAGGATGAAGCGCTCGCTCGCCAGCGCCTGATTGAGCCGGCTGACGACCTGTCCGATCTCGATGCGCGTTTGCGTGTCAGGGATACGCGCGTAGGCGCGCGGATCGACGTACACGATGTAGCCGATGGTATCGACGTAACCGTGCGGCACTTGGCGATTGGCGGTGAACACGATCGCCTCGGGCGGGATGTCGGCGGGGATGGCCGTGCGCTGATCGGGATGGCGCTGGCTCAGGGGCCGGCATTGCAGCAGTGAAACGCGCACCTGCAATTCAGGGTACGTCGATAGCACCTCGCCGGCGAATTCCGTATCGACCGGGCGGTTATAGGTCTTTTCCAGGCAGTCCAGCATCCGGCGCATCTGGTCGGCCAGCGCCGGCGACGACAACAGCCGATCGAATGTGACGACCATCCGGCTCGGATCGAGCGACAGGGCGCGGCCCGCTAGCGGCCGGAGGTAGTCACCTTCATCGATCGAGATGATCGTCTGCAAGGCCGGGTAGTCCGCGCCCAGCACCTGGCTGACGGATAGCGTCTTCAGCGTGTTCTCTTCGATGTCCAGCACATCGATCTGGCGCTGCGAGTAGCGCCGCAGCGCAGAGGCCGTCTGCTCGGGCCGCAGCGTGGGATGGCTAAGCGCGACCATGCGCGGGTAATCGCTGCCGACCCGCTCGACGGCGCGCGTGCCCAGGCCGGTCACCAGCCGCATGAACCCATCCTCGGCGCGAATGCGCGGGCTCCAGCGATACGGGTTCTGGCTGAACGCGACGCCGGCGAAAGCCGGGAAGAAGTATCGGCCATAGCGCTCGCCTTCGACCTTTTGGATCATGATCGCCATGCGCTCGTCGTAGTCGGTCAGGCCGACCTGCTCGCGGTAGATCAGCGCTTCGGGCCGGATGACGCTGGCATACACTTTTTTGATCGCCGTCGTCAGCGCGCGCAGATTCTCCTCGTGCGTGCGCTGGTTGGGCAGGAAGAAACTGTCGTACTTGCCCGCGAACGATTTGCCGAAGTTATCCTCCAGCAGGCTCGACGATCGCACGATGATCGGCGCATCCTTCAATCGATCCAACAAGCGCGCCAGTTCCCACTCGACGTATTCCGGCATCTGGCTGTTGACGTAGGCCTCGAACGCGATCGGGTAATCTTCTAGCATCCGCTCGTGGCTCTTGTACTTTTGGTTCATGAAGCGGAACAGGTTGTTCTTGGCGTGAATGTCGTAGAAGACGTCCGAGGCGATGTAATACGAATCGGGGATGGTGATGCCGTTCTCCGTGTCGATGCCGCGCAGCTTGCCTTCGCGCTGAATGATCTTGTACGCCAGCAACATGCCGGCGGCCTTGCCGCCGATCTTGCCGCGCCCGATGCGGCGGTTGTAGACCTCTTTCAGGTCTTTGACCGTGAAGTACTCGCGCGCCACGCGCACGAAGTCGAGCTGGTCGGAGATCATGCCTTTGATCAGCACGACGATGATCTCGCGCAGGTGGTGCTCGACGTGGGCGCGTTTTTCGGGAGGCGCGCTCTCGTACGCCTCGCCCTGCGCGAAGAGCAGGTCCCACGGGGCCAGTTCGGGGTTGAAGGTGAGGATGACTTCCTGGGCCGGCGCGCGCTGGGCGATGATGCTTTGCACGATCTCGCGGAACAGGTCGTGCGGCAGGTTGTAGGCGAAGTAGAAATCGGTGAGGTCGTCGCGAATTTTCTCGATGCGCGTCTGCCACACTTCGGTGGGTTCCTGCTCGAAGGGATTGCTGAGGCCCTCCAGCGCCTGCGAGCGGATCGCCTTGTCGCGAATTTCCTGCTCGAATGTCTCTGGCCGGATCACGCCGCGCGCGAACAGCTCGAGCCGCATTTGCTCGCGGATACGCTTGGCCAGGATGGGATACTGGCTGATCTCCAGGTACAACTGGAGCGCCTTCGGAATGGCCTGCAGGTCAGACGCGATGGGCCGCTCTTGTGTCATTCCACTCTAACTCAGTAACTCACCTTACGCAAGAGACCATTTCACCGCCGAGAACGCAGAGGGCGCGGAGCGGATTTCCAAGCAAATCTCTGCGTTCTCCGCGCACTCTGCGGTAAAGTCCTGCCCGACTGCGTAAGGTGAGTCAGTAACTCACCTTACGCAGAGTCATTGCGAGTAGCCGAAGCCGCGAGCGCAGCGTGGCGGGCAGCGAAGCAATCTCATCCGGCTGGCTCAAGCGATTGCTTCGGCGGCTACGCTGCCTATTCAGAAACTTGGGCCGTTGCCAGGTTGTGCCCGCCCGCCGATGAACTCGGCGGGCTACACCACATCGTCGGATGAATCCGACTAGCCCGATTCATCGGGCGCAGCGGAGTAGCGCAGCGAATTCATCGCCGCGCGGACACGCCGCGCCAGTTTCTGTCTTCAGGCATATCGCTACCCGGCGATGTGGAGTTCTCGCAATGACGTTGGCCTTGTGTGCGTAAGGTGAGTCAGTAAACAGTGAGCAGGGAACAATGATCAGTAGCCCCAATCTCTCAAGTAGTTGAAATCCACCCCGATCGTCCGGCTGCTCAACTTGGCAATCACCGGCCCGCGCCGCTTGAAATGATTGACGCGCACCATGCGCCACACGCGCTCGACGAATTTGGCGTCGAAGCCGGCGTCGATCACCTCGGCGGGCGTATAACGCTCATCGACTAGCAAGACCAGAAGCCGATCGACCTCGGCGTAAGTCAGGCCCATCTCGCCTTCGTCGGTCTGGCCGATCCACAGATCGGCGGAGGGCGGCTTGTCGATGATCGGCTGCGGCACGCCGAGATACTTTGCCAGTTGCCGCACCTGCGTCTTGTACAGGTCACCCAGCGGGTTGACTGCTGCCGCCATATCGCCGAAGAGGGTTCCGTAGCCCAACAGCAGTTCCGTCTTGTTGCTCGTGCCGACGACCAGGCCCTTGATTGCCGCCGAGCGATCGTACCACACAATCATCCGCGCGCGGGCCATGGCGTTGCCCTTGCGCACCGCGTTCATGTCGGGCAGCCGCTCGATCAGCGGATCGACCATCGGCGTGATGTCGATGGTGTCCGATTCGACGCCGAGCGCGTCGATCACCATCTGCGCATGCTCCAGGCTGTCCGGCGAGGAAGTCTTGTACGGCAGGCGCAGCGCCAGCACGTTCTGCGGGCCGATCGCTTGCGCGGCCAGGTAGCACGCCACCGTGCTGTCGAGGCCGCCCGACACGCCGACGACGGCCTTCTCGAAGCCCACCTTGCGGATCTCGTCGCGCAGAAAATGCTTCAGCACCGTGCGCGTCACTTCGGGATCGATTTTGAGCTTGTCGTCTGGGTTCATAATGGCCTTTTCTCACCGCAAAGAGAACCAACCAGCCAACTATCAAACCAATTGGCGGTTAATATCGCTCGGACATGATGCGCTGAAGCTCGCGCTGCGCGACTTCCGGGCGCTCGTCGCGCAAGAGCGGCAGGCGCGTGCGCGTGCGGCGGATCTGATCGAGATCGATCTGGGTTACCACGAGTGCCTCTTCAAAATACGGCGCCTGCACGATCAGATCGCCTTCCGGGCTGAAGACGGTCGAGCCGCCCCAGAAGTTCAGGCCGTCTTCGAAGCCGCAGCGATTGACGTGGATGACGTAGGTGCCGAACAGCGCGGCGTAGGCCTGGTTCACCGTCTCGACGAAGCGCGACGATCCGAGTTTGCCGGAGTAACCCAACCCGCGACCGGGACTGGACGAGGTGAGGATCAACACGTCCGCGCCGTCGAGCCACGACAGGTAGGGCGGGCTGGCGTGCCAAAAGTCCTCGCAGATCAACAGGCCGAATCGCCCGAAGCGCGTGTTGAACGCGCGCACCGATTCGCCCAAATCGAAGTAGCGCCCCTCGTCGAACAGCGCGTAGGTGGGCAGATACACCTTGCGGTGCAGGTGCACGACTTTGCCCTGCGACAGATACGCCCCCGATGTGAAGAACCGCCCGCGATCGTCGACTTCGGCGAAGCCGACGACCAGATCGAGCCGGCGGCTGGCGTCGAGCATCGACGCGAAGGCGGGATGCTCGGCGGTGGGGTGCATCGCTACTTCTCGCACCAGGTCTTGCAGCGTGTAGCCGGTCAGCGACAGCTCGGGGAACACCAGCAGGTTCACCTGCTGCGCGATGGCGCGCTCGACGAACTGCATGTGCAGCTCGCAATTGGCGCGCACGTCACCCAGTTTAGGGTAAATCTGCGCCAGTCCGACGGTGAGTGTTTTCATGAGGTCGCCTTCTCGGAAGCCGGGCTTACGGCCGGTTTGGTGTACTTTTGACACTAAATATACCGCATTCGGGTGGAGTGTCAAGTGAGAAATGCTGATCGATGAATGCTGGTTGACATGCGTCCTCCCTTATTGCGCTGTGGCCCATTCGTGGAGATTCAGGATGGTCGCACTGCCGATGGAGAATACTGGATACGTGCCCGGCCCGGGGCTGAGTATACCCCGCTGGAATATAAGCGACAATCGAACCTCGCCTTCCCCTTCCTCTGCCTGGCGGGCGGGGAAGGGGAACACAGAGAGAACTGGGGTGAAGCCCGTCGCGTGTTATAATCTGCCGCGCCTGCCGAGGAATGATGATCTATCGTTCGCGCAACTTTCTGCTCGTTCTTCTTTTTGCTGCGCTGGTCGCCTGTAGCCCGCCGGAGCCGCCGGCCACGATTGCCTCGACCGACCCCAACGGCCAGACGATCATTCTATGGCACAGCGCAGAAGGCGACAGCCTCGCGGCTCTGCTTGCCCAGATCGACGAGTTCAACGCGACGAACCCGTGGGGCATCCTGGTCGTGCCGGAATATCACGGCGATGAAGCGTCGCTGATGAACACGCTCAAAACGGCGATCGAATCCGGGCGCGCGCCGGATGTGGTCCTGGCCCTGCCCCTCGACGCCGCGCGCCTGGGTGAAGCTGTCGTGCCGGTCGAGGCATACGCGGCCGATGCGGGCTATGGGCTGAGCGATGCCGACCTGGCCGATCTATATCCGGCGACGCTCGATGCGAACCGCGATCCGAACCGCGACCAGGCACTGGTCAGTTTCCCGGTCGGCGGTGAGGGCACGGTGTTGGTGTACAACGCCGATCGGCTTGCGGCGGCGGGTTACTTGACACCGCCTGATTCGTGGCCGTTGTTTCGCGAGGTGTGCCTGGTGACGACGGTCGATCGCAACGGAGATCGGCAGCCGGATGTGTTCGGTTTGGGCTTCGCCCCGCGACCGGAGTTCGTGTCGGCGTGGTTCCGCAGTCGCGGCGCGCCGCTGCTCACGCCCGACGGCAAAGCCGCCGGCTTCAGCGGCCAGGCCGGTGTGAAGATGCTCGAGACCTTGTCCGAGTCGGCGCAGGGAGGGTGCTTCTATCGCACGCCCGGCCCGGACGCCGACGTGGAGGCTTTCAGCACGGGCCGCGTGGCGATGATCTTCGCCGACACCGCTGAATTGCGCGCGATCGACCTGGCCGTTAAGAATCGCGGCGGCTTTCGCTGGGGAGCGACGCCGGTTCCGCACGGCCAGCTCCCGGCGACGCTGGAGGTACGCGGGCCGGCGTGGGTTATTCTACACAGCACACCGGAAAAGCAGCTCGCCGCGTGGCTGTTCGCACGATGGTTCGCCGAAACCGATCAGACCTTAGCCTGGGCCTTGAGCACAGGCCAGTTGCCGCTGCGCGCGTCGGCGACGGAACGGCTCAGGGCACACTATGCCGAAACGCCCGCCTATGCCACCGCGCTAGACCTTCTGCCTTCTGCCGTCTCTGAGCCGTTGGTGCCGTACTGGCCCGATGTGGCCGAGGAGGTCAGGCGCGCGGTGTTGGCCGTCGCCGCCGGAGATCCGCCGGATGCTGTGCACAGTCAGGCGCTTGCGGCGGTCAATCAAATCATCAACCGATGAACCACACGCCTTCTCTCTTAAGCACGGCGGTCCAGGGCGCGCGTGCGGCGGGGGCGGTGGCACTGGATCGCTTTCACACGCCGGTGACGATCTCCGAAAAAGGATTTCGCGACATCGTCACCGAGGTCGATGTATTGGCGCAAGATGCCGCCGTCGCCGCGATCCGCGCCCGATTCCCCGATGCGGCGATCCTCGGCGAAGAGAACCTGCAACCGCCGCCCGACGCCGAGACGCTGTGGATTGTCGATCCCATCGACGGCACGACGAACTACGCCCGACACTTCCCCTGCTTCTCCGTATCGATCGGCGTCGTCGAGCGTGAGCGCCCGATCATCGGCGTCATTTACGATCCGTTGCGCGATCATCTCTTCACGGCGGAACGCGGGCGAGGCGCGCACTGGAACGGATCGCCGATTCGCGTCTCAACGGTCAATCGCCTGCAAGACGCTATCCTGGCGCTCGACTGGGGTCGGTCGGCCGATGTGCGTGATCAGTCGCTGGCGTTGTTGTACAGCATCGCCGCCGAGTGTCGTAGCGTGCGAGCGATCGGTTCGGCGGCGTTGGGAATGTGCTATCTCGCCGCCGGATGGGTAGACCTGTGGTTCAACCTGGCGCTCAAGCCGTGGGATGGAGCCGCCGGCCAGGTGATCGTCGAAGAAGCGGGGGGACGCATCACCACGCCGGATCGCGAAGCGTGGAACTACACACGGCCTGGGGCACTCGCGAGCAACGGACTTCTTCACTCGGCGTTTGATAGGTGCAGTGTGCGCGCCAACGCATAGACAACGAATCAGCGAGTCAGCGAGTCGGCGAGTCAGCGAGTCGGCGAGTCAGCGAGTCGGCGAGTCAGCGAGTCAGCGAGTCAGCGAGTCAGCGAGTCAGCGAGTCAGCGAGTCAGCGAGATGTCGCATCCGTTTATTCGCTGCGCCGAAGTTGAAGGCATCCGTTGCTCTTCTCCTCTGCCTCGGATACAATTGCGCCAGCCAACTATCTGACCATCCAACCATCCAACCATCCAACTAACCAACCATCCAACCATCCAACTAACCAACCATCCAACCAACTAACCATCCAGGGGTTCCCATGACCGACCTCGATCAGCGTGGCCGACTGTATCTGGGGAAGCGATTCGATCTCGCGACGCAGCAACTCGGCGATGGCGTGCAGATCGAGACGCGCGATCTGACGACGCACGCGGTGATCCTCGGCATGACCGGATCGGGCAAGACCGGCCTCGGCATCGATCTGATCGAGGAAGCGTTGATCGACGGCCTGCCGGCGATCATCATCGATCCCAAAGGCGACATTTCCAATCTGGCGCTCTTGTTCCCGGACGCGAATCCATCGAACTTCGAGCCGTGGATCAGTCAGGAAGAGGCGTTTGAGAAAGGCATCGACGCGCCGACGCTGGCCGCGCAGGTCGCCGAGCGCTGGAAGTCGGGCCGCGCCGAGTGGAACCTCACGCCGGAGCGCGTCCGCCAACTCCGCGAGCGCGCCGAAATCACGCTCTTCACGCCGGGCAGCGATGCGGGCGTCCCGGTCGACATTTTGCAGTCGGCGGAAGCGCCGGGCGTCGAGTGGGACGGCCACGAAGAAGAAATACGTGCGCAGATCAGCAGCGTGGTCTCGGCGCTGCTGGCCATGGTCGGCGTGGAGGCCGATCCGGTTCAGAGCCGCGAGCACATTTTGCTCTCGCACCTGTTCGAGCGCGCGTGGCGCAACGGCGAGCGCTTCGACGTGCCCGCGTTGATTCGCGCGATCCAGCAGCCGCCCATCGCGCAGATCGGCGTGTTCGAGCTGGAAGCCTTCTTTCCGCAGAAGGATCGTTTTGAGCTGGCCGCGTCGCTGAACAACCTGATCGCCTCGCCCGGTTTTGAAGCGTGGCGAACGGGCCAGCCGCTTGAGATCGAATCGCTCCTGCACACGAGCGACGGCCGCCCGCGCGCGTCGATTTTCTACCTGGCTCACCTGAGCGACGGCGAGCGGCTATTCTTCGTGACGATACTGCTGGGGCAGATCACGACTTGGCTGCGGCGGCAGAGCGGGACGACGACGCTGCGCGCTTTGCTGTACTTCGACGAAATCTTCGGCTACTGCCCGCCGTATCCCAAGAACCCGCCGACCAAATCATTGTTGCTGGGCCTGATCAAGCAGGCTCGAGCGATGGGCCTGGGCATCGCGCTCGCGACGCAGAACCCGGTCGATCTGGATTATAAGGGTCTGGCGAACATCGGCATGTGGTTCATCGGCCGCCTGCGCACCGAGCGCGACAAGGCGCGCGTGCTCGACGGGCTGGAGAGCGCGGCGTCCGAATCGGGCGCGGGCCTGGAGCGCGACGCGCTCGAAGCGGCGTTGAGTCGATTGCCGCCGCGCGTATTCGTCCTGCATAACGTCCACGAGACCAAGCCGATCGTTTTGCAATCACGTTGGACGATGAGTTATCTGCGCGGGCCGTTGACGAAGCAAGAAATACGTAACTTGAGATTGGAGGTTGGACTGCCCGCGAAGCGGGCGTGGAAGTTGGAGGTTGGTGAACGTGCGCCCGAAGCGGTTGCCCCGCAATCCGCCATCGTAAGTCCACAATCTGCAATCCGCCCTTCATCCCTCATCCCTCAGCCTTCATCCTTCACATCGCAGCCGCCGACCTTGCCCCCTGAAGTCACGCAATTCTTCCTCCCGCCGACCGTCGCCGTCGAGTGGGCCGTGCGGCAGTGGGAGGAGCGCGAAAGCGTGACAGTGTTGATCGAGGATAAGCAGTTGGTGTACACGCCGCACTGGCTGGCCGTGGGATCGGCGCGCATCACCGATCGGCGGCGCGGCATCGATTATCGCTGCTCGGAGGCGCGCCTGCACGAAGTCAGGCCGAAGGCCGCGCCGGTCGAGTGGGACAAGGCGCACACGATCGCGGTCGATCCGGCGGCCTTGCAGGCTCCGCCCGCCGACGAGGCGCAGTTCGAGCCGCTGCCGCCGGGCATCGGCAACGCGCGCGCATTCGCGGCGCTGCAGAAGGACTTTGTCGATTACGTGTATCACCACACCGCCGTGTCCGTGTCGTATCACCCGCTATTGAAGATCACCGGCCAGCCGGGCGACAAGCCCCGCGAGTTCCGCGCGCGCATCGAAGATGCCGTCCGCGCGAAGCGTGACGACGAGATCGCCCGGGTGCGCAAGAGTTATGCGATGCAGATCGCGCGCCTGGAGGCTAAGATCGCCAGGGAGCAGCGCGAGTTGACGCGCGACACGGAAGAGTATCGCGCCCGCAAACGCGAGGAGCATTGGGCGCTGGCCGAGACGGTGTGGAACTTCCTGCGCGGGCGGCGGCAGTCGTACGCG
Organism: Anaerolineae bacterium; assembly: GCA_036514635.1. GTDB lineage: Bacteria > Chloroflexota > Anaerolineae > Fen-1058 > Fen-1058 > DASSFZ01. Next base: position 1,902 of record DATBWU010000318.1, on the reverse strand, counting down.
GTGGCGTGGGCGATGCGGCGGCGCGGCAACACGGGTCACGCCGAGCGCGAGATCGAAGAGTCGCAAGGTGAGATGGCCGACCTGCACGAGACGTTGAACGAGCTCAACACGTCGCTCGAAGAAGAGATCGCGGAAGTGTCGCAGAAGTGGGTCGATGCGCTGGAGCAGGTAGAGGAACTGAAACTGACGCCGCGTCGCGCCGACATCACGGTCGATGTCTTCGGGCTGGCCTGGCTGCCGCGTTGGCACGTCACGCTGAATCAAGAGGGACAGCAGCAGCAGGTCGAGCTGGAAGCGTACGAATTTAGGAGTTGATGACTAACCCCAAAGACATCAGGGCACGCGGTTCTCTTGGTGACTGTGTATCTTGGTCGTTAACACGCGGAGGACTGGCATGAATCGTACACGTTTACTCACGTTATTCGTTTCACTCGTGTTGTTCCTGGCGGCGTGTGTCCCCACGCCGACGGCTACACCGGGCGCTCCGCCGCCGGGCGGTGGCACGCTGACTGTCGCCTTTCTGGACATCGGCCAGGGCGATTCGATCCTGATCCATTCGCCCAATGGATCGACGATGCTGATCGATGGCGGCAACTCGGATCGCGATGCGAGCGAGGTGATTCTCCCCAAGCTGCGTGAGTGGGGGGCACAACGACTCGACGTGATGGTCGCCACGCATCCCGACGCCGATCACATCGGCGGGTTGCCGGAGGTGTTGGAGAATTTCCCGGTCGCCAACGTCGCACTGACCGGCCAGGTGCACACAACCAAAATCTATGAACGATTCCTGACCGACATTCGCGACCTGAAGGTGAACGCGATCCAGGTGCGCACCGGCACGCCGATCCCGTTCGACCCGGCAGTGACGGTCGAGGTGTTGGCGCCGGACGAGAAGTTTGTGCAGGACGAAGGAGATACAAACGACGCTTCGATCGTCATCAAGCTGACTTATGGCAGCATCAGCTTCATGTTCACCGGCGACGCCGAGGAGCCGGAGGAACAGGCCATTTTGGCGAGCGGTACGAATGTGCGCAGCACGGTACTCAAGGTCGGGCATCACGGCAGCCGCAGCAGCACCAGCGAGCCGTTTCTCACGGCGGTTGATCCCCAGATCGGGATCATCAGCGCGGGCCAGGGCAACCGCTACGGCCACCCGCATCAAGAAATACTTGATCGGCTGAATGCGGCCGGCGTGACGATTTATCGCACCGACCAGAGTGGGACGATCACCGTCACGACGGACGGTTCGACTCTGAACGTGCAGACCGACAGATGAGAACTTGAACCGCGAAGGCGCGAAGGACGCGAAGAGAGCCGACCCCGCAGAGCGGGGCGCAAGCAGCCAGCCAACCATCAAACAAGTGCTTCGCGCTCGCCCGCCCCGCGTTCTTTTGCGGGGTCGTGTCGCTTGCCCCCTTCAGGGGGTTGCGGTGAGATTTGCAGGTGGACTATGGCTGAGGAACTGAGAGGTGTCATCGATCGACTCGAAGGCGATATGGCGGCGATTGTCCTCGACGATGACCAGCGGCTCGATCTGCCTGTATCGGAGATGCCGGGCGGGATGAAGTCGGGTGATGCCGTCGTCGTGCGCATCGGTGCATCTGGCACATGGCGCGGCGCGTGGAGTAAGTCGGGAAAAATCAAGCTGGACAACGGCCAATCGATCAAGTGGCCGGGCGAGCGCGCGCAGGGCGAAGTGTGGTTATCGATCGAGATCGATGCAGAAGACACCGCCGTGCGCAGGCAGCGTGTCAAGTCGCTGCTGGATGACATTTTCCACAAGCCGGAGTGAGACGGATGCTGTCAACGGACTGCCTTCGGCCAAACGAACAAACGGACAGAAACGGATTGTAGCCGCGTCCGTTCCGATCCGTTTGTCCGCTTACCCATCCGTTGACGGAC
>DATBWU010000317.1:0-15269 GCA_036514635.1 Anaerolineae bacterium | reverse complement strand
TCCTGTGCAATGCACAGGAGAGGGGTGGCCGAAGGCCGGGGTGAGGTCACGGCTCGACCAAGAAGTACCCCACCATCTCCAGGTGCAGCGCCGAGCAGAACTCCGTGCAGTAGTAGGTGAACGTGCCCGCCATGTCGGCATCGAATTCGATGGTCTGTGCCTCGCCCGGCTCCAGGCTCAGGTTGATGTTGTAGCCCGATAGCGCGAAGCCGTGCGTCGCGTCGCGCGTGCGCTCGATGCTGGTCAGGTGCCAGATCACGTGATCACCCTTCTTGATCTCGATGCGCTCTGGCGTGTAGTGTGAGCGGACGACGACCATCCAAATTTCTACGGTGTTGCCTCTGCGCTCGACGCGCGCCTGGTCAGGAGTGGTGACGGCATTCGGATCGACGCTCATCGTCTCGGGATTCCAGCCGACTTCGGGATAGACTTCAAACGGCTTGAGCTTGTCGGCCTTGATGATCTGCGCGTAGTGCGGCTCGGCCATGCCGATCGGCATGTCGTACAACAGCTTCATCTGGTCGCCGGTTCTGGAGATGTCGATCAGTTGGAAGTTCTGTGGCAGCAGCGGGCCGACGTTGGCGAAGCGGTCGCTGCTCCATTTGTTGAGCGCGACGACGTACTGGCCGTCGGGCGAGGCCGTGTCGCCTTCGGCGGCGGCGATGTGGCCGATGTTGTAGTGCACGCCCAGCTTCTGCACCAGCGTCCAGCCCGGCTCCGGATTCTTATCGTCATACGGGCCGCCGAGCGTCCAGCGCGCGACTGCCGAGTCGAGGAACAGCGAGGTGTAGGCGTAGCCCTTATCGTCGAAGACGGTGTGCAGCGGGCCGAGGCCGAGCTCGACCTGCGCTTCCGTACTGCTGTCGAGCGGGATCACCGGCACGCCGAACACATCGGTGCTCAAGCCGCCGGCCTGGATCGCTTCCTGAATCTTGGCGAAGGAATAAATCGTCACGTGCGGATCGAGCTTGCCGCCGACGACGACGTACTCGCCGCCTGGTGTCACATCGGAACCGTGCGGGCTTTTCGGCTCGGGCGTGAAGTACAGAATGCCTTCGTCGATCGCCGTCTGTAGCCGGATGACCTTCATGCCGTTGATGGTTTCGGTCTGACCGGCCTGCACCGCCTCTTCGGCTTTCTTCCAGTTGAAGATGTGCAGGTAGTCGGTATCGCCCCGGGCCGTGCCCGCCTCAAACGGCGGATTGCCCAGCTCGACGCCGCCGGTCGCCATCTCGACGTTGAACGAATTGCAGAAGAACCAGCCGTCGCTCACGCCCTTGCCCGCATCGCACAGGTCTTGCCAGTACGGCGGCAGTTCGATCTGGAAAGACTGGCTCGGGTCCACGCGGCCCTCGACGCGATCGAACTTCCAGAACGTGATTAGGCCGCGATACTTTTCCTGGTACTCGTCGAGCGTCGCGTACTCCCAACCGATCGGCGCGGCGTACTGTGGGCCTTCGATCACGTATTCGGTGTTGGGAGTGACGAACGCGCCGCCGTGGTCGTTGATGGCGTTGGGGTTCTTGACGATCTGCTTCGTCTCGAAGTCGCGCAGGCTGATCACGGCCAGGCGCGCATTGGCTTTGTCGTTGATGAAAGCGAACTCGCCGTCGTACTCGCCCTTCGTCTCCGAAAGGTTGGGATGGTGCGTGTCCCCCCACGTCAATGCGCTCCCATCGGGCATGTAACCGCCCTTCAGGACTTCATCGCTCGAGCCGCCGTAACCGTAGCCCTGCCACGGCTCCGGCGTGAACACGCCGATGATCTTCAGAATGCGCATCGACGGCACGCCGATCACGAGCACCTGGCCGGACTGCCCGCCGGACGCGATCATGATGTACGGATCGGTCTGGCCGGTGGGCATATACGTCTTGACGGCGGCGTACACGTCGTCCGGCGTCAGGCCGCGCTCGGCGATTACGGCGGCTGCGTCGGCAGGGATGTCGCCCGATGTCTGCTGGGCCGGTGAGGGCTGGCTGCAGGCCGAGAGCAGAAAGGCCAGCAAGAGAACCGGTATCAGAAAGCGTTTCATGAGAATCCTCCCCTAGAATGGTGGGATCGCCGCACAACTCTTCTGCCATTCTAGGGGAGAGATGGGTGCAGGGGAATGACATCGATCATGTTTTGGGGAATGAAAACGGCGAGGCCGATGAGGAATCTCATCGGCCTCGGAAATGCTGAGGAAATGGGGCTATGTGGGCAGCAACTCGTCTTTGAGCACGCCGACGAATGGCAGGTTGCGGAACAGCTCGTCGAGGTCGAGGCCGTAGCCGAAGACGAACTTGTTCGGAATATCGAAGCCCACGTAGTCCAGCGCCACATCGATCTCACGCCGCTCGACCTTATTCAGCAGGGCGCAGACGCGCAGGCTGGCCGGGCCGCGCGGCTTGAGCAGATTGTAGATGTAGTGCAGCGTCCGCCCGCTGTCGACGATGTCTTCCACCAGCAGCACATGCCGTCCGGCGATGTCCTGCTCCAGGTCCATGATGATGCGCACCGCGCCGGTCGATTCGCGCGCGCCGGCTCCGTAACTCGACACGGCCATGAAGTCGATCGCGTGTGGGATGTCGATGTGCTTGATCAGATCGACCAGGAAGACGATGCCGCCCTTCAGCACGCACACCAATAACGGCTTCCGATCGCGGTAATCGTCGGAGATGTGCCGCGCCAGTTCGGACACGCGGCGCTGCACGGTCGCTGCATCCAGTAACACTTCGCCGAGATAAGCATCGTAGGCAGCCATACCTCCTCCCTCGACACACAACCACAGAATCTCACCGCAGAGAGCGCGGAGCGCGCAGAGATTGAACGGCTCGGCCATCTCTGGCGTCCCCCCATCACTCTCTTCGCGGCCGGCCCGGCACCTCGTGATGCAGCCGGCAGCGCGCCTCGTACGACTCACTGCCGCCGACCAGGATAATCGGGTCGTCGTACGAAGCCGGACGCCCATCGATCAGCCGCTGGGTGCGACTGGCCGGCGCGCCGCACACCACGCAGATGGCCTGCAGCTTCTCCACCTGCTCGGCCTCGGCCATCAACTGCGGCATCGGTCCGAACGGCTCGCCGCGAAAGTCCATGTCCAGCCCGGCGACGATCACTCGCACGCCTTGCTCGGCCAGCACCTGGCACGCCGGCACGACATCCGGGCCGAAGAACTGCACCTCGTCGATCGCCACGACGGTCGTGTCGGATTCCACGCGATCCAGAATGGCCTGCGCCGATTCGACCGGCACGGCTGCGGTGTCCATGCCGTTGTGCGAAGTCACTTTCTTCACGGCGTAGCGCGTATCGATGACGGGCTTGAACACCTGCACCTTCTGCCGCGCAATCTTCGCCCGGCGCACGCGCCGGATCAGCTCCTCGGTCTTGCCGCTGAACATGCTGCCGCACACCACTTCGATACCGCCGCCGTGTTTGCTGTCCATCTACTCTCCTTCGTGTGGTTTCATGGGCAGATGGGCAACCTCTCCATCCTTCCTCTGTCCGCCTCGCCGCTAAGAGGTCGCCGTAGTAACCACCAAGGCACCATGACGCCAAGCATCTCCAAGCTTTCTTTGTGTCGCTTGTCCTCTTCAGGGGTGGAGTCTCGCCTGGCGCGCCCCCGACGCAAAGCTCGGACACGCCCTGTCCGCTGCGCAGCAGCAGGGGCACGCTGGGCGGGGGCGTAGTGGTGAACTTTCGGCTGTTTCTAACAAAATAAGGTAACTGCTCACCGCCCGCATCGCCCGACGATCAATCGTCGGGCTAATCATACGAAGCCGGATCAATCCGGCTCAGGAGCAAGCCAGCCTGCTTGAGCAGGCTTCGTGATTTCAGCGCGGAGATTCATCTCCGTGCGCAAGGGCGTGAGCAGTTATCAAAAAAGGGCAGATGTTTCTCTCTGCCCTCTCGTGCGTTACATTTCGCTCGTTGCCCGCGCTGCGGGAGACTACGACTTATTCAGACCTGGCCCCGCCGGATGGCGTAGACTCTTCGTCCACCAGTTCGACGATCGTCTGGCGCTCACGCCGCCGCTCGGCCTTGCTGCGCCTCGACGTGGGACTCAGCCCCTCGCGGCGCTCCAGGCGCTTGACAAAGCGCTCGACCTGGCCCTCCGAGTCGACGATGCGCTGCTGACCGGTGTAGAACGGGTGCGTGCCCGACCACACTTCGACGTGCAGTTCCGGCACCGACGCGCCGACGGTCATCACGACTTCGCTGTTGCAGTACACCTTCGCTTCAGGATACCACTGCGGGTGAATCTCTTTCTTCATACGACTGTGCTCCTGCCGGCTAGGCCGGCGTCCCTTCCTCGACCGGATACACACTGACACGCTTGCGATCACCCGGCAACGGCTCGAACTTCACCACCCCGTCGATCGTCGCGAACAGCGTGTAGTCCTTGCCTACCCCGACGTTGTAACCGGGCTTGATGCGCGTGCCGTTCTGACGCACGATGATGTGACCCGACCGCACGCGCTCGCCGCCGTACTTCTTCACGCCCAGGCGCTGCGCGTTGCTGTCTCGGCCGTTGCGGCTGGAGCCGCCGCCTTTCTTGTGTGCCATGTCAACCTCGTCCTAGGCCGCGATGATTTTCTCGACCTTGAGCCAGGTGTAGTTCTGGCGATGGCCGTTCTTCACGCGATGCCGCTTGCCGCCGGGCCGGTAGTCGAAGACGATGATCTTCTTGCCCTTGCCCTGCTCGACGACTTCGGTCAACACTTTCGCGCCGGCGACGATGGGCTGACCCACGGTCACTTTGTCGCCGTCCGTCAGCAGCATCACCTGATCGATCTCCACCTTCTCGCCAACGGCGTGTGGCAGCCGCTCGACCTGAATCCGATCACCCTCGGTCGCGCGATACTGTCGACCGCCAACTTGAAAGACTGCGTACACGAGACCCTCCGACTCTACTCGAACAATTCGCGGCCAGCACCACAGGGCCGCGGAACGTTGCCATTATACCGGCTTGAGCCGAGTTGTCAAGAACGGCAATTCGCCACCTGGGCGATCGTGTTTGGCAGGAAAGGAGCGAGGCAACGAATGAGCAACGGGTAAACGGATGGCAAGCAGCGCGGTCAGCATTCGTTTATCCGATGTCCATCCGATGCAGTGGTTGAGAAAGCGAAGATCATTTTGCGCCGATGAATGCGAACCGCTGTCGCCTCCCAACCCAGCGCCGCGACAACCTCGTCCGGCCTGCCCGTGCCCGATTCTTCGGCCTTCAGCGTCATTCCGATGCACGCCCGGCCATCCTCGCCCGGCTCGACCCACATGTCGAGAATCAATGGGCGCAGATCGTAAGTCTTGTCGCGGCGCGTCCGCTCGATCGACGGCGCATCAAGCAACGATTGAGCGCGCGCCTCAGCCTCCACCATCGATACGTCCGGCGGCAGCGTGACGACAAACTCCGAGGCGCGTGTCTGGGTCTGAAGCGCAGGCGCGGAATAGGGGACTTCGGAAACATCGACGATGTGAATGCCTGCCGGTACGGCCTGCTCCAGTCGCGCGCGCGCGTCGGCCAGATCGCACGGATGCGAAAAGATCACATCCAGCACTTCTTGATCGCTGGTGCAGCCGACCGGCAACGCGGCGGCGAAGGCCAGGCGCGGGTGAGGGCTGAAGCCCTCCGAGTACGCCATCGGCACATCGGCGCGGCGCAGGATGCGTTCCCACGTCCGCACCATATCGAGGTGGCCGACGTAGCGCACATTCTCGCCGCGTGCGAAAGTGATTCGGACCCGTTGGCGAGGAACTTGTTCCACAAGAGGACTCTTCTGAAAAAAGGCTTGTCTCACCGCGAAGAGCGCAAAGAACGCAAAGAATACCTAGAAAACTTCGCGCCCGCCCGCCCCGCTTCTTTTTGCGGGGTTGCGTCCTTTGCGGTTAAATCCGGTTTTTTGCAGTGGGGTCATAAGAGGAAAGTGATCGGCACTTGTCAAGTGCCGGTCACTTAGGGCTTGTCAAGAAATAACTCCGCAGTTTTGTCATGCTGAGCGCAGCGAAGAATCTCTGCCCGACAAGCCGAGACCCTTCGCTTCACTACCCAGAAACTTGCGCCATGGCCGGCGTGCGCCCGCCGATGAACTCGGCGGGCTACACCACAGCGTCGGATGAATCCGACTAGCCCGATTCATCGGGCGCAACGGGGTAGCGCGGCGAATGCATCGCCGCGCAGGCACGCAGCGCGCAAGTTTCTTTCTTCGAGCCTATCGCCACCCGGCGCTGTGGAATTCTCAGGGTGACATGCGGACTTATTCTTTGACGGCTCCTTAGGAGGCGACGACTTGCAGCGGGATCACATCCGATACCGACTGCGGCTTCGCGCCGCGCCGGTCGTAGGGCTTGACCTCCGGGCACTCCCAGGCATCGCCCGGCGTGTTCATGCGCATCACTTTGTATTTGGGCAAAATGCCGCAGGCGAAGCAATGCTCGCGGCAATCGACGCGCGTCTTCCCATCGGCGCTCCACAGGAAGTCCTGCAACAGAAACTTCTTCGTCACGCCGATGTCGATGTGATCCCAGGGAAAGACTTCGTCGATCGGGCGCGGGCGGCGCGCGTACCAGCTCGGATCGAGGCCGTTCTCTTCAAATGCCTGTTGCCACGCCTGGGGCCGATGATGCTCCTGCCAGGCGTCGAACTTCGCGCCGAGTTGCCAGGCCCGATAGATCACCGCGCCCAGGCGTCGATCGCCGCGCGACAGGAACGCTTCCAGCAGCGTCTCTTCGGGATCGGTCCAGTTGACCTTCAAGCCGGCGCCGCGCAATTCGCGCCGCAGCAGCGCCTGCTTCTGGCGGACGATCGTCTCGTCGTCGAGCGGAACCCACTGGAACGGCGTGTGCGGCTTGGGCACAAACGTGCTCGCGCCGATGTTGACCTGCGCCGCCTTGCCGTGGAACTTGCGTCCCTCGGCCAATACCGCTTTCGCCAGGTCGATGATCGCCTGCACGTCGTCCAGCGTCTCGGCGGGATGGCCGATCATGAAGTACAGCTTAACCGTCCGCCAGCCGCGCGAGAACACTTCGCGCGCCGTGTCGATCATCAACTGCGTCGGGATGTATTTGTTGATCACGCGGCGCATGTGCTCGGTGGCTGCCTCCGGCGCGAAGGTGAAACCGCCGCGCTTGTTGTCGCCCAATGCCTCCAGCAGATCGGCGGAGGCCGTTTCGATGCGCAGCGACGGCAGCGAGATCGACAGATTCTTGTCGCCGAACTTTTCGGCGATGGCCCTGACCAGTGCCTTCACGTGTGTGTAATCGCTCGACGATAGCGACAGCAGCGCGATCTCCTCGAAACCGGTGTATTGCAGAATCTCTTCCACGGCGTCGACGACTTCATCGACCCGGCGTTCGCGCACCGGGCGGGTGACCATGCCGGCGTGGCAGAATCGGCAGCCGCGCGTGCAGCCGCGCATAATCTCGATCGGCGCGCGGTTGTGCGTGATGTCGAGGAACGGGACGATGAATCGGGTCAGCGGCGGCGGCAGCACCGGCACGATGCGCTTGGCGACGCGCGCCGGGGCTTCGGGCACGATCGGTTTCACCTCGGCCAGCGTGCCATCGAGATGATACGCCGCCTCGTAAAAAGCCGGCACGTACGCACCGTCAATGCGCGCGATGCGCCGCAACAGATCCTCGCGCAACGCCTTCAACTCCACGGCGCTACGGCCGCTCAAACTTCCACGCCCGCTTTGCAGGCAGTCCAACTTCCAGTTCTTTATCGTCTCTGCAAAGTCGATGATGATCTCTTCGCCTTCGCCGATTGCGAACACGTCGATGAAATCGGCCATCGGATCGGGGTTGTAGGTGGCGTGTCCTCCGGCAATGACGATCGGGTGAGTCGCGTCACGGTCGGCGGCGAAGATCGGGATGCCGCTCAAATCGAGGAGATTGAGGACGTTGGAGTACAACTGCTCGTAAGGCAGGCTGATGCCGATCAGATCGAACGCGGCCAGCGGGTGCCGTGTCTCCAGCGAGAACAGCGGCACGCCCTCACGGCGCAGGATGGCTTCCATGTCCGTCCAGGGGCAATACGCGCGCTCGGCCAGGAAGTCGGGCCGGCGGTTGAGGATGTCGTACAGCGTCGCCAGCCCCAGATTCGACATGCCGAGTTCGTAAACGTCGGGGAAGACTAGCGCAGTCCGGACTGAGACGGCATCCCAGTCTTTGACGATGGAGTTGTGCTCGCCGCCCGTGTAGCGCGCCGGCTTTTCGACCGCCAGTAAGGTGCGATCGAAAAAGGCTGAGACGCGCTCAGGCGTCCAGTGGGTGGAAATCATCACACATCCTCACACTTGGCTGATTCAATAGAGAACAGGAACCGGATTGCTCCGGGTCTTGTGAAGGTGATTGTACCACAATGCATGCGGGTCTGGTGGTTGCACACATGTTTGGGCGACAGTTGAACTGTCGCCCAACGCCCGCTCGCGGGCCGTCCGCGAGGACGCGAAGGAGAGCCATCGAGAGCGGGTCGATTGACAATTGCCATAGCGGCTGGTAGAATGGCCGCCAGTGTGTGGCTCGCGTAGAACGCTGACACGTTGCACCTGGCTGATTGCGTGGCTGTGCCTCGCGGTTGTGTTGGCCGGGTGCGGCAATGATGAACCGGCCGGCCCGGTCGAGGCAGCGCGGAACTGGTTCCGGGCGATGGCCGAACTCGATCTGACGCAGGTCAAGAACCTGACGTGCCGCTCGGACAGCGAGGCCATCGACAACGCGCTCGCCGCGTCGGGCGGTCTGAATCCCGACGTCGACCTCACCGGGCTGCAAGCGCAGATTCACATCGACATATCGGGACTGAACTTCGTCGAGAACAACGCCGGCCAGGATCGAGCCAGCGTGCGCGTGACGGGCAGCGTCGGCGACCGGCAAGTCGCCCAGGACGTGACGTTGATCAAAGAAGACGGCGTGTGGAAGGTATGCACGTCGAGCCAGCCGTGAGGCGGGTCGCTCCAATCGAACAGCGAGGCCCATTCGTCTAGCGGACCAGGACGCCGCCCTCTCAAGGCGGAGACCGCGGGTTCGAACCCCGCATGGGCCACTCGGCAAGTGACCGGCACTATTGAAGTGCCGGTCACTTGCTTTAGGAGACCTTCGGTCTGCTGCGCTTTACTGATGATGCTATAATGAAACCGGGTCTGGATCGTCGTTCGAGATGACTTCTGTTCGAGGAGGTCTCATGTTCGGCATCCGTTACACCGCCGTTCGCCCCATCCTCGCCGTGCTGACGTTCGCGTTTCTCGCTTCCGCCGTTTTCCTCGCACAGAACACCGGCGGCACTGTCGCCCTGCTCGCGCTCACCGTCGCAACGTTCCTCTCGTGGATCAACCCGCCGGGCATCTACGGCTGGCTGATGCAGGGCACGTGTGCACAGTGCGGCGGTCACGTCGTCTGGGAGATCGATCAAGCGCCGCAACCGTACTACGAGATCATCCGCTGGCGCTGCGAGAATTGCGAGCGGAGTGGGATCGATTTCTCGTATCAGCCGCAGTGAGGGCGAATGCTAATCCAATCTTCCCATTGAAGTCCCTGGCTGCGCGATGTATGATGCGCGCGTAGGTGTGCACCGTTCGCTCGTCACTGTCCTCCCACCCCGGCGGTATTCAACCGGATTCCAATTTATACGCAGCATTGAGCCGACACGACACGCGGCGATCATCTGATCGCTGCCCGATCCCCATCTTGGAGCAGAGCCATGAAGATCACGATCGTCACGTTATGCGTTGCGCTGTTCCTCAGCGCGTGCGGTGGCGAGGCGCGCACAGCGACCACCGCGCCATCGGAGCCGAGCGCCAACGACAACACGGCTCCATCCGCGCCCGCCGATACGCCCGTTCCCATCGCTTCGACGCCGGCCGCGCCACCTGCGGACATACCTGGGACTACACCCAGCGATACGCCCGAGTCGACACCGACGCCGACGGCGACCGCCGCTTCGCGCCCGCGTCCCACGGCAACCTCGTCCGGGCCGCTGGACTTCCAGTTCTACATCGCCGGCTGCCGGAAAGCGCCGACGGCAGACAAGCCCGGCAACGCCATCATCTCTATCTCGATCGAAGCGACAGGCGGCAACGGCGTGTACCGATACTTCTACAAAGGCATCGAGTTGAAGACCAAGTTCTTCGACGTTGAATGGGAACTGGGGACGAGCATCAATGATAAGGCAACCGTCGTCTCCGGCGATGGGCAGACGCTGGAGAAGGAATACTTCTTCAACACGACCTCGCTGGAGTGCAGCGGATAGGTCGCGCCTGCATCGCACCGATCGAGCCTCTGGGCCTCCTCAGAGGCTCGATTGTTTTTCAGACCTCGCCTCTTCCCCTCTTCCGGCAGAGAGCGCCTAAAAATCCTCTGCGCCCTCAGCGTCTCGGCGGTGAATCCCGGACTTTCTAAGAGCCTGTCGGAAAAGCCGCCAGATTAACCACCAAGACTCAACCCCCTGAAGGGGGCAAGCGACGCCAAGAATCTCCAAGTTTTCTTGGTGCCCCTTCGTGTCGCCTGCCCCGCGTTTTTTGCGGGGTGGTGGCTTGGTGGTGAGTTTGAAGACAATCGCTAAGCGCTCTCCAGTAGGAGACAGGTGGCGGCGCAGCGTCAAGGGGAGAGTGTGGGCGTGGCCGTGAGCGAAGGCGTGGGTGTAAGCGACGGCGTCGGCGTCCACGAACTCGTCGGCGTCCGGCTGGGGGTTGGGGTGGCCGTGGGCGTTGGCGTGTCGATCAACCGCGCCCAGGCCAGGCCCGCCCGCGCTTGCGACGTATGCTCGTAGTATTCGGCCCGAATCGTGTGCGGCCCGGCAATCAGCACGGTTGTGAAGCTATACGTCGACGAGCCGTCGTGCCATTCATCGATCATGCGGACGTCGTCCAGGTACATCCGCGCTCCGTCGTCGACGATCAACGAGAACAGGTAAATCCCCGCGTCGAAGTTCAGCGTGCGCGTCCAGCGCGCCGAGAAGTTGTCGGCGGGCACAGCCGGGTCGGGCGACCCGCTGCCCCAGTTGAAGTCGAGGGCCGGATCGTCGCGCACCAACGCCGGCGCGCCGCTGAGATCGCGATTTGCGAAGTATTCGCCCTTCCAGCCCGCGAACGACGCCGGCTGATATGTGAACGAGACAAGCGCCCCGCCGATGTTGTCGTAATATTCCACGATGATCGTGTGCTGGCCGGCAGCCAGGTTGACGTCTCTGGTGTACGTCGTCGGCGACGAGTCGTGCCATTCGTCGATGGCGCGCGCGCCATCGATCGTCAAGCGCACGCCGTCATCCGCGCGAACGATGAACCGGGCGACGCCCGCCGGGAAGTTCAGCGTGCGCGTCCAGCGCGCCGAGAAGCGATCGGGAGGAATCTGCGGATCGGGCGAGCCGGTTCCCCAATCGAAGTTCAGCGCCACGTCGTTGCGCGTGAGCGTCGGCGTGCCGCTCAAATCGCGATTGGCGAAGTATTCGCCTTTCCAATCGGTGTAGGTGATCACGCGCTCGAATGAGAACTCGATCAGCGCCAGGCCCGACTGCTCGACCATCTCGACGCGCAGCAGGTGAATCCCCGCGCCCAGGTTCACGTCATGCGTGTAGGTCTGCCCCGCGTAGGTGTGCCATTCGTCGATAATCGAGACATTGTCGATGAACACACGCACGCCGTCATCGGCGCGGACGGTGAAGTGATACGTGGCGCCGGAGAAGGTCAGCGAGCGCGTCCAGCGCGCCGAGAAGTTGTCGGCCGGCACAACCGGATCGGGCGACCCGCTGTCCCAGTTGAAACGGACTTCTGTGTCGTTGCGGACGAGAACCGGATCGCCGGTGAGCGATGGGTTGTTGAAGTATTCGCCCTTCCAGTCGGCGATCGGTGGCGGGGTGGGCGTGAGAGTCGCCGACGCAGTCGCAGTGCCGGTCGGCTGATTGGTGGGCGTGCCGGTTGGCAGGTTAGTCGGCTGGTTGGTTGGCGTCGCTTGGCTGACGGCCACGCGCTGCACGACGCGCATACGGGGGTCAGCCGCTTGCACGATCACGTCGACGGCCGGTATCGATGTCCAGCGCGGGTCATTGGGATAAATCGGCATGAGCCGCACTTCGCCAGTGGGCGATGCCTGACCACTGAAGATGGGCATAGGGTCGCCGCCCCGGGCCGGATCGCTGAGGAAGACAAACACCAGCTGATCGGGAAGCCAGTACTCGCCGAAGATGGTAAACACGCTGCCGCCGCGCAACTCCGGATCGGCAACCACGACGAAGGGACTGGGCGTCGGCGACGGGGCGACCGCGACGGCAGGCCGCGTCGAGAGCGCGCGCACAATGCCAATGCCCAGACCCAACACAACCATCACTATCAACGAGCCAAAGACGACAATCAACAACTGGATTCGAGTGGTCGTCGAGCCTGTGTCGTCCATGGCCTTCTCCGGTGTCAACCGGTGGGCGTGGATATACTGCGTGCGGTCACAAGTTGCGCTTTTGGCTGCTCACAGCCCGCGTCCACGCGGGCGTCTATCCTGATCGACCGCGAGGACGCGGTCGGTGAGCAAAACCGCAGATTGTTCCCGCGTCGAGTAGCTTGAATGAGCAGAGGTGAGGTGGCTCAACTATACACCGATTCGCTCGCAAGCGTGAAACGACCCTCACCTCTTTCCCCTCTCCCGACGCAGCGTCGGGAGAGGGTGGCCGCCAGGCCGGGGTGAGGACTTACGGCTGCAACGCCGCCAGTGCGTAAGCGTTCCACGTGGCGGAGGGCATGAAGTCGCGCGGCTGAAAGTTCTCCAGCCGGGGATTGATCATGAACACGTCGAGGCGTGGGAAGAGCGGCAAGCCCGGCAGGTCGCGTGTGTATTCGCGCGTGAAGGCCGCGTAGGCGGCGCGGCGCGCGTCAAGCAGCAGGGTGTGGCCGGCTTCGAACAGCGCCTGGCTGGCCGTGTCATTGCACCAGCCTGAGTAGTTCTCACCATACCAGCCGTTGTCGGGCAATGCGATCCAGTCGCAGCCGTACTGGCGCTCGCCGCCCGGATCGGCATCGGTCACACCGGCCATCTGCACGATCTCGAAGTCGCCGACGATCAGGCCGGTCACGTCACCGAAGAGCACGTTGGTCGGCAGTCGCTCGAGCATGATCTCGAACCCGACGGCCCGCAGGTCGCCGGCGATCTGCACAACGGCCCGATCACGCAGATCACTGCTCGTCGTGTGATAGGTCAGCGCTAGCCGATCATCCTCCTCTGCGCCCGACGTGCAGCCTCGGCACTCGCGCACGCCGTCGTTGTCGGTATCGCGCCAGCCGGCTGCGTCGAGCAGCGCTGCCGCCCGGCCCGGATCGAACGGGTACGCCGTGATTTGATCGTCGGGCGTGTAGAGCGGGTGATTTTCGTATAGCAGCGGCTCGTTCATCACGCTCGACCGACCGGCGTAAACCCGATCGACGAGCGCCGGCCGGTTGACGGCATAGGCGATCGCCTGGCGGACGCGCGCATCGCCGAGGATAGGATGCGGCTGGGCGCGGCCGTTCGAGTCGAAGTTGGTCGGCGCATATAGATTGAAGATGAGTTGCTCCCACACCGGGCTGCGCACGGCGACGAGTTTGAACAGGCCGCGCGCCTCGTCTTGCGCCAGGTCGGGCAGTTGCATCGACTGCGCGTCGTCGGCGACGGCGATGTCAAGTTCGCCGGACCGCGCAGCGGTCAGAAGCCGATACCCGCCGGGGACGAACTTGAAGACAAGACGCGACGTGCGCGGCGCGCCCCGGAAGTAGTGCGGATTGGCAACCAGCGTCACGCTGTCACCGGCGATCCAGCCTGCACCCCGATCCTCTGCTCCGGCGATCGTGTACGGCCCGTAACCGCACGGCCGGCGGGCGGCCTCGGCGGCGGTCTGGAGTTCAAGCGCGGTGTACCTGCCCCACACATGCTCCGGCAACGGCGTCCAGAAGTAAGTCATGTAATTCGGATCGAGCTGGCCCGGCTTGAGCTTGGCCTCGATCGTCGTGTCGTCGAGCGCGGTGTACGAGGCGACCTTGTCGATCGCGGCACGCGACGCCACGCCGGAATCGGGATCGGCGGCGAGGTTGAAGGCATACACCGAGTCTTTGGCGGTGACCGGTTCGCCGTCGCACCACGTGGGGCCGGACTGCATCTTGAAGACCACCGTCAACTGATCGTCGACCGGGTCGTTCGGCGTCCCGCCATGGTCGAGCGTCGCGCCGCCATTTTCGAGCGTCGGCAGGTCGGCCATCAGTCCGCCGTTAGGATTGGCCTGGTAGGCGAAGTCGATCGAGGTGATGTAGCGCTCATAGATCGCGTCGAGGATGTGGATCGCCGTCGGGTCGTCGTCGAGCAGCGGGTGCAGCGTGCGTGGCTCCCGTGTGATGCCGATGACGATCGTATCTTTGTACGGGATCGGCGTCGGCGTCGGGACGGAAGTGGACGTGGGAATCACCAGGACGGGCGTGTTCGTCGCCACGACGACGATCGGCTGCGGTGAAGTGCACGCGCCGAGAATCAACATGAACGTGACGAGCAGGATAGCCGTATCCAGGGATCCGAAGCGGAAGCGCATCGAGCGTTCTCCTGATGGTTGGTCGAGGCGCTATTGTAGCGCAAGTGCGGGAAAGTGTGATCAACGGAGTGTAAGCGGAACACCGTCTGCGCGCTCGGCACCGACTGTCGCCTTTGTGCTTTCTCGCCTTGCTTGCGCCGCTTCGTTTTGCGCATGGCTGCGTGCTAATCCTGGTATCCGTATCTTGCCGACAGGTGTGCACGCAAAGGTTGTCAGTTCGCCCACTGCCGGGGGCTGAAGCCGCCCGGCTCAGGCTGCCCAGCCCGGTAAACCGGGCTGAATACAGCCGGATTTACGGGAGCACTCCCCCAAAAGACGGGGACTTCGTGCACCGCATGTGTCCGGCTTTGTGGTATGCGCCCGACGATGAATCGTCGGGCGCATACGGCCTGACATGTTTTGCGTGCACACTGCCGACAGAAAAAGCGTGCAACAAGAGCCAGGGTGCGGTATGATATAGGTCGAATCCTGCAATCGCCCGCGAGAAACTCACCCGATCCGTGTCGCGTGAAGATGGGACACGCGGACGGCGATCTATAGAAAAGGAGATGGTCATGCCTCGCCGAACCTCCACCGGAACGTGCGCGCTGTGCGACGACGACTTCAGCAAGGCCGCCATGACCCGCCACCTGGCAAAGTGCCGGGCCGAGCATATCCCCGGCAAAGGCAAGCCCCGCAAAACCTTCCACCTTCAAGCGGAAGGGCGCTACCTGCCCGACTACTGGCTGCACATCGAAATCCCCGCCGAGGCGACGCTCAG
>DATBWU010000316.1:0-21909 GCA_036514635.1 Anaerolineae bacterium | reverse complement strand
CACGCTGTTGCCGACCCTGCCGCCCGGCGTGCACGTCGTCACCCGCAATGGAGACGTGCTGCGATCGAGCGGCGCGCTGGTCGCGGGCCGCGCCGCCGGCACGGGCGACCTGATGGCGCACGAGCGCGAGTGGCGTGAGCTGCCGGATCACATCAAGGCCGCGTCGGAGCGGGTCGCCGAGATCGAATCGAAGCGGGCGCAAGAATCCGCTCGCGCAAACGAAGTGATGCGCCGGCAGTCCGAACTCGACGAGGCGATTCGGCAGTTGAACGAATCGCGCGCCGCGAAGGTCGCCGCGCGCGCCGACGTCGTTCACCACATCGAGTCGATCGAGCGCGAAGTCGAGTGGAAGAACGGGCTGATCGAGCAGGCCGAGACGGAGTTGCGCGGCCTCGCGGATCACGACGCGGCGCTGGCAAACGAGATCGAGAGCAAGCTGCAATCGCTGGCGGCCTCCCAGCACACAGCCGCCAGCCTGGAGCAACAACTGGCCGCGATGCCGGTCGAGGAACAGGCGGCGCATCTGGCCTCGCTGCAAACGGCGGCCTCGGTGTCCGAGCAACTGCGGCAGGGCCAGGAGAGCGTCCTGCAATCGCACCGCGCGGCGCTGGAACAGGCGCAGGCGCAGCTCGCCGCGCGCCAGCAGCGCCTGGAGGCCATCGCCGACGAGCACCGGCAGATCGAAGCGCAACTCGCCACGCTGCGCGATCAGGAAGCCGCGTTGGGCGCGCAGCTGGCGGAATACCAGGCGCGCATCGACCCGGCCGAGGCCGAAGTGCGCGAGTCGGATTCGGCTTACGCCCGGGCGGAAAGCGAAGACCGCGCCGCGCGCAATCGCCTGCAGGAGCTCGAATCGCGCTACAACCTGGCCGTGATGGAAGCCGCGCGCAAAGAAGACGAACTGAATCACCTGCGCACGCGCATCGACGAAGAACTGGGGCTGGTACAACTGGAGTTGGCCGACCTGTCCGGCCCGCAGCCGCTGCCGCTCAAGCCCATCGTCACCGAACTGCCGACGGTCGCCGAACTGCCTGAAGCGTTGGAGCAGGAGATGCAGCGACTCAAAGCGCACATCCGCCGCCTGGGGCCGATCAACCCGGAGGCGCAGGCCGAGTACACGGCCGAGAAGGAACGCTACGAGTTCCTCAACACGCAGTCGGCAGACCTGACCCAGGCCATCGAGCAGCTGCGGCAGGTGATCGTCGAGCTCGATCAATTGATGGAGAAGAGTTTCAACGAGACATTCCAGGCCATCGCCGAAGAGTTCAAGACGACGTTCACGCAGTTGTTCGGCGGCGGATCGGCCAGGCTGGTGCTGACCGAGCCGGACAATCTGACACAGACCGGCATCGACATCGTCGCCCGCCCGCCGGGCAAGAAGCAGCAGGGGCTGGCGCTGCTATCCGGCGGCGAGCGATCGCTGACGGCCGCCGCGCTGCTCTTCGCCATCCTCAAAGTGAAGCCGCCGCCGTTCTGCATCCTCGATGAGACGGACGCCGCGCTCGACGAGGCGAACGTGAGCCGCTTCCGCGAGATGATCCGGGAACTCAGCCGGCACACCCAGTTCGTGCTGATCACCCACAACCGAGGTACTATCGAAGCCGCCGATACGATCTACGGCATCACGATGGAGCGTGATTCGTCGTCGCGCGTGTACTCGCTGAAACTGGAAGGGGACAAGGTTGCGGCGTAAAACGTGATTACGTTTTACGCTTTATGCATCCCGTAACCCAACCGTAACGCCCTGCCCGTGTCCGATTTGCTAAGATGGTGTGCGCACCACTTGATCACGACTGATCCGCAACGCGGTGCGTGTCGAATGTGACTTCGGCAGCACCGCGTTTTGATTGCTCGATTGTTGTATGGCCGGCGAACGCATTCTCGTCATCGATGACTCGAAGCAGGCGCGCGAATTTGCCGCCGAGTATGTCTTGAAGCCGAACGGCTATCAGGTGGTCCTCGCCCGTGACGGCGCAGAGGGCCTGCGCCTCGCGCTGCAATCTCCTCCCGATCTGATCATCCTCGACTACGAAATGCCTAAGATGGACGGGCTGGACGTTCTGCGCGCGCTGCACACCAAGCATCTGAACATCCCCGTCATCCTGTCCACCGCGCACGGATCGGAGCAGCTCGCCGTCGAAGTCTTCCACCTGGGCGTGCGCGATTACGTGACCAAGCCGTACGAAGTGGAAACGATGCTCTCGACGATCGAGCGCGCGCTGACCGAAGCCCGCTTGAAGCGCGAGCGCGACGATCTGGTCAACCGGCTGCTGCAATCCAACAAGATGCTCGAAGCGCGCGTGCGCGAGCTGAACGCGCTGTACGGCATCGGCAAATCGGTGACGGCGCTGCTGGATCACGCCGGGCTGCTGCATCGCATCGCCGAGGCGGCGCAGTTCGTCACCGGCGCGCAATCGTGCGCGATCCATCTGTGCAACGGCGATACCGACCGGCTGCACACCGAGTGTCTGCGCGGCGCAGCCGATCCCGACACGCGCGCGCCGGTCGAGATGATGGCGCGCGTCGTGATGCGCACGATTCAGCCCGCCGCGTCAACCACCGGCATCGTCGTGCCGCTGCTCGTCGGCGGGCGGTTCATCGGCACGCTCGACATCGCCAATCGGCCCGGCGCGGCCCGACCGCTCACCGACCACGACAAACATCTCCTCCAGGCGCTGGCCGACTACGCCGCGATCGCGATCGAGAACGCGCGTCTGTTCCGCGAGCTGGAAGCGTCGAAAGAGCGCGAGAAGAACCAGATCAAGACACTGTTCGAGCGCTACGTCGCGCCGCCGGTCGTCGATCGGCTGTTGGCGAATCCCGACATGGGCGCGCTGGGCGGCACGCGCCAGCAGATCACGGCGCTGTTCGCCGATGTGCGCGGCTTTAGCACGCTGGCCGAGCACACGCCGCCCGAAGCGCTGGTGAAGCTCCTCAACTATCACTTCGAGCTGGCCGCCAAGGCCATCCTCGCCGAGGAAGGCACGCTCGACAAGTTCATGGGCGATGCGGTGATGGCCTTCTTCAACGCGCCGCTGATCCAGCCCGACCACGCGCTGCGCGCCGCACGCGCCGCCCTGGCGATGCAGCGCTCGCTCGCCGGCGAGTACTCGCGCCTGCCGCAAGCGGCGCGGCTGACCTTCGGCATCGGCATCGCGATGGGCGATGCCGTCGTCGGCAACCTCGGCACGAGCAAGTTGATGAACTACACCGTCGTCGGCGACTGCGTCAACCTGGCCCGCCGCCTGCAGGAGAACGCCAAAGGTGGGCAGATACTGATCGACGGCTGGACGTTCCAGCGGATGCAGGACAAGGTCGAAGCGCACTCGCTCGGTGACATGCGCGTCAAAGGTCGCAGCAGCCCCCTCCCCGTCTTCGAACTCATCGGCCTGAAGTAACGAATTGAGGATTGGCAATCCCCAATCGGCAATCCGCAATCCACAATCATCCATCCTCAGGTTGCTCATCCCTATCCGGTATGGTACACTTGCTGCTTGCAATCTCGCAGCGAGGAACACATGCCACGCTTGATCCGTGTAACAATCGCGGCCTTGATCGTCGCCGCGATGTTTGCTGCGCCGACTTACGCCGCGCGACAAATGCAGGACAACATTGCCGACATCACCTCGCCGACGGACGGGCAGGCCGTGTCCGGCCTGGTCCCGATCTTCGGCACGGCCACGTCGAACGATTTCTCGCGCTACGAAATCGCCTTCGGCCCCGATCCGAACCCGACCGATGCCTGGGCGACTTTCGCCGCTGCCGACGTCGTGTTGACCAACGCACAGATCGCCGTATGGGACACGACGAGCCTGCCGCCGGGCACGTACGCGCTCCGGCTGCGCGTCGTCCGCTCGGATGGCAATTACGCGGAAGACTTCGTGCGCGGGCTGATCGTCGGCCCGGCGGCAAGCCCGACACCGCTTGCCACGCCGACCGATGTCCCGCCCGCGCCGACGTTCGCCACGGAGCAGGTTTTGCCCAGCATCCAGCCGACGGTCGTCATCGAGCAGCCCCCGACGGCCACACCTGAGCCGACGACGGTAGCCGGTGGAGCCGCCGATGGCTCTCTCACCTCATCGCGACGCGGCTCCAGTTCCGGAATCGATCTGAGCCGGTTCACCTCGGCTTTTGTGGACGGCGCGACGTGCGCGATCGGCGCGTTCTTCCTGCTCGGCGCGATGCTCCTGGCGCGATGGGGAATGCGGCGGTTCTTGAAGCAAATGCGAGAGCGATCCAACCAGTGATCAGTGGGTCAGTGATCAGTGAGTCAGTAATCAGTGGGCCAGTGGGCCAGTGGGTCAGTGACCGGCCAACCATCAAACTAACCAACTACTTCATGCTCTTGCTCGACCGGCTTCGCCGTAAACCCTCAACCGAATCCGCCGCACCGACGACGCTGATCGTGGGCCTGGGCAATCCGGGCCGCGAGTATGCGGGCAGTCGACACAACATCGGCTGGCAGGTGGCCGATCGTTTCGTCACCGGGCAGGGTTGGCGCTTCAGCAAGAAGCAAAACGACGCGCTCGTCGCGGTGGGGTCGATCGGCCCGACGCGCGTGATGGTCGCCAAGCCACAGACCTTCATGAACCTGAGCGGGCGGGCCGTCCAGCCGCTGGCGAAGTTCTACACAGTGCCGCTGGAACGGATGCTGGTGATCTATGACGATCTCGATCTGCCCTTCGGGGCGATCCGGCTGCGCATGAAAGGCGGCGCGGGCGGTCACAACGGCATGAGATCGATCATCGATCGGATGGGAACCGATGGCTTCCCGCGCCTGCGGATGGGAGTGGGTCGCCCGCCGGGTCGAATGGACGCGATGGCATTCTTGTTGCGCGACTTCGAGCCTGCCGAGCAGGCCGAACTGCCCGATATTCTCGATCGTGCCGTCGAGTCGGTCAGGACATTTATAACCGACGGCATCGCCGCCGCGATGAACAAGCACAACATCGCCGCTAACGACACCGGCTCTCCCGGCTTTGGCGGGAATATGGGACGCGGATAAACGCAGATGAACACGGATCAGAACAGAAATCCGTGTAATCTGCGTCCCAGAATTCTGTAGTGGGCTGTCTTTCCCGCTAGACCCTGTAGAGCCACAACACCGAAGCGTCTTGAAATGACACCCGATCGGAAACTCGAAGAGTTCGCACAGATTTTCCGCTGCACCGTCGAGACGGCTCCGCGCTACATCGAGCGCATCCACGAGCGGATCGGGCATGAAGTCGCACTGGACACGATCCTCGCCGTGATTCGCAAGATACCCGCCAAGCGCCTGACGATGGACCTCATCGTGGAGCGGTTGAGGAAACTGGAGCGCACACCGGTTCGGACGCGCACCGTCCCGATTGAGCCGGGTGGACGATCTGCGCCGGAGGACGAAGCCGAAGCCGGTGCCTCGGTCGCGGCGCGCGCGCCGCGCAAAGCGAGCGCCTCACCGGCGCCCCAGCCCCTGAGTCTCGTGAAAGTGATCGCCGCCATCCTCACATCGAACTGGGAACGCGGCCGGCGGCAGGGCCTGAAACCCACAGTGATGACCGCCGACCTGTTCGTCCGGCGCACACAATCGGTGGCCGGCACGCCTAAGCCGACCGTCGCACGCATCCTCAAATCGATCCAGAAACTCGATCGCCGCGATGTGCTGCTCACCCCGAATTTAGTCGCAGACGATATAAACGAGTCGGATAAACTCTAGCGTATTCCGTAACGCAACACGTTGCACGCATGAATCTCTCCGGTCTGCTCCCTCTCCTCACCGAATCCATCGCTTACCGGCAATTATCCGACGAGATGAGACAACCGCACACGGGCGAGCGTTCATTGCCGGCGTTGCGATCGGCCCGGCCGTTTCTGGCGGCGGCATTGTCCTGCGACCTGGGGCGGCCAATCCTGTACATCGCCGCGCGCCTCGACCGGGCGCAGATGATCCACGAGACACTGCGAGCGTATCTGGGCGACACGCTGTCGCTGATGCGCTTTCCAGAGCCATCCGCATTGTTCTACGAACGATCGCCCTGGGCAACCGAAGTGGTCGCCGAGCGGCTGAATGTCCTTAACCAACTCGCCAGCCAACCAACCCCGCAGGGCGGGGCGCAGGCAGCCAGCCAACTATCCAACGAACCAACCAATCGAGCGACCGGTAATCAGTGGAGCAGTGATCAGTGGAGCAGTAATCAGTGGGGCAGTAATCAGTCGGGCAGTAAGTCTCTTGTCGTGGCATCGGTCCGCGCGCTGATGTTCCACACGCTCTCGCCGCGCACCTTTGCACTCGGCACGCGCAGGTTGAAACGGGGGCAGGCGCTCGACCTGGACAAGATGCTGGAGACGTGGGTGGGGTCGGGCTACGAAGCGACGACCACGGTGCTCTCGCCCGGCGAGTTCAGCCGGCGCGGCGGCATCGTCGACATCTGGCCGCTGTCGTCATCCGCCCCGGTTCGGATCGAGTTGTTCGGCGACGAGATCGAATCGCTGCGCAAGTTCGATCCGGCCACGCAGCGCTCACGCGATGCGCTCGACACGCTGACCATCCCACCCGCCAGCGAGGCGCTGGCCCGCTATGGGCCGCAGGTGGCCGAGCGGCTGCGCGCCTGGGACTTGAGCCGTTTGCCCGATGATCTCGAAGCGCAGTTTGAAAAAGATCGCCGCCTGCTCGCGGAAGGCGCGCCGTTCCGGGGCGTCGAGTTCTATCTGCCCTGCCTCTACCCGCAGCCGGCCACGCTGCTCGACTACCTTCCGCCCAGCACACTCATCATCCTCGACGATGCGGGCGAGATCGGCGATGCATGGAGCGACCTGGAAGAGCAAGCCGTCGAGCTGCGGCACAGCGCGGAAGACGCCGGCACGCTGCCGCCCGATTTTCCCATCCCCTACGTCACCTGGGACGAATGGCGGGAAAGTCTCGCACAACGCAGTGTCGCCTCGTTGAGTGAAACCTCCTCGCTGGACGAGGAAGAATCTGCCGACGAACCGCCAACGCGATTACAAGACCACAAGACCACGGGACTTTCCTTTTCACCGGGGCCTCGCTTCGGCGGCCAACTCAAGCCGTTCCTGGATCACGTCGCGCAGCTGCGGCAGATCGGCGATTGCGCCATCGTCGTCAGCCGGCAGGCGCAGCGACTGGCCGAAGTGTGGGCCGAGCGCGATCACCTGCGACCTCCCATCACCGATCTCGACCTACCCCCCGAACCTCGATCGCTGATCTTCGTCCACGGCGCGCTCGACGACGGCTGGGCGCTGCACGGCGTCCGTTATCCAACCAGCCAACTATCCAACGAGCCGCTCTGGTCTCTGCACGTCATCACCGACGGCGAAATCTTCGGTTGGGCGCGCCCGCAGCCTCGGAAACGAGTGCGGCTCCGCGCTATCACGCCCGAACAATTCTTCGCCGACATCCAGCCCGGTGACTACGTCGTTCACGTCGATCACGGTATCGGCATCTTCCAGGGACTGGTCAAGCTCACGCTCGACGGCATCGAGGGCGAGTTCCTGCAAGTCGCCTACGCGGGCAGTGACAAGCTGTACGTTCCGATCCACCAGGCCGATCGACTGAGCAAGTACATCGGCGCGAGTGATCATGCACCGGCCATCAATCGGCTCGGCACGGCGGATTGGTCACAGGTGCGCGAGCACGCGCAACAGGCGGCGATTGAAGTCGCGAAGGAGCTCCTGGAACTCTACGCGGCGCGCGAGCTTGCGCCCGGTTTCGCTTTCGGCCCCGACACGCCGTGGCAAGCCGAGCTGGAAGCCTCGTTCCCCTACGTCGAGACCGAAGATCAACTACGCGCGATCCAAGACGTGAAGGCCGACATGGAGAAGCCGCGCCCGATGGATCGCCTCATCTGCGGCGACGTGGGTTACGGCAAGACCGAAGTCGCGCTGCGCGCGGCGTTCAAAGCCGTGCAAGACGGCAAGCAGGTTGCCGTGCTCGTCCCGACGACCGTCCTGGCGCAGCAGCACTACAACACCTTCTCGGCGCGGCTGGCTCCCTTCCCGACGATCGCCGAGATGTTGTCGCGCTTTAAGTCGCCCAAAGAGCAAGACGAGATTCTCAATCGCCTGCGCGAAGGGCCAATCGATATCATCATCGGCACGCACCGGCTGCTGCAGAAGGACGTGTTCTTCAAAGACCTCGGCCTGTTGATCATCGACGAGGAGCAGCGCTTCGGCGTGGCGCACAAGGAGCAACTGAAGCGCCTGCGCACCGAGGTCGATGTGCTGACGATGACGGCGACGCCGATCCCGCGCACGCTGTACATGAGCCTGACCGGCGTGCGCGACATCAGCACCATCGATACGCCGCCGGAAGAGCGCTTGCCGGTGGCGACTTACGTCGGCGAATACGACGACCCACTCGTGCGACAGGCGATCCTGCGCGAGCTAGATCGCGGCGGGCAGGTGTACTTCGTCCACAACCGCGTGCTGGGCATCGAGCAGGTCGAAAAGCGGTTGAGGGCGATCGTGCCCGAAGCGCGCATCGGCATCGCGCACGGCCAGATGGACGAGGCGGGCCTTGAGCAGGTGATGGTCCAATTCGTCAACCGCGAGATCGACGTGTTGTTGTGCACCTCGATTATCGAGAGCGGGCTGGATATTCCCAACGCCAACACGCTGATCGTCGATCGCAGCGATCACTTCGGGCTGGCGCAGTTGTACCAGCTGCGCGGGCGCGTCGGGCGCGGGGCGCAGCGCGCGTATGCTTACTTCCTGCACGATCCCCACACGCCGCTGACCGAAGACGCGCGCCGCCGGCTCGACACGATCCGCGAAGCAAGCGAGCTGGGCATGGGCTATTCGATCGCGATGCGCGACCTGGAGATTCGCGGCGCGGGCGACATCCTGGGCGTGCGGCAGAGCGGGCAGATCAGCGCAGTCGGCTTCGACCTGTATACCAAGCTGTTGCAGCGCGCGGTCGTCGAGATGAAAGCGCTGCGCGACGGGAGCGAGCCGCCGCCGCCGTCGATAACCGGCGTCACGCTCGACCTGCCGCTGCAAGCCTATCTGCCGGAAGAGTACGTGCCAAACGACAAGCTGCGCCTGCAATTGTATCGACGCATGGGCACTCTCGCCGCGTTGAAAGAAATCGAGGAGCTGGAAAAGGAATTGACCGACCGCTTCGGCCCGCCGCCCAAGCCGGTGCACAACCTGCTGTTCCAGTTGCGACTGAAGGTGCTGGCGGCGCGGGCGCAGGTCAAATCGATCATGCGCGACCGCGAGCGCGCGATGCTCGTCGTTCACTCCGATGCGTTAGAACACACCGACCGCTACAGTCTTCAGCGGCGCATCGGCGGCATCGCTCAGGTCGCGCGGCGACAGATCAACCTGCCGCTGAAAGAGAACATTATTGGCTGGCGAGAGGCGCTGACGAAAGTGCTGGAAGAAATGGTCATCAACGGATATTAAGCGGACAAGCGGGTTGAAACGGACGCCGTCCGCTTTGGTCCGTTTGTCCGCTTCGAGTCCGTTGACAACCGGGCGCTTTGGTCCGTTTGTCCGTTTCAAGTCCGTTGATAGCCGTCCGCTCAAGTTAAGTCATGACAATGTATTCACGGCACCACTTAAGCGCCGATTCGATATCCTCGATTGCCTGACCCTGAAATCGATCCATAACCGGGCGCAACAGAGTTGCTGCCTCCGGCCGATTGAATTTTGCCAGCCACGCCTCGCGTTCATCGGGCGGCACGCTTAACAGTTGACGGCAGGCACCCTCGAACAGTCGCACCATCCAGCGATAGCCCCATAGCAGGACACGCCCACCCGGCGCAAGGTGTTCAATCGCCTGGTCACGCCATCCATTGATCTGTGGCAAATTCGTTGCATCCAGCGTGTCCCACGTATCGAGAAAAATCGTATCGTACTGAGCCGAGGGTTCCGTCGCCAGGAACTCACCGACATCGGCCAGGATGATCTTGAAGGAGACCGGCTGTGGCCGATTCCTCAAGGCCCGATCGAGTGTCGGGCCGACGATTTCACACACGGCCCGGCTCTGCTCGACGATGGTGAACCGATCGGCGCGCGGCGCCGCGTACTGCGGATACATCGCCAGTCCCAGCCCGCCGATCAGGATGTGCCCGTGCGAAGCCAGCGCGTTGTTGTACATCATCATCCGCTCTTGGGGCGTGTCGGACATCCACAACTTGCCGGCTCGATCGAGCAGCGCGCGCACGGGGAACGGCTGGCCGGCCTCGTAAATCCGGTCGAAGATTTGCGCCTGCGTCAACCGGCGCTCGATCACCACGTAGCCGTCGGGATGCCGGCCTGTCGGCACTTGCAGGATCGGCACCTGCGCCCAGTCGAGCGTCCAGCGCGCATCGTCGAAGTCCGGATCGAATGGCAACATGCGCTGGAGTATAATGCGCGGCGTGGCGTGAGTCAACGAGTCAGCGAGTCAACGAGTCAGCGAGTCAGCGAGTCAGCGAGTCAACGAGTCAGCGAATCAGCGGGAGGAACGATGAAGTACGAAGATTGGCTGGCGGGTGTGCACGAGCGGATCAAAGCCGAACCGATTTGGAAATCGCTGATGTATCAGAAGGCGCTGTTCTTGTTCGATCTGGCATGGGAAGACTGCGGCACGATGATGCACGACGCTCGCGGGCGAAAGATTGCAGAGCAATTGATCAGCAGCGCCGGGTCGATCAGCGCAAATATGGAGGAGGGTCACGGTCGCGGCTTCGGCAAAGAGCGCCAGTACTTCCTGCGTGTCGCACTCGGCTCGGCGCGCGAGACCAAAGGCTGGTATCACCGAGGTCGCCACCTCCTCACCGCTGAGGTTCTCAACCACCGCTTCACACTTGTCGACGAAGTTATAAGCCTCCTGGTCACCGAGATCGATACTCAGAAACAGCGCCGCCTATCCCGTTGATTCGCCGATTCGCCGATTCGTTGATTCGCCGATTCGTTGATTCGTTGATTCGCTGATTCGCTGATTCGCTGATTCGCTGATTCGCTGATTCGCTGATTCGCTGATTCTACAAGAGACATCTTCTGTCTGGAAAAACACCCCATGACCCACCCCGACCCCCAACCCTTCATGGGCATCACCACGTTCGCGCGCCGGCCTCATACGCGCGATCTGACCGGCATGGACGTCGCGGTCGTCGGCGTGCCGTTCGATAGCGGCACGTCGCACCGCAGCGGGGCACGCTTCGGCCCGCGCAAGATTCGCGAGGCTTCACTGCTGCTGTGGGGCTACAACAACGTGCTCGGCGTCGCGCCGTTCGAGGCGCTGCGCATTGTCGATTACGGCGACGTGGACATCATCCCCGTCGATATCGAAGACACCTACAGCAACATCGAGCGCGAGGTCGGCGCGATCCTCGACGCCGGTGTGACCTGTCTGGCACTGGGCGGCGACCATTCGATCACGCTCGCACTGCTGCGCGCGCACGCCAAACACTTTGGCCCGCTCGCCGTCGTTCATTTCGATGCACACCCCGACACGTGGCAGAACGAGTTCGGGGACCGGCCCTACTCGCACGGCACGCCGTTTCGCCGCGCGATCGAAGAAGGCTTGATTGACACCGGTGCTTACGTCCAGGTCGGCATCCGTGGGCCGACCTCCGGCGCGACGGATGTGCAAGAGGCGCGCGAGCTCGGCGCGCGGGTCATCACGATCGACGAAGCTGTGTCGATCGGCTTGTCGGCGGTCTTGAGCGAGATTCAATCCAAAGCCGCCGGCAAGCGAGTGTACGTCTCGCTGGACATCGACGCGGTAGACCCGGCCTTCGCGCCCGGAACGGGCACACCGGAAGTCGGCGGGTTCACGTCGTATCAAATGCTGCAACTGGTGCGCGGCTTACGGGGGCTGAATCTGATCGGTTTCGATGTGGTCGAAGTCTCGCCGCCGTACGACCACGGCGACATCACCTCGATCCTGGCGGCGAATCTGGCCTTCGAGTTCCTGTCGCTGTTCGCGTTAGACAAGGCGAGAGGCGATTAACCTTCGCTCATGGCGCAGACGGTGCGTTCGTGAGGATCATGGGCAAGAAGGTGTCCTTTCCCACCTGCACAATGATCAGCGGCGCGCCGAGCTTGTCGCGGCTGGTCCCCAGGGTGTAGCCGCCGTACTGGCAGCCCTCGTGGAACACCGTCCTCACCCGGGCGCTGACTTGAAGCGGATGCGTCGTATCGGTGAGCAACGCCACCGTGACAAAAGCCGGGGTGCTATACACATCGAAACTTCCAGCGGTGGTGAAGACACCCGACACAGTCGTAACCGTCACTGCTTCGCCGTTTCCGATGCGCACCGTGACCACTTGCGACAACGAGCGCGTCGGCGAGGTGACCGGTTCCACGGCTAAGAGCTCAGGAGTAGCCAGGGGACAAGGCGTCGGCGTCAAAGGTGAGTCAAGTGGGTTCGTGGACGCCGGCGCGTAGCCCCACACCAGTAACAGAAAACCCGATAGAGTCACAGCCATGACGATTGCGATCCGCCGAGGATACATACGCTCCTTCTTGGGTCTGCGTTCAACTGACCAGGCTTCAGATAGGCAACTAAGAGACTGTCTGAAAACTCACCACCAAGACACCACGCCTAGCGCGCCGCCTGCTCTCCGACGGAGAGCAGGAAACGGCGAGTCACAAAGAAAAGCCTTGAAAACCTTGGGGTCGCCTGCCCCCTTCAGGGGGTGGTGACTTGGTGGTTATCGCAGCGACCGTTTCAGACAGGCTCTAATGGCAGTCAGGTAGAGAGTGTAGACGACATTGATTTGAGAAGCAAACGAATTGATAACCGCGAGGACTTTATGGACGCTCACAATAAACCCCACAGCGTCTCGGCTGGATGGCAGCGACTGAGCACCGATTACCCGTTCTTGCATCGCGTCGTGAGGCTACGGCGCGATCGCGTCCGCGTGCGCGACGAGCACGAATTCGACTTCGCCTACATTGAATCGAAAGGCGCGGTGTGGGTCGTGCCCGTGACAGCCGATGGGCAGATCGTGCTGATCCGGCAGTATCGCTACGCGGTGGACGAGTGGGTGTGGGAAGTGCCGGCCGGGGGGCTATTCGACCACGAAGGCGATCCCGAATCGCTGGCGCGCCGCGAACTGGCGGAAGAGGTCGGCGGAGAAGCGGAGCGCCTTGAGTACCTGGGCTGGTTCTACGGGGGCGTCGCCATCACCGATTCAAAGTGTCACGTCTTCATTGCGCACGACACGCGCCTGACGCGCGCACCGGCACTCGAAGCCGCCGAGACATTAGAGAGCCATCTTGTTTCGATCGACGAGGCATTGCGCATGGCCCGTACCGGCGAGATGCGCGACGGCCGATCGGCACTGGCGCTGTTGTGGAGCGAGCCGTATCTGAAGCGTGAAACGTAAGACGTGAAGTCCGCAATTACGTTTTACGTTTCACCCGTCACATGTCACTCATCGCGTTTCAGGACTCACATCTGAAATCTGTCGCGGGGCAAGCGTTTCCAGTAAAGCGAGTCCATCGAGTCGATAATAGCCACGATTGGAATAGACAAGCGGCTGTGCCTGGCGGGCGACGTCTCCGGCCAGCACGTCGCCGATGAAGAGCGTATGATCCCCGACCACGTGCTCGGCCACGACGCGACAATCGAACCAGGCCAGGCAGTCGTCTAAGACGGGCGCACCGCTGACCACCGTGCGACAGGCAACTCCCGCGAATCGATCGGCGATCTCCGGATCCCGGCTCGCGAACCGATCGGACAGGGCCACCTGATCGGCGTGAAGGATATTCACGGCATACACACCACCCTCGCGGATCTTATCGTGACTGCGCTGGTCGTGACCGATCGAGACCATCACCAGCGCCGGATCGAGTGAAATGCCTCCGAAACCCGACACGGTCAACCCGTACACTTCACGGCCAGCCCGCGTCGTCACGATCGTCACGCCACTCGCCCAGCGGCGCATCACTCGCTTGAAGGCACTCTGATCGACAGACATGTTTCACCCATCCAAGAGCTTGACGCGAATCATATCCGCTTGCCCCGACGCCGTCAATGGCTTCAACGGCAAACCTGTCCATTCGATCAGGAGAACGCTTCACACGCGCTCCAGCGTGTACCACGCCGAGGCGCGCCCTCCCACGCTGTCCTCGCCCACCTTCACATCCTGCACCAGGAAGCCATCCGCGAAGAGTGAGCCGACTTCATCCGGTGCGACGCCGGCCGCGCCCCGGCCTGAAGTACTCGGGCAGAAAGCGTATAAAAGGTAGGTCCCGCCCGGCGCCATCCAGGCCCGTAAACCGGCGGCGTAGCGCCGCCGCCCGTCTGTCGATAGAACGTGGAAGCAGCCAATGTCGAGGGCAAGGTCGAACGGATCGGTGATGGGCAATTGCTCCAGGCGGCTGACGTCCCCCACGCGCAGATCGCACGCCACGCCGGCCTGTTTCGCTCTGCGGCGCGCCAGCGCGATCGCGCGCCGCGAGATATCGATACCCAGCACGCTGAATCCATGCCGGGCCAGAAACACGACATTGGTGCCCGTGCCGCAACCGATGTCGATAGCACGACCCCCCTCGGGATAGCGCCGGCGAACCCAATCGACCACTTCCGGGGGCGTGATGCCCGTGTCCCAAGGGGTTCGCTTGAGCCAGTAGATAATATCCCACATCATCGAGTTCCGTCCTGAATTGAGAGAGAACAGATAGGGTCTTGTTAGGACGTGCCGTTGTGATATAATTGCCTTTTGTAAAGCCAGACGAGAGAGAGCTATGAACGAAGTTATATTGGTCATCGACGATGACGCCGAATTCGTGCAATACCTCAAGCTGCGGCTTGAGGGCTTTGGCTATCGGGTCGTGGCGGCCTCGCAAGGTCAGCAGGGACTGGAACTGGCCGCCGATATGCATCCCGATCTGGTCACGCTGGACATCATGATGCCCGGTATGGATGGGTGGGAAATCTGCCGGCGGCTGCATGCCGTCTCGAACGCTCCGATTCTGATGATCACGGCCAAGGGTCGCGTAGGCGACGTCGTGCGCGGGCTGGAGCTGGGCGCGGACGACTACTTAGTAAAACCCTTCAACACCAGCGAGTTACTGGCCCGTGTCAAAGCCATCTTGCGACGCGCCAAAGCGCCCGGCACACCCCAGCGCACCAGCGTGTATAAGATTCGGGACCTTGAACTTGACACCGACCGCCGCATCGTGAAAGTGCGCGGCAAGCGCATCGATCTTACACCCACGGAGTTCAAACTCCTAACCTGCTTCATGAGCAACGCGGGTCGGGTACTGCCGCACCGCTATTGCCTGGTCGAGGTGTGGGGCCCGGAGTATGGCGACCAGGTGG
The DNA here is from genome assembly GCA_036514635.1 of Anaerolineae bacterium. Classification (GTDB taxonomy): domain Bacteria; phylum Chloroflexota; class Anaerolineae; order Fen-1058; family Fen-1058; genus DASSFZ01. Next base: position 6,650 of record DATBWU010000316.1, on the reverse strand, counting down.
ACTATCTCAAACTCTACGTGCGCTACCTGCGCCAGAAGATCGAAGAAGACCCTTCCAAGCCCGAATATATCCTGACGGAATGGGGCGTTGGGTATCGTATGATCGATATATAACCGCGTCCCACATACAACTTAGACGATTGAGCAAGGAGAGCCAATGGCTCTCCCTGCGTTTGGGTATACAGTTTTCTCACAATTTTCTCTCCAGAATCCAACCATGCTCGGCTAACGTAACATGGGACACGAGCCATCTTTCGAGATGTATCTGCGATTCGTGGGAGAACCTCCTGGTAGCCACCTTTCACGCATCGCGGCGACTGAAGGAGTTCAGGGTGCCATGGAAGCGACCGTCCTGTTAGCCGATGACAGCGCTGAATTCACAGAAATGCTACAAGCATATCTCGAGCAGCACAATTACAAGGTCGTCACGGTGTCCTCCGGCCAGGAGGCTATTGATTATCTGAGCAGCAATCAGCATGCCGATGTCATCCTGCTGGATGTCATGATGCCCGGCCTTGACGGGTGGGAGGCCTGCCGGCAACTGCGCGAACTGACCAATGTCCCGATTCTCATGCTCACCGCGCTCGGCCAGGAGACTGATCTGGTGCACGGGCTGGACCTGGGCGCGGATGATTACGTCGTCAAACCCTTTCACTTCAGCGAACTGAAGGCGCGTATGGAGGCGCATTTGCGCCGGGCACGCATGTCCGGCTGGGAAAGCCCCTACCCGGCCTATTCTGACGGCGATCTGTACATCGATCTGCCCAATCGCGAGGTACGGTTGCATGGTCGACACGTCGCCCTGTCGCCGACCGAGTTTCGCCTGCTGGCGTGCCTGGTGCGCAACGCGGGTATCGTTGTGACGCACCGAAGCCTATTATCTGAAGTGTGGGGGCGGAATTATGTGCGGGACATTCGCTCGCTCAAGCTGTACATCCGTTATCTGCGCCAGAAGATCGAACCCGATCCCGCCCAGCCGCGCTACGTTCTAACCGAGTGGGGGATCGGCTATCGCTTTCGGGAACTGACACCCGCAGCGCACTCATCGACGCCAACGATACCCGTGCACGACGTATCATCCACATTCGGTAGTTATCCACGCGATCGCGACACAGGCTCGGCTACCGATTTGCTATAATGTGCATACCGGCTTTAGGCCAGACCGGGGCTGCACCAGTGAAGAGGAACGATGCGGATCGGCGCACGGGTCACCCGCTGGCTGGTATTGACCGCGCTAGTTGTAGGCGTCACCGCCTGCAGCGAGCCTACCGTTGAAGTCAACACAACTGCTGTGCTCGTCACCTTGAAAGAAGGGCAGGCTTTCTTCTGGCGTGCTGGCAGTCAGGAATCGATCCCGCTCGTAGGGACAGTCGAGGTGGACTGGGACGATCGAATCCTGACGACATCCGACCAGGGCGCGACGCTGCAACTCTCGGACGACAGCCTTATCCACTTGGACCCGAGTTCACGCCTCACGCTGAGGCGGTCTAGCTCCGCCGATCGGCGACCGAGCTTTCGCTTGACCGCCGGCAAGGTTCGAATCACGGCGCAGAGCACCGATTTCATGGTCGAGACGTACCGCGAGGTGCCGCTGTCTTTGCGCATTGAGCTGATCAACATGTTCCTGGAACCACGCGGAACACCGAGCGACTTCACGGTGATGTTTGACGAGGACGACAGCGCGAAAGCACGCGTCGATTCGGGCGTGGTCGACGTGCATACCGCCGAGGGGCAGGGCACACTGAAGGCAGCCTGGCGTGCCGAATTGGTTCCGGGTCAGCCGCTGCTGATCATCCCGCCGATCACGCCGACCTCAACGGCTTCGCGCACGCCGACGGCCAGTTCGACGCCGACCGCCACCCACACGTTCACGACGACCCCGACGCGCACTCGCGTTCCGACGCGACCGCCGACGGCCACCGACACACCCATCCCGGCCCCGCCGCCGAATACACCCGGTGATTCGGGACCCAAGCCGACGAATCCGCCTGCTCCCCAACCGACTACGCCGCCGACCAATCCACTGCCGCCTACATCAACGTCCGAGCCGCCTACACCCGAGCCGCGACCGACGGCAACGCAATAAGTTAAGGTGGTGAATATGCCTGCCCGACTCGCACGTTTTGCGCTCGCGATCCTGTTAGGGTTATCCTCCGCCGCGCCGCCGGCAGTCCTTGCGACTTCACCGGCACACGCTCGATCGAGCGGCCCGCTTTCTATAACAGAGCCGCTGACACCGGTCCGCGTAGACAATCGCGAGGTGGACTCGCGCATAACAAACACGACCCGTGGAGCGCCGCTCAGCGGCCGGATCATGCTGCCACCCGCTCAGATCGTAGAGACAATCCCTGAAAGCAACGCTCCGATCGCCGGACACGAACAGCGAGAGTTGCTCTCCACTGCAAGCAGCGACTCACTACTCGCGCTGGACCTCGCTCTACTGCCGCCGGGGCGTCTCTTGCAGCAAACGCCGGTGATCTCCGAGGTGCGCATCTGCGACGTCGATACGGGCTGCCTCGGGCCGGCGACAAACACCTTCGCCACCGACACGCCACTCGTTCTGTATGCCGCCGGCTACACCGAGACATTCGCAGGAAATCAAACGGTGACGTGGACAGTGTCTTCTCCTATTGCCGTGCCCTCGCCCGAGGTGGGTGTCAGCACAACACTGGATGGAAACACGCCCGGCAGCATCGTGGTCACAGCGATGCTGGACGCAGACCCAACCATTTCCAGCACCGCCACATTCACCATAACCACGGGCGCATTGGCACATGTCATCATTCGGAGCAATGCCAACGGCGGCGGATCGGAAGTGGGAGCAGCCACGCGCACGGCCGGCACCGACTGGTCCCTGTTCGCCGCCGGCTACGATCTCGACAACAACTTCATCGCCGATCAGGTCGTCACCTGGACGCTGACCGGCGGCATCGGGTCGATCGCCCCGGCGCGCGACGAGTCCACAACCTTCACGGCCATCACGGCCACGACCGGGATAATCTCGGCCGAAGCCAGTCCCACGTTCACCGACGCAACCGGAACGATCACCGTCGCAGCCGGTAGCCCCGATCATTTGCGCGTGACCCTCGCGCCGACCGGCACGGCCGGCATCGGGTTCAGCGCCGGGATCACCGTCGAGGATGCCTTCAACAACACGGTGCTCACCTACACGGATCCGATCGCGCTGACGACGCCCAACGGCGGCGACCTTTCGCCATCATCCGTCGATCCCGCTGCGGGGGTATGGACGGGGTCGATCACACTGACCATCGCCGGCGCGAATCGCACCGTCAATGCGCAATCCGGATCGATCACGGGCACGGCTGGAATCACCATCAATCCCGGCTCGGCTTCCATCTTATATCTCGATCCGCCCAGCGCGACGCGAACCGCCGGCCAATCGATCGCTTACACAGCGGTCGCCACCGACAGTTTCGGCAACTCGATCGGCAACGTGACCGGGCAGACCTCGTTCACAATTCCTTCGGCTTCCGGCGGGGCCTTCGCCGGCAACGCCGTCACACCGACTGTCGCCAGCACCTGGACTGTCACAGGACTGCTGAGTAGTGCCGTCGACACGGCGACGCTCAGCGTCAATCCCGGCGCGGTCTTTACCGTCACCTTAGCGCCTGCCAGCGACGTGATCAGCGCGGGCACACGCACGACTTACACGGCGACGGCGACCGATGTCTACAGCAACCCGATCGGCGATGTAACGGGCCAAACAACGTTTTCGATTAGCCCCGGCTCGGGCGGCACTTTCGTTGGCAACATCATCACCCCGACGCTCGTCGGATCGTTCACGGTGACCGGAACGCACTCGGGCGGCAGGTTCGGCAGGGCGCTCCTCCAAGTAGTGCCAAGCACGCCGACCTCGCTGGTGCTATTGCCGGCCACGGCTGTGATCAGCGCCGGTGTCCGGTTGACCTACGCGGCAAATGCCTTCGATACCTACGGGAATCTCGTGGGCAACGTGACATCCGACACGTCCTTCGCCGTCGGCCCCAATCCCGGCGCGCCATTCGTCGGCAGCGCCATCACACCGACGATCCGAGGCGCCTACACGGTCACGGGGATGCACGGCGGGTTCAGCCTGTCCGACACCGCCGTCTTCACCGTCACACCCGCCGCGCCCTCCACGCTCACACTGCTACCGGCGACCGACGTCATCAGCGCGGGCACGCGCATCACCTATACTGCTATTGCCACCGACGTCTATGGCAACGGAATCGGCAACGTCACGCCCGGCACGACATTCTCGATCTATCCTGCGGCGGGCGGCACTTTTGCGGGCAGCAGTATCACACCGACGATCAAAGGCACTTACACCGTCACCGGCACGCATACCGGCAGCGGCACGACCGACACGGCCGCACTCAGCGTCACACCGGCTTCGCTCTTCAGCCTGTCGATCGAGAACGCGCCGAACGGGACCGGCACTCCGATCGGTCCGACGACGATCACGCTGTATAACACGCTCACGCTGTATGCCATTGATTACGACAGGTACGACAACGTCATCGGCCAGAATCCCTCGACGTGGACGGCATCGGGTGTGCTCAGCGGCACACTCTCGCCGCCGACGGGCTTCTCGACCACGCTCACACCTGCACCGATCCTCAGCGGGACTGGAATCGTCGCGGCTGTCGCCGGCGCTTTCAGCGACACAGCCGGCCCCATCACCATCACAGCCCCCGTCTTGCAGATCAGCAAGTCGGCCTCCCCGATCACAGCCACACCCGGCTCACTCCTTCGGTACAACATCTACTACACCAATACCGGCAACGGCGCAGCACAGAACGTCGTCATCACCGAGACCTATCCGGCCAGCACGACATTTGACAGCGCGTTCCCCGATCCCGACCCGGGCACGAACAATGTGTGGACGATCGGCGACCTGCCCCCTCAGACGAGCGGGAACCTCCAGGTTTGGGTTCTGCTCGCGAGTGAATTCCCGGTCGGCAGCGTGCTGACCAACACCGTGCGCATTGGCGCGCCGAAGGTCGACACGGCGATCTTCACGCGGACCACGCCCGTCACCTCGACGCCCGATGTGAAAGTGATCGTGTCGGATAGCGCCGATCCCGTGCGGCCAGGTGATCTGTTCATCTACACCATCCAATACCGGAACGATGGAAGCGCGCCGGTCACCAACCTCCGCATCACCGAGACATACCCATCCGGCGTGACTTACATCTCGGCCAACCCATCGCCCAGCTCCGGCAACAACGTGTGGGTGACTAACACGCTGGGCGCCGGCCAGTCGCGCTTCATCTTCGTCACGGTGCGCGCGAACAGCCCGCTGCCCGACGGCACGGTACTGGACAACACCGTTACTATCGACGCCGACTCGCCGGTCAATCCATTCTCCGATACGGAGCTTACCTCGGTCAGTGCGCCAACACTGTCGCTGGCGAAGTCGGCCAGCACGAGCACGCCCGCCGCCAATAGCGTCCTGACCTACACGCTGGCGTACACAAACTCCGGCTCGAGTTACGCCTCGAATGTGATCATCACGGATGCTGTGCCGATCAATACACAGTATCTGAGCTGCGCTCCGGCCGGATCGTGCAACCAGGCCGGCAACGTCGTGACCTGGGCGCTCGGCCAAATGCTGGCGCAGACCACCGGTCGATTGACGATGACGGTGAACGTCAACAACAACCTGGTCAATGGGACGATTCTCACCAATACCGCGCGCATCTCGGCGACAGAGGGTATCTCGGCCTTCGTGCGCATCACCGGCACCGTCGTCAGTGCGCCGGCCTTGAGCCTGACCAAGAGTGATGGCGTAGCGAGCGCCGCCGCCGGCCAGACGTTGACCTACTCACTGATGTACGCTAACAGCGGCAACGCACCAACCTCTAACGTGGTGATCACCGACCGTATTCCGTCGAACGTGACCTATCAGAGTTGTGCGCCGTCCGGTTTGTGCAGCCAGGCCGGCGGCACAGTGACCTGGACGATCGGTACAGTCACGGCTACCACGGGCAGTGCAGTGACGGTTACCGTCCGAGTCAGCTCGACCTTGCCGGCCGGCGTAAGGGCGATTACCAACACGGCTCGTATCCAGACGACGACGCCAGGCGATAACCCGTCGGACAACTTCACGCAAGACGTAGACACCATTTCGACCGTGCCGGTGTTAGCGATGAACGCGATCTTCAGCGGCACCGCGCCCTACCCGACGCGGGTCGTGACGTACACGGTGCGTTATACCAACACATCGGCGATGAACACCACCGGCGTCGTGATCAGCGTCACGCGATCTCCCTTCGTCACTTACATCGCCGCCGGGTCATCGGCGTGGCTGCCGGCGGGCGGGAGCGTGTACACGATGCCGATCGGGAACCTGGCTGCGGGCGCATCGGGTGTGGCGACCTTCGTTACGCAATTGCCTACCCCGTTCACGGCGGCGACAGATGCGTTCGTCAACGTCTTCTCCATCAGCGATAATGGTCCTGGCGGCCTACCGCCCGCCACCGCCATCCACACCGCCACGCTGGGCGTGCCCGATCTCATCATCGAGAGCGTGGCCGTCTCGCCGAACAGTGTCGCCCCCGGCCAACCCTTCACCGCCACGCTCGTCATCCGCAACCAAGGCTTGGGCAGAGCGTGCGATCGCATTCCGCCCAGTGATGGATGCGGCTC
>DATBWU010000315.1:0-4712 GCA_036514635.1 Anaerolineae bacterium | reverse complement strand
CCTTGTTTGTCTATCGAGGCCGACCGCGGGCGTGAGCAGTTGTTCCTCGACATAACTGATGGCGGTCTCGTGCACGACCTTGGACATGGGGGCCGACGTAGGCCGAATTGATATAGGTCTGCTTCTGGGTGACGGGGAAATCCCCCCCAACTAGAACCGACCAACCCAGGAAGCTCATCAAGTTGCGCTTGCGCAGTCCCCGCGGTCTCTGAAGGCGATTGCATCCACGTTTCCGGGGCGGATACAATCCCACTCCCCTACGCGCTCGGCGCTTCCTTCTAATATGAGGTACCGGGGTGACAGGGAGTTTCGTGGATGAGAGGAGCGATGATCGAGCGTCACGGTAGTCACAAGATCACCGCCGCGCACCTAGCCAGGAAGGCCGTCGTCTATCTGTGCCGGTCGTCGCGCAAGCAGGTTCGCGTGCGGATCGTTTCCGCAAGATGGCGCCTTTGCCTGGCGACAGTGACCGTCGCGGCGGCCGCTCCGCTGTATGCGCAGGGGCCCCTGCCCAAGGTCCCGGTGCGCTACACGCCGGCGCGCGAACACAGCCTGCGCCAGACGCTGTCGCTTCCTGGCACAGTGGAAGCGCAGACGGCAAGCGTAGTCGCCAGTCCCGTCGCCGGACTCGTGGAACAGTTCCCCGGCAAGGAAGGCACACGTATTGGCAAGGGCCAGGTGTTGGCGAAACTGCGCACCACGCCGCTCGAGCTTCGGCTGGCGGCACAGAGGGGCGCGCTGCAGGAGGCGGAAGCGCGCCTGAGGCAGGCGGAGAGCAATCTGGCCCAGGCCAAGGAGCTGTTCGCGGCGCAGGTGTTATCAAGCCAGCAACTCGATGAGAGCCAATCGGAGTTCAACGCCTGGGAGGGCAGGACGGAATCGCTGCGAGCGGAGATCGCGCGCACAGAAGATGACGTTGACCGCTCGACCATCCGGGCGCCCTTTGCTGGCGTGGTGGCGCGCGAACGCACCGAAGTCGGGCAGTGGATCGACATCGGCGGTCCGGTGGTGGAGCTGCTGGCGATGGGCGCGGTTGAGATCCGCGTAGAAGTACCGGAGCGCTATTTCTCGCAGGTCCGCAACGGGTCGACGACGACGGTGACGCTCGAAGCACTGCCCGAACTGGAATTGACGGGCCGGGTCATCTCACTGATCCCGCAGGCGGATCCAGAGGCGCGGACGTTTCCGGTGAAAGTGCGCGTCGGGAACCCGCCAGGGCAAATCGCAGCCGGGATGCTGGCAAAAGTGACCTTGCCCGCTGGCGACAGCTACCGCGCAACGGTGGTTCCGAAGGACGCGGTCGTCACCCGCGGGCCAGCAAGCTTCCTGTTCCGTGTCAATGGTCAGAGCACAGTTGACGAGGTTCCGGTGGAGACCGGTTCAAGCTCCGGAAGCTGGATCGAAGTGCGCGGCGGCATTCATCCGGGGGACAAGGTGGTCACCCGGGGCAACGAGCGGCTCATGCCGGGCACGGCCGTGGACGCCACGCCCATTGAATATGGGATGCCATAAATGAAGCTCATCGACAGCTCGATCCGCTATCCGGTTTCCACCGCGGTGGCGGTGCTGCTTCTGGTCCTGTTTGGGGCCATCTCGCTGTCCCGCATCCCGGTTCAACTCATGCCGAACATCGAAGAGCCGCGCGTCACGGTGAGGACGTTCTGGCCTGGCGCCAGCCCGCACGAGATCGAGCGCGAGATCGTCCAGGAACAGGAAGAACAGCTCAAGAGCCTGGAAGGCCTGGTGAAGATGACCTCGCAGAGCCAGGACGGCTTCGGCGCGATCACCATGACCTTCCACATCGACACGCCCCTGGATGTCGCCGTACTGCGCGTGTCGAACCGACTGGAGCAGGTGCAGCGTTATCCGCAAGACGCCGAGAAGCCGGTCATCACCACTAGCGATGTGGACATCAACGCCATCGCCTGGTTCAGCCTGGAGCCGGCCGCGGAGAACCGCTTCAAGGGCGACATTTCAACCCTCCACGATTTCGCCGACGATTTCATCAAACCGGCGTTCGAGCGTGTGCGCGGCATCGCCACTTCCAATATCTATGGCGGACGCGAGCGCGAACTGCAGGTGATCGTCGATCCGGCAAGGCTGGCCGCTCGCAAGGTGACGCTGGCCGAGATGGCGGCGGCGCTTGACGGCGAGAACGTCAACATCTCCGGCGGTGATTTCGACGAGGGTAAGCGGCGCTACATCGTGCGCACCATCGGCGAGTACACGTCGCCGGAGCAGATCGAAGGCGTGATCGTGGCGCAGCGCGGCGGCTTCCCAGTATACGTCCGCGACGTCGGCCGCGCGCAGCTCGGATACAGGAAATTCACCGGCCAGGTTTTCAGCAAGGGCGTGCCGGTACTGGCGCTCAACGTGGCCAGGAACCCCGAGGCCAACGTCCTGGACGCGATGGAGGGCCTCAAGCGGACAGTCGCCGACCTCAACCGAGATCTGCTCGCTCCGCGTGGTTTGCAGCTCGTCCAGGTCTACGACGAGACCACCTATGTAGAGAGCGCCATCGATCTGGTCACGGAGAACCTGTACATGGGCAGCGTCTTGGCGGTGCTCTGCCTGCTGCTCTTTCTGCGGACGTTCTCCAGCACGGTGGTGATCACCACTGCCATCCCCATCAGCATCTTCGGCGCGTTCCTGGTTCTTTACCTCACGGGACGAACCCTGAATGTCATCAGCCTGGCTGGAATGGCGTTCGCCGCCGGGCAGGTGGTGGACAACTCGGTCGTCGTGCTGGAGAACATTTACCGTCACCTGCAGATGGGTAAGTCGCGGCTGCAGGCCACGCTCGATGGCACTCGGGAAGTGTGGGGCGCGGTGCTCATCACCACCATCACCACCGTCGCGGTCTTCATTCCGATCGTCTTCATCCGCGAGGAAGCCGGCCAGCTCTTCGCCGACATTGCTATCGCGATCGCTGCGGCCGTTGCCTTGAGTCTGGTCGTGAGCATAACCGTCGTACCCGCGGTGTCCGCCAGGCTAGTGACGGCGGCGCACACTCATGCTGAGAAGGGCCATCACAACCTGTGGGGAGGCGTCAGCCTGGCGGAAAGGTTCACGCGCTGGGTAGGCGAAACCGTCTATTGGATCAGCGGCAGCCTGCCGCGCCGGGTTGGGGTGGTGGCAGGCATGACGACGGCGGCGTTGGTCGCGAGCTTCCTCATGCTCCCCAAGGCAGAATACCTGCCCACCGCGAACAGCAACTTTGCCTTCGGTATCGTGCTGCCGCCGCCGGGTTACAACCTGGATGAGATCGCTTCTCTGCGCCAGCCCATCGAAGAGGTTGCGCGTCCGCTGTGGGAGGCAAAACCGGGAACTCCCGAAGCGGAGAAGATGCCGGGTGGCGGCATTCGCGACCTGTTCTATGTTGCCGTCCCGGGCTTCTCTTTCATGGGGGTGGCCGCGAACGACCCGCTGCGCTTACCCGAGCTTCCCGGAGTGCTGCAAGAAGGCGTCAGCAAGATCCCTGGCGCGATCGGCTTCATCAGTCAGTACAGCCTGCTGCAGCGCAACGAGATCGCCGCCCGCGTCATCGATGTCGAGATTACCGGCCCCGACCTGAACGTGCTGTTGCAGCACGGCGGACGCATCTTCGGGGAGGTCTTGCAGAAGATGCCGGGGGCACAGGCGTTTCCGGTGCCGAGCCTCGATCTGGGTAATCCCGAAGTGCAGATAGTTACGAATCGGCGGCGCGCGGCAGATCTGAAGATCTCGAACAAGGATCTGGGATTCACCGTCAACGCATTGGTGGACGGCGCGAAAGTCAGCGAATACCAGCACGAAGGCCGTGAGATCGACCTCATGCTGCGCGGCGAAGACGGCTACGCCGATAAGACGCAAGCGATCGAGACCATCCCCATCGCTACGCCCGGTGGCCAGTTGGTGACGCTGGGTTCTGTCGCCGATGTCCGCCTAGAGAATGGACCGACGCAGATCAACCATCGGGAGCGCCAGCGCGCCATCACCATCCAGGTGCAGCCGCCGGAACAAATACCGCTCGAAACTGCGATGGACCTCATCCGTGATCAGATCATCGCGCCGATGGAGCAGGAGGGCGCGATCGGTGGGCTTTATCGCATCACGCTTTCCGGCACCGCCGACAAGCTGACGCAGACCTATGGGGCGTTCAAGTGGAACTTCGTGCTGGCGGTGGTGATCACCTACCTGCTGATGGCGGCGTTGTTCGAGAGCTTCGTGCATCCGCTCGTGATCATGTTCAGCGTGCCACTGGGTGCCGTCGGCGGCTTTGTCGGGCTCTGGCTGCTGAAGTGCGTTGTGCCATTCCAAGCCCTCGATATGTTGACGATGCTGGGATTCATCATCCTGGTGGGCACGGTGGTCAATAACGCGACCTTGATCGTGCACCAGTCACTGATCCACATCCGGGAGGAAGGAATGGAGGCGCGCGGGGCTATCCGCGAGGCCGTAGAGAACCGCATGCGCCCCATGTTCATGACGACGGCCACGAACGTCGCCGGCACGCTGCCGATGGTGCTGATGCCGGGCGCCGGTTCAGAACTTTATCGCGGACTGGGCGCGGTGTTCATCGGCGGGCTGATCGTTTCCACCATCTTTACGTTGTTCCTGATTCCCGCGTTGTTCAGCTTGACGCTGGAGGCAACCGCGGTGGTGTCGCGTCACTGGCAGGCGCTCACCGGCCGCAGGCCCCGCCCAGCGACGGCGGAAGGCGACGACTGATC
>DATBWU010000314.1:0-2368 GCA_036514635.1 Anaerolineae bacterium | reverse complement strand
ACGCCAGGATCCGTGCAGTCTTGGAGGAGGCTACTTGATGGCACGTCCTTGCAGGTCCCGTCGAAGAGCGGCAGCAAGACGACCTGGCCGATCCATGTGGCCATCTCGTTCTGCACTGCGTTGGGATTGCCCGTCGTCGCCTTGATCCAGGTCGGGATGTCAAACGAGGCATTGCATCCGGGCGGCAGGATCTGCGTCGCCAGATTGCCGCAGCCGAAGTCGAGCCAACCAACGTCGCCGGGGCCGTTCTTGCACAGAGGCACGATCGACAGCCGCGACAGTGCGCCGGAGTCCCGATCCTGTATGGCTTGGTTGAGAGGCTGGAAGCCGTAAGGGTCATCACCGATCTGAAGCGCACCCGTGTTGTCGCAGTCGCTGACGGTCACGGGGAACGTGACGGGCAGGATGCCGCAGCCGTCGATGGCGGCGCAGGTACCTTCCAGAGTTCCGGCAACGGCCGTTGCCTCGGTATTGGCCGTCCAGTCGGTCTGTCCGACGATGCCGGCCACAAATGTCTTGAACGACTTCGTGCCTTTGGCGCGCACGCCACTCGCGCCGGGCGGGAAGACTCCCGCTCCCACCTGCGCCGCACTCCCTTCGCTGGCTGTCACCGCGCCGAGCGGCGTGAGCATGTCGCCCTGGACATCGGTGTAGTACGCGGTCGGCACGCTGATCCCGTTGTTGGCCGCGGCGGCCGCAACACCGGCCGCGACCGCGCAATCCCAGTCGCCGCAGGCCGGTGTGGCGGCGCCGCCGAAGTTCTGGACGATCACGATCGCACCGGCCTCAGCCGCGGCGTCGGTCCCGTTCTGGGTGTCGCGCTGCTGAGCCCAGGCATTGCCGCCGTCGACGATCACAGCGACCATCGCGATCATCGCGATTAGGGCGGCGACCATCACCACGAGCGCCTGGCCGCGCTCGCCATCGCGGCTCGTGAAACGATAGAGGTTCATGTTGGCTACTCCCTGGCGGGGCGCGATTCGAGAACCGGGATGGCGGCTCACGGGTTCACGCGTTCGATCGACATGCGTGTGGTGGAGGACATGGCTATCGATGGAACGATCGAGCTGATGATCGGCGTGACGGGCGTGAACTGGTGGTTCATGGTGACGATCGCGAGGCAGCCGATGAGGTAGGGGTTCGGGCAGGGATCCGTGGCAGGCTGTGAACAGGTCTGCTGCGTGGACGTTCCTGACTTGAAACACACGACGACGTCAGCAGCGCTCGCCCCAAGCGCAACGCTCTGGCTGACTGCGGATTGCTGGATCGTCGCGATGGTCTGATCGACGATGGCGACACGAGCGCCGGCGCGGGCCGAGTTGCTGATCGTGCTGAAGGCATACACAGCCCGACCCATGTCGAGGATCGCGAAGATCGACAGGACGATGATCGGCAGGACCAGCGCGAACTCAACCAGTCCCTGTCCTTTGCTGTCATCGGGTCGTCGCCGGCATGCCCCCATCACGGACCCACCGTGATCGTCGAGGCGCAGCCATCGGGCGGCGGGTTGGTCACCCCACCTACAAGCGTCTGGGTCTGGATGAAGTAGTTGCCGTTGCCTGGCAGGAACACGATGCTGCCTGTAAAACCTTCTTGGGTCCACAGCGTTGTCGCATTGTTCTTCCTGACGTTGGCGAAGGCCGGCACGGTGCAGCTCGGCGTTGGGCCAGGGGTGGCGGTCGACGCGGGGGTGGCGGTCGGTGCGGGGGTGGCAGTCGGTACGGCGGTCCCGACGGGAACGCCGTTCACAAACCCGGTCCGAATCGGGAATTGTGCCTCGGCGGCGACGTTCACGGGGTTCCCGACGAAGGATCCGATGAACGGTGTCAGTAGTGAGAAGCTGCAGCTGAACGACACCACCGCGCGCTGGCCCAAACCGGTGCCATCGGGAAACGTCGGGACCGGCAGTGGGTTCGGCAGCGTGCAGTTGATCGTGGCGGCATCCCGCGTGACGAGGTCGACATACCGCAGCCGGAACGGGTCCGCCGCGTTGCTCCAGACAGCCGTGGGGTTCATGGCAGCGAAGTTCGCGGCGATTCGAGCGGATTGCTGGAGGCTGACGTAGCCGAGATACACGCGACCGAAATCCAGACCGATCAACACGATGAGCAGGACGACAGGGAAGATGAGCGCGAACTCGACGAGGCTCTGGCCGCGTGAGAGCCCCTGGCGGTGCCGGCGATAGCGATGGTAGAGAGAGCGCATTCCATCCCCGAGAGACTGGTTATGAGCCAGACGTGATGCTGGAGGCCTGACCTTACACGTCACCTTGCGTCGGTGCAGGACGGCACCTTGCTTTGCGGGATGGCCGCGTTAGCGTGGTCAGCCCGGAGCGGATTCGCTCGACGACGGCGGCATGGCCGCGGGG
>DATBWU010000313.1:0-2830 GCA_036514635.1 Anaerolineae bacterium | reverse complement strand
AAGGCCAGTCGATCGACGCGCTCCCGCCGATCGAGGTTTATCAGATCGGCCAGGTCTACTTCGTCAAAGACGGGAACCACCGCGTGTCGGTCGCCCGGCAAGAAGGCTACGCGTACATTTCGGCCTACGTGACCGAGGTACACACGCGCGTGCCGCTCACGCCCGACGTTCAGCCGGACGATCTGATCATCAAAGCCGAGTTCGCCGAGTTCCTCGAAAACACGCGCTTGAACGAGATGCGCCCCGACGTCGATCTGAGTGCGAGTGTGCCGGGCCAGTACGAGAAACTTGAGGATCACATCGAGGCGCACCGCTACCTGAAGGAAGTTGAGCAAGAGCGCGAGCTGCCCTTGCCGGACGCCGCCGCCTCGTGGTGCGACGAAGTCTTTTTGCCCATCGCCCAGGTGATCCGCGAACAGGGCATCCTGCGGTATTTCGCCGGGCGAACCGAGACCGACCTTTACGTGTGGATCGTCGAGCATCGCGTCGCGCTCCAGCGCGAACTGGGCTGGCAGATCGAACCGGAAGTTGCCGCGTCGAGGCTGGCCGCGCAGATCAAGCGCCAGCCGCAGCGCCGCGCACAGAAGGTGTTGAATACCGGACGGCTCGACCCGGCGATGGGCCGGCGTGCGATCGGCGACTGGCGGCGCGAGAAGATCATCGACCGCTATAGCGATCGCCTGTTCGCCGACATCCTGGTGCCGTTGAGCGGCCGGCCCGAGTGCTGGCCCGCGCTCGATCAGGCCATCGAGATCGCCCGGCGCGAGCGAGCGCGGATACTCGGCTTATACGTCGTGCCCACCCAGGCGCAAGTTCGCAGCCCTGAAGTCGAAACCCTCCGCGCCGAATTCCAGCGGCGCTGCGAGGCGTCGGGGATTCCCGGCAGTCTCGGAATCGAAGCCGGCGAGATCACGCCGCGCATCTGCGAGCGGGCGATCATGAGCGATCTGGTCGTGCTGCGCCTGGCGCATCCGCCCTCCCTACAGCCGCTCGCCCGGCTTGGCTCGAAGATCAGAGCGATCATCCAGAACTGTGTCCGGCCCGTGCTGTTCGTGCCCGGCGAAGCCTCGCCGCTCACGCGCGCGCTGCTGGCGTACGACGGCAGCGATAAAGCGCGCGAGGCGCTGTTCGTCGCCGCGTACCTGGCCGAGCGATTCGGGATTCCGCTGGTCGTGGTATCGGTCGTGGAATCCGGGCACACTTCGCAAGAAGCGCTCGATTACGCCCGCCGCTATCTGGAGATGCACGAAGCGCAGGCCGATTTCGTTGTGACGAGCGGGCCGGCAGTCGAGACGATCCTCCACACGGCGCAAGAGCGCGCGGCGGACCTCACCCTCATTGGCGGCTACGGATCGAGCCCCGTCCGGCAGTTCCTGAAGGGCAGTTCGGTGGAACAGGTGCTGCGCGAGTGCCGATGGCCGGTGCTGGTCTGCCAGTGATCCTCCATTTATTTGTTTGCTATCCGTTGCAGCCGCTCCGTTTTTGCGTGAAACTCGCCTCACTCTAAAGGACAAAGGACACTTCATGCGCGTCGCACTCCTGGCGAACTTGAAGAAGAACGCGCCCACCTGGGAAGGCATGTCGCCCGACCAGTGGGACGATCTGGATTCTGAAGAGACGATCGAAGCGATCGCCAACGCGCTCGAAGCGCGCGGGCATCGGGTCACGTTCCTCGAAGGCGACACGACGCTGTACGCCAACCTGCTGACGCTCAAGCCCGACATCTGCTTCAACATCTGCGAGGGACACTTCGGCGACGGGCGCGAGGCGCAGGTGCCGGCCATGCTCGAAATGCTGCGCATCCCGTACACCGGCTCGAGGGTGCTGACGCTGGCGCTGGGGCTGGATAAGCCGATGACCAAGCGCGTGCTGACCTACCACGAGCTGCCCACGCCGCTCTTCCAGGTCTTCGAGCGCGTCGACGAGCCGCTGCACCCGGCGATGGCGTTTCCGCTGTTCATCAAGCCCAGCCGCGAAGGCACGGGCATGGGCGTGAGCAGCGAATCGATCCTGCGCAGCGAGGACGAGCTGCGCGCGCAACTGCCGCGCATGTTCGAGCGCTATAATCAAACGGCGCTGGTCGAGCAATTCATTGAAGGACGCGAGATCACGATGGGCGTCGTCGGCAACCTGAAACGGCCGGCCGCGCGGCGCGTGCCGGAAGACGAGCGCGCCGGGCGCGTCTTCGAGGGCCTGCACTTTTTCCCGCCGCTGGAAGTGGACATGGAGCAGTATCCCGAAGAAGAGGGCGGCGTGTACACCGGCCGCATCAAGGTCGAGTGGGCGCACGAGTTTCACTACACCTGCCCCGCGCCGCTCAGCAGCGAGCAACTGGAGGCATTGCGGTTTCTGACCGCAGCGGTCTTCCGCGTGACCGGCTGCTTCGACGTGGCGCGCGTCGATTTTCGACTGGACATGCACGACCACGACAAGCCGTACATCCTGGAGATCAACCCGCTGCCCGGCTTAAACCCCGGCTACTCCGACCTGTGCCTGGAAGCCGAGGCCGACGGCTGGACGTACGAAGAACTCGTCAATCGCATCCTCGACGAGGCCATCCGGCGATATGGCCTGAATGAATGAACTACAGAAATGGGGACGCGGATTGCGCGGATTTCCGCTGATTTTTGCTCTATCCGCGTTCATCCGCGTTCATCTGCGTCCGATTTATCTTGTCATCCAAAGGATGTGAAACATGGCCGATCCGATTCGTGTTCTCGTCCTCACGCAAGCGCCGCTGCCCGACCCGCTGATCGAGCGGCTGCGGGCGGTTTCGCCACGACTGCGCGTCGAGCATCGCATCGCGCGCACGCTCGACGAATTGGGTGAT
>DATBWU010000312.1:0-6452 GCA_036514635.1 Anaerolineae bacterium | reverse complement strand
CCTCCTGCCTCCTGCCTCTTGCCTCCTGCCTCCTGCCTCTTGCCTCATTCATCCCGATCCGGCTCACCGTACACAAACAAATCTCCGATCGACTTTCGCTGATAGTTGCATCGAATCGCCTCGCCGAATATCGGAGCGACTGACAGCACCCGCAGGTGCGGCGGGCGTTTCTCGGGCGGGGTATACACCGTGTCGGTCGTGACAATCTCGTCGATGTGTGGCACGGTCGCCAGCCGCTCAAACGCTTGCCTGACAAACACGCCATGCGTGCAGACCGCCGAGATGCGCTCGATGCCCTGCTCGATCAAAGCCTTGCACAGCTCGACGACCGAAGTGCCGGTCGCGATCTCATCGTCGTAGATCAGCGCCCGACGGCAGCCTTTCACTTGATGCCCGACCAGCCCGCTGATCTCCACTTTCGTGTCCGACACACGCTCTTTGTTGCCCGCCGCGACCGGCAGTCGGAGTTCCTTTGCGAAGCGCGCCGCCGACTTCATGTGACCCACGTCCGGTGCAACCACAATCGTGTCCGACAGGTCCTGTGCGCGGAAATACTCGTGAAAGGTTGGGCGCGCGGTCAGCGGATCGGTGGGCACACCGAAGAAGCCGTGCACCTGCGGTGAGTGCAGCATCATCGTCATCACGTGTGTCGCACCCGCCGTTTGGAGTAGATCGGCCACCAGCCGAGCGGTGATCGAGATGCGCGGCGCGTCTTTCTTGTCCGAGCGTGCAAATGAGAAGTAGGGGATGATGGCGTGGACTTCTTTAGCCGCCGCGCTGCGAGCGACGTCTAGCATCATCAGCAGCTCGACCAGATGATCGTTCACCGGCGGCGAAAGCGATTGAACAATGTACACGCTCCGCGAGCGGCAACTGGCGCACAGCTGGATATACAGGTTGTCGTTGCTGAAGCGCGAGACGTACGTTCTCTCGAGCGGCACGCCGAGGTGCGCTGCAATGCCCGCCGCAAGCGGCAGATTGGAGCTGCCGCTGAAGAACCGGACGTCGTTCGGATCGAGTGCGCTCATGGCTCACCCCCTGTGACGCAACATCGCGCATTGCGCATCACACATCACGCATCAGGTATCACTCGTTACGTTTCACTCGTTACGTTTCACTCGTTACGTTTTACGTCCTGCCATTCGTCCGCTCGACAATCAGCGCGCTCCCTTGTCCGCCCGCTGCGCACAAGGTTGCCAGGCCGTAGTGCGCGTTGCGCCGTTTCATCTCGTGCGTCAGCGTGACGACGATGCGGCAACCGCTGGAGCCGACCGGGTGGCCCAGCGCGATCGCGCCGCCGTTGACATTCACTTTGCTCCAGTCCCAGCCCTGGCTCGCCAGCGTGCGCCCGACGGCCAGCACCTGGGCCGCAAATGCCTCGTTGATCTCGATGAGGTCCATGTCGGCGAACGTGAGGCCGGCCTTCGCCAGCGCCTTGGGCGCGGCGTAAGCGGGCGCGATGCCCATGCGCTGCGGCTCGACGCCGGCGTAGCCATACGACACGATGCGCGCCATCGGTTCGTAGCCAAGTTCCTGCGCCTTGCCGGCAGACATGATCAACATCGCGCTGGCCCCATCGCTGATGCCGCACGAGTTGGCCGGTGTCACCGACCCACCTTCTTTGAAGATGGCAGGATACAATGCGGCCTTCTGCACCGAGAGCGCAGCGTTGATCGTCTCGTCTTGCACGATTTGCTCGCGGGCCACTTCCTGTCCGGCGACTTTCTTCGTCACCTCGACCGGCGTGATCTCGTCCTTGAACTTGCCCGTGCGCGTCGCCATGAAGGCCTTCTTGTGTGATTGCACGGCATACTCGTCCTGCTCCTGGCGAGTAATCTCGAACTCGTCAACCAGATTCTCAGCGGTGCGGCCCATCAACTGCCCGCAGATGGGATCGGTCAGACCTTCCCACATCGCATCGGTCAACTGCGCGTGGCGCAGTTTCAAGCCCCAGCGCACGCCTTTGAGAACATACGGGATGTTGCTCATCGACTCGACGCCGCCGGCCAGGTAAATGTCACCGTCGCCGATGATGATGTTCTTGTACGCGGCCACGATCGCGTCCATGCCGCTATCGCAGTTGCGGGCGACCGTGTAGCCGGGCACTTCCTTGGGGACGCCGGCCATTAGCGCCGCCACCCGCGCGATGTTCGGCGCTTCCGACGGCTGTGCGATGCACCCGAAGATCACCTCGTCGATCGCGCCCGGATCGATTCGCGTGCGCTCCAGGATTCCTTTGATCACCGTTTGCGCCAGGATCGGCGCAGTGACATCGCGCAGCGCGCCGCCGTGATTCCCCACCGGCGTGCGCACCCCATCGACAATGACGACATCCTTGCGGCCCATTCGAGTCTCCTTCTTCAGATGAACCGATAACTGATTTACCGGCGACTGGTTTACTGATAACTGGTCTACTGATAACTGGTTTACTGATAACTGGTCTACTGATAACTGGTTTACTGATAACTGGTCTACTGATAACTGGTCTACCGATGACTGTCCGATCGGAACTCTTCCGGCAACGGCACAGGCCGCCCCGATTCCATCGACACGAACACGCCGAACTGCCTGGCCTTCGCGGTAACTTGTCCATTTGCCCGGCTGACAAATTCCGCGCCCAGCACCCACTTCGCCCGGCCGGTGTCTTCCAGCCACATATGTCCATCGATCGTATCCGGGAAGCGCGCCGGGGCAAGGTAATCGATCTCAGTGCGCGCCAACACCGGCACAATGCCGCGCGCCACCGCATCGGACAGTGACAACGCCTGGTCCGCGAACAGGTTGCGCAGGTCTTCCAGCCATCGGACGTAGACCTGATTGCTCACCACGCCCGCGAAGTCGATGTCGTAAGTCATCACCCTGAACGAATGCCGAGTTTCTCGCATGTCCCATCGCTCATCGCAAGCCGCTCACTCGCCAGCTCGTTCATTCGCCGACTCGCTGATTCGCTGGCTCGCTGATTCGCTGACTCGCTGATTCGCCGACTCGCTGACTCGCTGACTCGCTGACTCGCTGACTCGCTGACTCGCCGACTCACTGACTCGCTGACTCGCTGACTCGCTGACTCGCTGACTCGCTGACTCGCCGACTCGCTGATTCGTTTATCCGTTGTCTATCCGTTGCCCGATTCGATGACCCCTCTCAGCAGTGTCTCCGTCATCGTCGTGTACATCGACTCCAGATCGGACGCCACTATCTCGCGGCGCAAGGGATGATCGAGCAAGATCAGCACGCCGTTCAGCCCGGCCCACATCACGCTGGCTGCGTGGCGTGCATCGCGGACGCGAAGCGATCCCTCCACCTGCCCCTGCTCCACCGCCCGAACCACCCATTCCAGCCCACGCAGACTGCGCGTGAGCACCTGCGAATAGAGATCGGGCGAGATCGCTTCCTGGAAGCGACCCCGATCGAAGACCGACATCAGGTGGAAATACGACGGATAAGTCTGGAAGAAGCGGAGGTAGGCAGAGGCCAATCGCCGAATCCGATCGATCGCGGACAGTGAATCGGATGGCGCGAATGCGGCTTCAAGACCGGCAACCAGTTTCTCCAGTCCTTCTAAAAGCAAATGAGCAAGGATGGTCTCCTTCGTATCGAAATACAGGTAGACCGTGCCCTTGCTCACTTCGGCCTGCTCGGCCACTTCATCGACCGTCGCGTGGTGAATGCCGCGCTCAAAGAACACTTCACGCGCGGCTTGCAGGATGTCCTCGCGGCGCTTGGCTTTCTCTCGCTCGCGCCGCGAAGCCGTCACCACCGACCTATTCCTGGCTCGCTTGACCGCCACCCCGCCCTCACAAGACCGCGAGTCAATCACTGACCAATAGTCAGTATATCGAGCCATGGGATGCATGTCAAGGGGTTTTTTCTGGTGGTTGTTCACATCTCGATGGCTCTCCGTCCGCGTCCTCGCGGACAGCCCGCGAGACGCGGGGCTGGAGCATTTGTGTGCAATCACCAGGTTTTTTGCAAAACGCGGAACCGTTCGGCAGCGTGGCGACATCGGCGTAGGACACGACATCGCTCACCCGGTCAACCGGGCTACCGGCCCGCCATTAGCCCGGAGTTTGAACTCCAGGCGACTCCGGGCGACGGCAATGGGAATCCCCTGTTGTGTCGTGTCAGGGCCACACGCGCGGCGGGGCGTTCGTGGTAGAATCGGCACATGCCCATCCGCGTCTTATCGCCGGAACTCGCCTCGCAGATCGCCGCCGGAGAAGTCGTCGAGCGGCCTGCTTCGGTCGCGAAAGAATTGATCGAGAACGCCATCGACGCGGGGGCGACCGACGTCCGCATCGAAACGCGCGAAGGCGGGCGGCGACTGATTCGCGTGTCCGACAACGGCAGCGGCATCCCCGCCGACGAGATTGCGCTTGCCTTCTCGCGGCACGCGACCAGCAAGCTGTCCACGGTCGAAGAGTTGTCGTGCATTCGGACGCTGGGCTTTCGCGGCGAGGCGCTGGCCTCGATTGCGTCGGTCGCGCAAGTGACGTGCGTGTCGCGCGCGCGAGCGGAAGAGGTCGGGGCGCGCATCCGCATCGAGGGCGGGACAGTCGTCGATCACAGCGCGACCGGTGCGCCCGCCGGAACCGTCGTTACCGTCGAGAATCTGTTCGTCAGCGTTCCGGCGCGGCTGAAGTTCCTCAAGGCCGACTTGACCGAGCGTCGCCACATCGACGCGCTGGTGTCGCGTTACGCGCTGGCCTATCCATCGATCCGGTTTCACCTGACACACGACGGGCGCGCGTCGTTTCAGACCGCCGGCAGCGGCTCGATGCAGGATGTGCTGACGGCGGTGTACGGCGTGGAAGCGGCGGAACAGATGATAGCCCTCACCCCCCAACCTCCTCGCCCTATGGGAGAGGGGCCAGAGGTGAGGGTGTCCGGCTTCATCAGCGCCCCTGCCCTGTCGCGCGCGAACCGCAACGACGTGACGATCTTCGTCAACGGGCGCTGGGTACAAGATCGCGGCTTGAGCGCGGCCATCCTTCAGGCATATCACACGCTGTTGATGGTAGGCCGTTATCCGATCTGCGTGGTGCGCGTCGATCTCCTGCCGGAAGAGGTGGATGTCAACGTGCATCCGGCCAAGACCGAGGTGCGCTTTCGTAACAGCGATGCCGTGTTCCGCGCCGTGCAGCGCGTCGTGCGTCGAGTGCTCGTCGATCAAGCGCCGACTCCAACGATCATCACGCGCGCCGAAGCGCCCTGGCAGCCGACCATCGATCAACATGATCTCGGCTTCACGCGCGCCATCGCCCATCCAACCATCCAACCAGCCAGCCAACCAACCAACCAACCATCCATCCATCCATCTAACCAACCACCCATTACTCCGCCCGGCGAGATTCCCCTGCTGCGCGTCATCGGCCAGATCGGCGCGACGTACATCATCGCCGAGGGGCCGGACGGCATGTACCTGATCGATCAGCACGCCGCGCACGAGCGTGTGCTGTTCGAGAAGTTCATGGCCGACAAAGCGGGACAGCACATCGCCGTGCAGAACCTGCTCGATCCGCTGGCCGTCGAGTTCACGCCGGAAGACAGCGCGCTGATCGAGGAACACCGGCAAACGTTGGCGTCCATCGGCTTGAGTCTGGAGCCGTTCGGCGGAAGCACCTGGCTGGCGCGCAGCGTGCCTGCGATCCTGGCGAACGACGACATCTGCGCGGCGCTGGCCGATCTCGTTGCCGACCTGCTGGCCGGCGATGTGCCGTTCGCCGCGACCGAAGAAGAGAAACTCGTCACGCGCGTGTGCAAGCGCGCGGCGATCAAGGCGGGGCAAGTGTTGTCGCACGCGGAGATGCAGGAACTCGCTCGCCAACTGGAAGCGTGCCGCTCGCCGCGCACGTGTCCGCATGGCCGGCCGACGATGATCCATCTGAGCGCGGAGCAGTTGGCAAAAGAATTTGGCCGGCGATAGAAAGCTGATCCACGAAGACACACGAAGAACGCTCTATAGATGTTTCAGGGAGGCATGTCACGCTGAGCGAAGCGAAGCGTCTCGACCTGAGATGCTTCGGCGCTTCGCGCCTCAGCATGGCATCCGACGGCAGATACCTCCTTGAAACCCATCATGAGCGACGAAGAAAATGAATGCCGCCTTCGTGCCCTTCGTGTGACTTCGTGGAGAGAATCCGATACCCTATGCAACCCAACCGCATGTCAGCCGTCAATGACTTCCACAGCGCCCACCAGCGCGCCGCGCTCGAATCCATCATCGCGCGACTCAGAGGCCGGTCCTCCCAACTACTCTCGTACGACGAAGTGCTGAGACAGCTTCGATCCACCGGCAGCGCCGACCGGGGGCTGCGCGAGATTCCGCTCGATGCCATCGTCGGCAGCGTCGGGCGCTACACCGATTTCACGCGCACCTTTCTACCCCGGCACGAGGCCGATCGCGACCGCTGGGCGGCGATCAAAGTGATGGTTCAAGGCCAGTCGATCGACGC
>DATBWU010000311.1:0-3081 GCA_036514635.1 Anaerolineae bacterium | reverse complement strand
TTCATCGGGCGCAGCGGGGTAGCGCGGCGAATTCATCGCCGCGCAGGCACGCAGCGCGCAAGTTTCTTTCTTCGAGCCTATCGCCACCCGGCGCTGTGGGATTCTCAGGGTGACATGCGGACTTATTCTTTGACGGCTCCTTAGATTCCCTGCGCGCCTTCGGCGTCTGCGGTGAAATCTTTTCACAGGAAGCGAAGATTTCAGTGATGAGGTTCTATGAGAGCAGCTCTTTACTACGGCATCGAAGACATCCGGATCGAAGATATTCCGCAGCCGCACCCCGGCGAAGGGGAGGCGTTGTTGAGAGTCGGAGCGGCGAGCATCTGCGGCACCGATCTGCGCATCTACGCCAACGGCCACCATCGCATCCCGCAGGGCATCCGGCGTATCCTGGGTCACGAACTCGCCGGAGAGATCGTCGAGATCGGCCCAGGTGTATCGGGGTTGCGGCCCGGCATGCGCGTCGGTGTTGCGCCGAACATGGGCTGTGGCACGTGCGCCCAGTGCGTTTCGGGCTGGACGAATCTGTGTTCGGACTACACCGCGTTCGGCATCAGCCTCGACGGCGGTTTCGCCGAATACATGCTGATCACCGCCGCTGCCCTCCGGCAGGGAAACGTGGCGGCGATCCCTGAGGACGTTCCCTACGCGGCGGCGGCGCTGGCCGAACCGCTTTCCTGCTGTTACAACGGCCAGGAGGCGGTGCGCCTCGGCCCTGACGACGTGGTGCTGATCGTCGGCGCCGGCCCGATCGGCCTGATGCACGCACTGCTGGCAAAACTGAGCGGCGCGCGCGCTGTTATAATCAGCGAAGTGTCCGAGGCGCGCCTGCAACAGGCAGCGGCCCACGGCGTGGATGTGCTGGTCAACCCGGAACGAGAGGACTTGAGTCGTGTGGTGATGGAGGCTTCGAGCGGCCAGGGCGCGAGTGTGGTGATCGTGGCTGCCGCCGCGCCGCGCGCCCAGGAACAGGCGCTGGAACTGGCCGGCCGGCAGGGGCGGATCAACTTCTTCGGCGGCCTGCCGAAGGATCGGCCGTGGGTTCAGATCAACTCGAATCTCATCCACTACAAGCAGCTGGTCGTGACGGGCACAACCGGCTCGAACGTGCGCCAATACCGATCGGCCCTGAACCTGATCAGCATGGGTCGCGCGCAGATGGAGCCGTTGGTGAGCGCGCGGCTCCCGCTCGATCGGTTGCACGAAGGGATCGAACGCGCGCGGGCCGGTCAGGAGTTGCGAATCGTCGTCGAGCCGTCTGGCTGAATCTGTATCCACGGATCTTCACGCATTTCAGAGAGGTAACGACGAAGCAACGGATAGGTAACGAATAAACGAATCTGCGATCAGCTTAAGAAGCGTGGGCAGCATCCGTTTACCCACGCCTTCGGCGGGTGCAGTGTTCCCGCAGGTACGAATCCAAGCTGTATTCGTGTTCATTCGTGGATAATCTTTTGGGTTGCAGTAGGCAGCCGCGCTGCGTCGAGACAGGAGGCATTACCTACATGACACACGAACTTCAGTTGCTCATCAACGGCGCGTGGGTGTCGCCGCCGAACAGTGAAACATTTGCGGTGCGCGACCCTGCGACAAGTGAGGTGGTCGGAAGCGGCGTGAGCGCCACGGCAGAGGACGCCGCCCGCGCCATCGAGGCGGCGCATACCGCGTTCAAGACCTGGGGCAGATTGCCCGCGCCGGAGCGCGGCAAAATTCTCAAGAAGGCGGCCCGCCTGGCCTATGAACGCGCCGACGAATTGGGGCGATTGCTCACGCTGGAGCAGGGCAAGCCGCTGAACGAAGCCATCGGCGAAGTCAAAGCCTCGGCCGACGCGCTGGAGTTCTTTGCCGAAGAAGCCTGGCGCATTCAGGGCGAGACCATGCCGACGGCCAAGGCCAACCGTCGCAGCTATGTGATCAAGCAACCTTACGGCGTGGTCGTCGCCATCAGTCCGTGGAACTACCCGATATTGCTGATGACCTGGAAACTCGGCCCGGCGCTGGTCACCGGCAATACCGTGGTAGCCAAGCCCCCGACCGAGACGCCGCTGGCGACGAGCCGTTTCATCGCGTTGCTGATGGAGGCGGGCGCGCCGCCCGGCGTGGTCAACATCGTCACCGGCCGAGGCGCGCTGCTGGGGCCGGCGTTAGTCCAGCACCCGCTGACGGCCAAAGTGGCGATCACCGGCCAGACCGAGACCGGCAAGAAGGTTATGCAGATGGCGGTCGACGGCCTCAAGCACGTCTCGTTGGAACTGGGTGGGCACACCCCGCTGATCGTGTTCGAGGACGCCGATCTGTCGAAAGCGGTCGAGGGCGGCGTGTACCGCTCGTTCCGCAACATGGGCCAGATCTGCAACGCGGTCAATCGCATCTACGTCCACAACTCGATCATCGACCGCTACGTGGAGGAATTCGTTAAGGCCACACACAAGCTCACAATCGGCCACGGGCTGGAGAACCCCGATCTCGGCCCAATGTGCACCCTGGGCGGCGTGCAAAAATCCCAGGCCCACGTCGCCGATGCCATCGCCAAAGGCGCGCAGGTGCTGGTCGGCGGCCAAGCGCCGGAGGGTGCGCAGTTTGCGCGCGGCTTCTTCTTCGAGCCGACGGTCTTGGTCAACGTCAATCATGATATGCTGGTGATGCAAGAAGAAACGTTCGGCCCGCTCGCCCCGATCATGGGCTTTGATACGGTGGACGAGGCCATTGCCTACGCCAACCATACTCCTTACGGGTTGGTGGCCTACATCTATACCAACAATCTGAAGACCATGTACCGGGTGACCGAAGAACTGGAGTGCGGCACAGTGGGCGTGAACAACGTGGCCGGGGGCGAGTTCCCATATCCATACGGCGGCTGGAAGCACAGCGGCCTGGGCGTCGAGAACTCACACTACGCCACCGAGCAATACCTGCAATTGAAGCACGTGAGGATCGATCTATAGTATTACCCTTGAGAATCTATCACGACCGCGAAGATTTCGAACCACGGATGCCACGGATGTCACAGATGATTACTGCAAAACATCCGTGTAATCCGTGTCATCCGTGGTCAACCGTTTGGTTGCGGCAGGAGGCCGC
>DATBWU010000310.1:0-15784 GCA_036514635.1 Anaerolineae bacterium | reverse complement strand
TCGGTGATGTCCTGAAAGAAGATGGCCAGGCCGTCTGGCGACGGAAAGATGCGGTTCTCGAACCAGCGGTCGTAGGGCGGATAGTATTCTTCCAGAGTAACCGTTCAGTGGGTCTATGAATCTACGTGCTGCTATCGATGGCCGAAGCGTTAGGCAGCAGCGACGGGGCTTTGTCGCCGCGAATCGCAGCGGCACACGCGTCGGTCAGGTAATCCAAGACATCCCGTTTCTGTTGGCGCAGCGTGGTGACGGCGGTCAAGACGCGTTCGACGAAGTGGCTACCGTCTCCGCTCTGCGTGCCGAAGCTGCGGCGTCGCCACAGGACGGCTCGGCGCAAGCCACGCTCGGCACAGTTGTTGGTGGGTTCGACGCCTGCGACGCGGACAAAGGTCCACAAGGCGACCTCCAGCTTGAGAATATTCTGGCAGGTGCGGCGGGTCTTGCCACACGCCAATGTGGCCCCTTCGCGCAAGAGCTCCCCCACACGGGTCTGGATCGGCTGCAGGGCCGTTTGAAAGTCGGCCCGACTCAAGGTGCTGTCGCGCACGCGATGCCACAGGCCAAACATGGTCTCGACCTGTTCGAGGAGCGCGCGTCCGAGGCGTGCCGACTCGCCGCCGCGCTCGAGCAAGGCTTGAAAGTCGCGTTTCAGGTGCGCCCAGCACACCTGCCGCTGGCGGGGGTCCAGCCAGTTGTAGCCGCTCCAGCGATCCGAGCCGACGATGCACTTGACTACGCTGCCCAACATTTGCTGCGCACCCTTCGCCCCGCGCGTGGCGAGCACTCGAAACAAAGTCACCAGTGGGGTGGTCGTGATCCACAGCCAGGTGCGTTTCGTTTTCTCGCGCCAACTGGTTTCGTCCACATTCACGACCGGCTGGTGCTGCACGTAGGTCTGAACCGCCTGCACCGGTTCGGCCAAGGCCGCGCTCACCTGGTCTTCTTGCGCGGGAATACTACCCAAGCTGATAGCGGTGTGGAAGACGGTTTGCATCACTTCTTCGACTTCCCGTTGGCTGACCCCGATGCGTCCCGTCAGGTAGCCCACCGTCGCCTGCACGCGTGGCCCAAAACTGCCCGAGGGCATGTCCACCGGACACTCGGCTTGGGTCGGCGCGCCACACGCCAAGCACCTCAAGGTCTGCTGTCGGTACTCGGTCACTTCCGGTTCGATCCGCGGCAGTTCCATCACTTGATGCCGAAGGGGGTGAGCATCTTCGCCCAGCAGCAAGGCCCCACACGCCTCACATTGCACCGGCTTGAGGTCAATCACGTGCTGCACCCGTTCGAGCGGTACCAGCTTTCGCCCATGCCCGGTGTGCCCGGGTTGCCCACCCGCCTTGCGTCCCGAGACCGTATGCTGGGGGCGGGGTGGAGCATTGGGCGGATCCGACGACGGTGGCTGGGACGAGTTCTGCGAATTGCGCCCCAACTGTTCGCGCAGGTCGGCCACTTCCGCCTGCAAGGCCGCCACTTGTCCTTGGAGGGCCTGCACCTGTTGCCACAAGGCGATCACGACCGCCTGGACCGCGGGCGGCGTGTGAGTCCAGTCTTCTTCCAAAATGGGCAAGTCAGGCGGCACCGGCATGACACCACTCGCTTGCAACAGGCTGTTCAACGTTCTCGCGTACACACGCTACATCCAAGAGTCCGGCTTGTCTACTGGCATTATGCCATCGTTTCCGGGCCATTTGACAGTTGTCAACGTTCGGGTTGCTCCAACTGAACGATTACCAGCAGGCTTCGCTTTTTCAGCCCGGTGATGAATCACCGGGCGTTGCCCACGAATTACCGAATGCTCTCCTAATAATGTGAGTATGGAACTATCCCAATCGCCTGTTTACCTATGCTATAATCCAAGCGTGCCCCCGTAGCTCAATAGGATAGAGCAGTTCCGTCCTAAGGAAACGGTTGTGGGTTCAAGTCCTGCCGGGGGCGCCTTTGTTTTATACTTCACACTGACAATGCTTCCGGTATGGCTATCTCGTCTTACGATCTGCACGTGCTATTCCTCAACGAGATCGCACGCGCCGGATTGGTCATCAACTCCGACTCGCTGTTTGTCGCGTCGCTCGACGATTACGTTTTGATGCCGGTCACCAGTGTGGGTCTCCAGCCGATCGAGCCGGCGATGCCCCTGGACGAGCGTCCGCCGGAAGCGCGCCTGACGCTCGTCGCCCTCCGGCCACGCGGTGTATCCCTGCACATCCTGTATCGTTGTTTTGTAGCGCGCGTGCTGCGCGGTGACTATCGCGCGCGGTTGGATGACGTTCACAATTACTTCGGCCTGGCGCTGAACTCGCCGCACGCCGATCGGCACATGTACTCGGCGCTGACGGTGCGCGCCGAGCTGGTCGCCAACACTGATGGCGACCAGCCGGAGTGGTACGTCAGCCTGTGGCCGCTGCGCATCGGCGTGTACGCGCACATGGCGCGCGCGATGACGGAAGGCGAGATCGACGCGATGGCGATGGATAGCCTGCGTGCGCGCGTGCCGGTGGTGCTCAAGCACATTCGCGCGCAGCTTGCCATGCTGGCTGGCGCAGTCACCACCTGGCGACGCGGCATCAAGCCCTAAAAAACCGATTCACCGCAGAGCGCACGAAGAACGCCGAGGTATTCAAAACCGGCTCTCCCGGCTCCAGCGGGAAAATGCTCACCGCGAAGGCGCAAAGAGCGCCAAGCATTTAAAAACTTGGCGTCCTTTGTGTCTTAGCGGTTCAATCTCCCATCAAAGTCGGTAGAGCCTCAAAACCTCTGCGATCTCTGCGCGCCTTTGGCGGCGGCGGTAAGACCACGATGAATGTCGATCTCCTCGTTCGGCACGCCTCGCAATTGCTCACAATTCCTCCACATGACAACGGCCCGCAGCGCGGCCACCGGCTCGGCGGTCTTGGCCTGATCGAAGATGGCGCGGTCGCGATCGATGGTGAGACGATCGTCGCCGTCGGGCCGACGAGCGACCTGGCCACACGCTATCGGCCCGCGCGCACGATCGACGCGAGCGGCAAAGTGGTGCTGCCCGGCTTCGTCGATCCGCACACGCACGTCGTGTGGGCGGGCGACCGCGCTGCCGAGTTCGAGAAGCGTATCGCCGGCGCGACGTACCTTGAGATGATGGCCGCAGGCGGCGGGATCATGTCTACCGTGCGGGCCACCCGCGCCGCGAGCGTCGAGCAGCTCGTCGAGCAGACGCGCGCACGGCTCGACCGGATGCTGGCTCTCGGCACGACGACGGTCGAGGCCAAGACCGGTTATGGATTGGCGACCGATGCGGAATTGCGCATGTTCCAGGCCATCGCCCGGCTGTCTGCGAGCCATCCCATCGATCTCGTGCCGACCTTCCTCGGCGCGCACGCTATCCCCACCGAATACAACGGCCGCGAAGAGGCGTACACCGATCTCGTCGTCAACGAGATGCTACCGGCAGTGCGTGAATTTCGGATTTCGGATTTTGGATTGCGGAATGAGGGCCGCAATCCGCAACCTCGCAGAGCGGGGCGCAAGCAGTCCGCATTCCGCAATCCCCAATTATTCTGTGATGTGTTTTGTGAGACGGGCGCGTTCACGCTTGCGCAGTCGAGGCGAATTCTGGAGTGCGCGAGAGCGTTGGGCTTTGGGCTGAAGATTCATTCGGACGAGTTCGATCCGCTGGGGGGGACGCGGCTCGGCGTCGAAATGGGCGCGACCAGCGCGGATCATCTGGTCGTCACGCCGCCGGATGAAATCGAGGCGCTGGGCAAGTCCAACACGGTCGCCGTGTCGCTGCCGGGCACGCCGTTTGGGCTCGGAGAGACGCGCTTCACACCGGCGAAGGCGATCCTCGACGCGGGCGGCATCCTGGCGCTGGCGACCGATTGCAACCCCGGCACGACGTGGTGCGAGTCGATGCAAATGGTGATCGCCATCGCTTGCCGCTACCTGAAGGTCACGCCTGCGCAGGCGATCGTCGCCTCGACGCTGAATGCCGCGCACGCGATCGGGCTGGGGGATCGAATCGGGTCGCTCGCGGCGAACCGGCAGGCCGACGTGGTCGTGCTGAATGTCCCCGACTACCGGCACATCGGCTATCACTACGGGGTGAACCTGGTCGAGACCGTGATCAAACGCGGGCGCGTCGTCGTCGAGAAGGGGTTTCCCACGGAGACAGTGCGAAGCCTCCCTGTGGGACGGAGAGCACAGAGATTTCAGTCCTAGGTTTTCTCCGGGTCTCGCTGGCTCCGTGGTTTTGCCCGGCTTGGTTCGGGCTTGCCCGGGTCAGAGGACTTTCTCTCTGAGCCGCTCCAGCGCGCGGCGACGCTGTTCGAACGTTTCGACCAGAGCCAGGCGCAGCGCCTCGCCGGACAGGTCGGTGGTCTGCAACCGCTCCAGCCAGCGAGCCAGCGTTTCGTCGTGGAGCACGCTCCGAATCCACCGGCTGAAATCGCCGCGCTGGTAATGAAAGGCGATCACTGACTCGTCGAGCGTGCGCAGGCGCTCGATCAGGTCGCTCAAGTTGCCGGCGGGTAGAGTCTGCCCTCCCGTGTCGCGGAAGTAGAACTGCTGGGACGGGGGCGCTTTGTCCTCCACGTACTGCTGCAAGCGCTGCATCTGGAGGAAGGTGCGCGGCCCCAGCGGAAACTTGAGAAGCCTCGGCGCGTTACCCGGCGTCGAGGTCAAGCCCCATTCTAAAGCCTGCCCATCGTTCAGCCGATCGAGCCGATCGGCCAGGTCGCTCGCATCCAGGCCACGGGTGGACAGCACGCGCGTCAGGCAATCGACCTCGCTCGCCAGTCGATGATGGGCCAAGAGGAAACCGTCCATGCGATCCAGGATCGCCTCACCCAAGCGCGTGGGCTGCCAGGTGGCCAGGCACATGCCGGGCGCGTTCGAGTCGCGCAGCAGAGGCAACTGCGCCGGGTTATCGCGCCCGCCGAGCAGGTCTTGCGCCTCGTCGACGATGAGCCAATGTGGCTTGCCGAGCCGCCCGCGCATTTCCACGACGCGCCGGAGCAGCCCGGCCACGTACAGCACTTGCTCCTGTAGTGTGTGCATGTGCGAGAGGTCTACCACCAGATTCAGCTCGGTCTCTGCCAGCAATTGGACGACCAGGCCGATCGGCAGAGATTCACCGTCGCCGATCTCCAGATACAGACATGTGGCGTGACGCCGCAACGAGCGCAGGTCACCCACCGAGTCCAGCACGAGTAGCTGATAGCCGCCGTCGATCAACCCGTCGGCCAGCCGGCCGGCCAGCCAGGTTTTGCCGGACCCGCTCCCACCGGCGATGAGGATGTTGCGGTCCACGATGTCGTAAGCGTTCAGGCTGCTCGTCTCCTTCGCGCCCAGGTCGAAGTGATACGCGCCGTGCACGGGAAAGTCGAACGGCTTTCGACTGAGCAGGTATTGCTCGACGAACTGTACCACGCCAATCGGCCCAGGCTCCGGCGTGACGTAGTCCGCGATGGCTTTCAGGCTGTCGGCCGCGTTCGCCACAGCCACCTTGACTTCGGCTGCGCGCAACAGGCTTGCATCGTTCTCGGCATCGCCGAAGGCCAAAAGGTTGCGCGGCGAAAGTCCCTCGCTTTTGAGCAGAGTCAGCAGGCCCGCGCTTTTGCTGGCCCCCGACGGCAGCAACATCACCGCGTTCCGATTGGTTTCCATGTAGACGGGCAGGCCCAGTTCGCGGCTGGCGACCCATACGGCGTCGTCGTACTGTGTGGTTGTGCCGGCGGCGGCGATACCGCGCCACAGCGGAACACCTACCCGATCCAGCATGTCCAGCAGGTCGGCGGGCACTTCGCCAAACGGAAGACGCAGCTCGTCGGTTTGAGGGTTATACACGACCGCGCCGTTCTCCGCGACGATCCGATCGAATGCCTGCTCTCGCTGCTGGAGATCGCGCAAGAACTCGAACGAGCGGCCCGACACCAACGCCGTGAAGTAACCGGCCTCGCGCAGACGGTGCAGCGCCCGACCGGCTTCGGGGGCGAGCCGATCGCCTTCCGAGATGGTCCCGTCGAAGTCTGTCGCAACCACGCTGATATGCATAGCGCAATTCCACTACGAAGACGCAACTGCGCTTCGAGAGTGTTTGAAAAGGGTCGCGATTCACCGCCGAGGCGCACACTTGCCCCACGCTGCCGCGTACCCCCTTGCAGGGGGCAGGTCGGCAAGTGCGGGGAGAACGCTGAGTTTTCCTAACGACTTCTCTGCGATCTCAGCGTCTCTGCGGTGCAAACTCGATTTTCCCAGTCTCTTAGCGTTCTTCGCGTCTTTGCGGTCAAAGACTGTGTCAGCGCGGTCCCTTCAACTCCGCACAATACGCCGAAATGCATTGCACCAGTGCCTCGCGCAGCGCGTTACCTTCCAGCGCGCGATGGGCGAGCTTGCGCAGTTGGCCGGCCAGGATGGCGTCGCCCAGCGCATCTTCCACCCAGGTGGGAAAATCACCGCGCGCCTGATGGTAGGCCAGGCTCTCGATCGGTAGAGTTGGCAGACGCTGGAGAAACTCAAACAGGCTGGCCGCCTCCAGACCCAGAGGATTCTGCTTGTCGCGAAAGACGAAGCGCTTATGTGGCGGCAGGGGGCTGTCCAGATACTTATACAAGTGCCGAATGTGCGGCACGCGGCGGCTGCCCGAGCGCAGGCGCACCAGTTTTTGGCCGGACAGCCAGGCGTATCCGCGCGGGATGAAAGCCGGCGACTCGTCGATGCCGTTGAACCATCGGCGCAGCGTCCGCACAGACTCCGGCTCGCTCAAGCGCGTCAGCAGATATTGATCCAGCGTGGCCAGCACCGCCCCGGGCAGTCGATCGGGGCGATACGAGACGAAGGCCCAGCCGCCGTCGGCCAGCATGGGGAGCAGGGCTTCGGAAACCGGATTGTCATGCTCGGACAGGAAATACTGCGCTTCCTCCAGCACGATCCAATGCGGGCGGAACATGCGCGCGCGCAGTGAACGCAGCTCGCGCAGTAACTCGGCCACGTAGTCGGCGCGCCGCTCGATCGGGTACGCGCACAGGTCGATGACGATGGAGACATTCATCTTCTCCAGCAGGGCGATGGCGATCAACGGCGGCGGGAGCGTGATCCGGTTGCCGTCCAGCACGATCATGCCGGGCAGGACGCGCATCCCTCGGAAATCGCCTTCGGGATCAATGAGGAGAATCTGATACCCGGCGTGGAGCATCCCTTCGGCCAGCAGTCCGGTCACCCACGATTTGCCGCTGCTCGAGTCGCCGAAGACGGCCAGATTCCCGCTCGCCAGATCCGTGCCCGGCAGTGAAACCGCAGCGCCGGTCTGGTCTTCACCCAGGGGGATCGCGCGCTTGTTCTGCCAGGTGCGAAACGAAGCCCGTGTGCCGCCATTCAGCCAGTAGGTCTGGAGCGCCTCCAGCACCCCGGCAGGACCAGGCTGAGTGGTTACCAGATCGGCCACTTCCTTCAGAATCGGCACAGCGTCGGCCACGGCCACGCCGATCTCGCTCAGTTGCAGCAGGGACACATCGTTCTCCCCGTCGCCGAGACTGACCAGGTTTCGCGGCGAGAAACCGCACAACTCAAGGAGCCGCTCCAACCCTGCGCCCTTGGCCGTGCCTGGAGGCGATATCAATATACTGCTCTTGTTGTAAGCGATGGCCGCGCCTCCACCACGCCGGCTGAATTCATGCCAGACTGTTCTGTCATGAAGGATCGAGGTGGAGACAATAGCCCGTCCGCGCTCGAGCGGGGTTCCGGTCTCTTCCAGGGCTTGAACCAGGTGTGGGTCGATCTGGCCGAAGGGGAGATAGACTTCGTCGGTGGCGATGTGATGGAGAACCGCCCCGTTTTCCCATACGATCCCGGTGAACACATCCTTCAACGGGCCGAGCGTGATCGTCTCGAAGTGCCGTCCGGTAACCAGGAACAGGGCATAGCCGGACGCACGCAATTGATGCAGCGCAGCTTGCAGTTCGAGCGGTATGACGCCGTTTTCGGCCAGCGTGCCGTCGAGATCGAAAGCGAATACACGCGGGTGCATCTCGAGTCACTCCGTGTCCGTCCAAACACCGTGGGTCGCGCTGGGCACGGATGGCCCCGACGATCGTGCGGATCATCCCCGCGAGCCGATGTTCAAATCTTTTGCCAACCTGGACTTAGGACAATAAAAGCGCTCACAGGACATAGAGATGATTCCACTCCCGCGGCGCATACTTGAATGAAGTGTATAGTGACGCCCGTGTCATCAGTGTAACACTATTCCGAAAGCCAGGTCAAGGCCTTCGCATGTTATAATCATCACCAATTGGTTATTCTCGCTTCGAGAGGTTGTATGCCCGATTCAGCCTCCAGCCAGATTGTCACGCCGGCCTGGGTTCGAGATGCCGTCTTCTATCAAATATTCCCGGACCGCTTCGCACGGGGCGAGCGTCTGCCCACGGCCTTGAGCTTCGAGCCGTGGGACAGTCCGCCGACACCGTTTGGCTTTAAGGGCGGCGATTTATACGGTGTGCTCGAGCATTTGGATTACCTGCAAGACTTGGGCATCACGGCGATTTACTTCAACCCGATCTTCGCCTCGGCGGCCAATCACCGCTACCACACCTACGATTATCTCAACGTCGATCCGCTCCTGGGCGGCAATGCGGCCCTGCGCGCGCTACTCGACGCGGCGCACGCGCGGGGCATTCGCATCGTCGCCGACGGCGTCTTCAACCATGCCAGCCGGGGCTTCTGGCAGTTCCATCACACCCTGGAGAACGGAGCCGCCTCGCCGTACGTCAACTGGTTCCACTTCGATCCCGACCGGCTGATCGGCGCGCGGCACTTCGGCGCGTATCCCGACCCGGAGACGCGGGAAGCGCTGAAGCGAGGGGAGGGCAGCCTGAAGGCCGTCGGTTACCAGGCGTGGTGGGACCTGCCCGCGCTGCCCAAGTTCAACACCCGCACGCCCGCCGTGCGCGAGTTCATCTGGACCGTCGCCGCGCACTGGATCGACTTCGGCATCGACGGCTGGCGGCTGGATGTGCCGAACGAGATCGACGACGACGAGTTCTGGCGCGAGTTCCGCCGCCGCGTGAAAGCGGCTAACCCTGACGCCTACCTGGTCGGCGAGATCTGGCACGAGTCGCAGCGCTGGCTGCAAGGCGACCAGTTCGATGCAGTGATGAATTACCTGGCGACGATTGCCTGCCTGGGTTTCTTCGCGCACGAGACGCTGGACGTGGAGGAGACGCGCCGGGTGGGCGGCTATCGCGACGTGCGACCCCTGGACGTGACCGAGTTCGCCGATCACATCGATTGGATTTTGAGCCTGTACGATCCGGCTGTCACGCAGGCGCAGTTGAACCTGCTCGACAGCCACGACACGCCGCGCTTCGTCACCAGTGCCAGTGGCGATCTCTCGGCGCTGCGCCTGGCGCTGTTGTTCCTGTTCGCCCATCCCGGCGCGCCGTGCATCTACTACGGCGACGAGATTGGGTTGAGCGGCGGGCACGATCCGGATTGCCGCAAGGCGTTCCCCTGGAATCCGGCCAGGTGGGATCATGACCTGTTGGCGTTTGTCAAGAAGTGCGTCGCGCTGCGCAAGGCTCACCCGGCGCTGCGGCGCGGCGCGTATCACCGGCTGTATGCCGGCGACGGCGTGTATGCCTTTGGACGGACACTTGGCGATGAGCGACTGGTGATTGCGCTGAATGCCGCATCGGGCGCGCGCGCGATCGATGTGCCGGTCGGCGCGCTGGGGTTGCGCACCGGATCGCTGTCCGATGTGTGGAGCGACGCCCGATACGCGATCGTCGACGGAACCCTGCGTGATCTGAAACTCGCCCCGCGCAGTGGCGTGGTCCTTAAATGAGCGTTGTTGGAATGCCGATGCCGGCTAAAGCCGACACTCCAATGCCTCATGCGGTGCAGCCGATGTTCTACGTCCGCAACCTCCCCATCTACGGCGACCTGATCCTCTCGCCGATGGCAGGCTACTCGGACCTGCCCTTCCGGCTGATCTGCCGCGAGCTCGGCTCGGCCATGTCGTACACCGAGTTCGTCCCTGCGGAAGCCGTGCTGCACGGCAACGACAAGACGCTGCGCCTGTTGAAGTTCGATCCGAGCGAGCACCCGATGACGTTCCAGTTCTTCGGCAGTGACGAGGACAAACTGGAAGCAGCCGCGCGGAGGCTGGAGGAGTTGGGCGCGAACATCATCGACCTCAACATGGGCTGCTCGGTCAGGAACGTGGCCGGGCGAGGTGCGGGTGCAGGCTTGCTGCGCGACCCGGCCAAGATTGGTCGCATCTTTCGCCGCCTGACGAAGGCCGTGTCCGTCCCGGTCACCGGCAAGATTCGGCTAGGCTGGGATGACGCCTCGCGCAACCATCGCGAAGTGGCGCGTGTCCTGGAAGACAGCGGCGCGTCGCTGATCGCAGTCCACGGCCGGACGAAGGAGCAGGCGTACAGCGGCACAGCCGATTGGGATGCGATTGCCGAAGTCAAGCAGGCGGTGAAGGTTCCCGTCATCGGCAACGGCGACGTGCGCAGCGTGGCCGACATCGAGCGTATCCGGCGACACACCGGCTGCGATGGCGTGATGATTGGCCGCGCGGCGATCGGCAACCCGTGGATCTTCCAGCGCCGCGATCGGCACGAGATCAGGCTGGCCGATCAGGTCGCGATGGTGCGGCGGCATCTGGCGCTGATGCTCGACTTCTACGGTCGTGAGCGCGGGTTGATCCTGTTTCGCAAGCACGTCGTGAAGTACGTGAAGGGCGTGTACGGATCAGCCGAACTGCACCAGCGCATGGTGACGTGTGAGGCAGCCGACGAATTTATCGACCTGATCGCCGAGTGGGAGGCGCGCGGAGCGGGCGCGCAGAACGAAATCCCCGATCTTTTGCTCACCGACCGCGTCCTCGCGATCGATCAGGATAGACGCCCGCGTGGACGCGGGCTGTGAGCAGCCAAAAGCGCAACGTGTGACCGCGCAGTATAAAATCCGCGCGATCTGCGTTTATCCGCGTCCCGTATTGCACCCGTTTGCAACAGGACACGCACGACTGATTCGAGTATATTTGGGGCGTGACACTTCGGGGGAGGCAATCATGTCCCAGACAGGCTTGCGCGGGGGGCCGGTGGTCCTGTTCGGATCGGGCGAAACATCGCCGAGCGGGCGCAAGGTCCACGAGCGCATGTTCCGTGATTTGACCTCGCCGGTGCGAGTGGCGATCCTCGAGACGCCGGCGGGTTTTCAGCCGAACTCGGCGGTCGTCGCGGGCAAGGTCGGCGAGTTTCTGCAATACAATCTCCAGAACTTCAAGCCCGACGTGTCGATCATTCCGGCGCGGCGCAAAGACAGCGCATTCAGCCCCGATGACTCCGATCTGCTCGCGCCCCTACTCGAAGCGAACTATCTCTTCCTCGGCCCGGGCAGCCCCACGTACACTGTGCGTCACCTGAAAGATACACTGGCCTATCGCTATCTGGTGCGCCGCCACTTGCACGGCGCGACGCTTGCGCTCGCCAGCGCCGCCGCCTTCGCCGTAGGCTCGCAGGTGCTGCCGGTGTACGAGCTCTTCAAAGTCGGCGAGGACCCGCGCTGGGTGGACGGCCTCGATCTGTTCGGTCTGTACGGGTTGGATGTGGCGATCGTCCCACACTGGAACAACGCCGAGGGCGGCGAAGAGCTCGACACCACGCACGGCTTTGTCGGGTTGGAGAGATTCCTGCAACTGCGCGACATGCTGCCCGAATCGACGCATATTCTCGGCATCGACGAACATACTGCCGTGGTGATGGACATGGCTGCCGGGGAAGGTCGGGTGATGGGCAAGGGGACCGTCACGCTGTGTCACGGCGGCTTCGATGTGACAGTTCCGAGCGGCGAGTCGTTCGATCTGTCTCTGCTGGGTGGCGTGCGTGACGCAGTCGCGCCCGCCGACTTTGAGCCGGAGGCAGTCGTTGGGCCTGAGACGGCCGCACCTGCACTGCCCAATGGCGCGGCGGATTTACTGGAACAACGCCGTTTGGCGCGGGCCAACAAGGAATGGGCGTTAGCGGATGTGTTGCGCGATCGATTGGCGGCGCTGGGTGTACAGGTGAGGGATACCCGCGACGGGCAGGAGTGGGTTGTGACACAGCCCAACTGAAATGCACCACGCAGAAAGTTGCATTCGCGAAAAATCGGACTACAATGTGAGCAACTCTTATGCACTTTGAGGGTAGCCATGTTGAAGTGTCCGGCCTGCGGCCAGGAGTCGATGGAGGGCGAGTTAGTTTGCAGCAACTGTGGCACATTCCTGCGGACGGGCGGCCAACTGCACACGGATCCCCTGGATGAAAACGAAGGCGAAAAGGTTAAGCCCGCGGCCGGCTTATCCGCGCCCACTTACGATACGGCCCCGATCGGCGCGACGCTTCTCCTCAAAGGCATCACGGACAACCGCGAGATTGTCGTCCCGCGCAAGATGACCAGCGCGTTGTTTGGCCGCAACGATCGACTAGCCGGGTTGATGGTCGACATCGATCTCACGAGCGAAGACGGCCAGACGCGCGGCGTCTCGCGCCGGCACGCCCGCGTGCGCTTCGTGAATGACCGGTACCTGATCGAAGACCTGGAAAGCCTCAACGGCACGTTCCTCAACCGGCGCAAGCTGGTGCCATTCGTCCCCGAAGTGCTCCACGATGGCGACGAGCTCCGCTTCGGATCGCTGACTTTCGCCGTCAGCCTGAAAGAAACGCCCGAGTCCGGGAACAATCGTTGACCGGCTCGCTACGCGCTGCTTCGGAGAACGCGACATGAACGGCGGTGAGTTCTTCGGCGCGATCCCGGATGCAGTTCGCGCGCACCTGCCCAAGCCCCTGCAAGCCTTCAAAGTCAATCGCCGGTCGTGGCTGGGGCAGTTATACTACGACGATCCGCTGCTGCACTACGAAGCCTTGAACCTGGGTGAGCGGCGCGGCGGGCTGGAGTTGGGACTGCACTTCGAAAGCCGGGAGCATACCCAGAATCAGCGCTTGCTGATCGGCTTCCAGTCGCGCCTGTTCGAGATCAAGGCCGAACTGGGCGAATCGATCGAAGCGGAGCAGTGGGATCGGGGCTGGACGAAGGTGTATGACGTAATCCCGCGCGAGCGATTCACGCCGGAATACGTGGAACGTGTTGCGGCCCGGCTGGCGCAGATGATTGGCGTGTTGCAGCCGATCTACGCTGACGTGCGGAAGCGGAACAGGCCGAAAAAGCGCGTGCTGAAGTGACCATTTCGGCCAGGTTTGCTCACTCCAACAATAACAACAGAATAACAGGTGATGTTTGAAAGCCACTGGCTTGGTCTGAACCCCTCGCAAGCGCCCCTTTAGCCCGAAAGTACCTCGGCACCTTCAACGGCTCGCAAACTGAATTCAAATAGAATCAAAGATGAGAGTTGTGTCCGTGTTGTCTCTCAGGAACCGAGGTCTTAAGATGCTCACGTTATCTCATCGAAGATTCACCCTAGGGTATGCCCTTATTCTTGTCGCGGGTCTGGCGCTGCTGTTCACCTTGCGCGCGAACGCCCAGACGACATCGGTCAGCCTGAATCCGGTACACGATACCTACATCAACAAGAGTAGCCAGACATCGAATTATGGATCGGCTGCCTCGCTGGATATTCGTGCGCGCAGCAACTCGCTCAGGCGCACGCTGATCGCCTTCGACCTCACCGGCATTCCGAGCGGATCGACCGTCATATCGGCCTCACTGAACCTGTACTTCTTTAGCGCGACGAGCGGTAGTGCGATGACGATCAACGCTCACACGCTGACCGCTGACTGGGCTGAGCCACAGGCGACCTGGCGAGATCGGTTGACGGGCGTCAACTGGATCGCGGCCGGCGGCGACTACAACCTTGCCACGATCGCGAGCCGGAGCGTGACCGATACCTATGGTTGGGTCGCTTGGGATGTGACCAGCGCCGTACAGGACTGGGTCGCCGGCACATCCACCAACTATGGCTTCATCCTGGAAAGCAGCGGGTTTGCCACAAGCGAGCTCAAGCAGTTTTACAGCAAGGAATGCGGCTGTGCGTTCGTCCCCTATCTGCAGGTGATTTACGATCCACCTGCGACACCGACGGCGACGGCGACGGCGACGAACACCGCCACGTCGACAAATACACCTACGCCAACGAATACGCCGACGCCGACTGACACACCAACGGCAACAGCGACCGATACGCCGACGCCAACCGATACAGCCACGCCCACGGCCACGGATACACCCACTCCAACGGATACACCTGCACCGACCGCAACCGACACGCCGACGCCGACTGACACACCAACGGCAACAGCGACCGATACGCCGACGCCAACTGATACAGCCACCCCCACGGCTACGGATACACCCACTCCAACGGATACACCTGCACCGACCGCAACCGACATGCCGACGCCGGCTGATACACCAACGGCAACAGCGACCGATACTCCGACGCCAACCGATACACCGATGCCCACGGCGACCGACACGCCGACGCCGACAGACGTACCTACATCGACCGATACACCTGCACCGACCGCAACCGACACGCCGACACCGACTGATACGCCAACGGCAACAGCGACCGATACACCGACGCCTACGGCCACAGACACACCTATGCCTGCCGCGACGGCCACGCCGACGCCGACGGCCACACTCGCGGCAGCGCCGACGAATACACCTTCACCATCGCCGTACCGAATCTTCCTGCCTGCGGTCTTGCGCAATCACCCCAGCGTGCCGGCCCAACTGGTAAGCCACTGGGTGAACCGCGTGTTCTTTCTCCCGTGACGGGTAGTGTGCCTACAGTTCGCTGTCGTGGGCCGATCCGCTGGCTGGCCCACACGGGAGAGCAAAGTTTCAGTGGTCACGGTCAGGGGCACAGTCGAGAGGCTGTGCCCCATTCGTTTGCCTGTCACACGTGGCCCTCCCCCGTCATCTAGCATAGATCGTCGGTAACTGCTCACGCGGTGTCGCCGGGTGAACCCGGCTTCGGGACGGTTTATGCGCCTCTACCTCGAACTCGCCAAGAAGTCGCTTCAGCGCCAGGTGGCTTATCGCGGCGCGACGATTGCCGGATTCGTGACCAACCTGTTCTTCGGCGCGCTGCGCGCGGCGATTCTGATCGCCGTGTTCGGCACAGCGACGAGCGTGGCCGGTTACTCGATCCGCGACGCGATCACCTACACCGGCATCACCCAGGCCCTCATCGCCATGACGGCGCTGTGGGGGTGGTTCGATATGATCCGCAGCATTAAGAGCGGCGAGGTTGCGTCCGATCTATCCAAGCCGTTTGACTATTACGGCTTCTGGCTGGCACAGGACATCGGGCGCGGGGTGTATCAGTTTGCAACGCGCGGCGTGACGATCTTGATCGCGTTCGCCGCCATCTTCGGCACGTCCTTCCCGGCGACGATCGAGCAGTGGACATTGACCGGTGTCGGCCTGCTGTTGGCGCTGTTGCTCAGTTTCGCCTGGCGTTTCCTGGTGAGCACGACGGCGTTCTGGGTGACCGACGCGGTCGGACTGGCGCGCATGGCCTACTTCGTAATGACATTCCCGTCCGGCTTCGTCGTGCCGGTGGCCTTCATGCCGAATTGGCTGCAAGCGATTTGCCTGGCGACGCCGTTCCCCAGTTTCATCAACACGCCGGTCGACCTGTATCTGGGTCGCGCTACCCAGAAACTTGGGCCGTTGCCAGCGTGCGCCCGCCCCGCCGATGAACTCGGCGGGCTACCCCCCAGCGTCGGATGAATCCGACTAGCCCGATTCATTAGGCGCAGCGGCGTAGCGCGGCGAATTCATCGCCGCG
>DATBWU010000309.1:0-4365 GCA_036514635.1 Anaerolineae bacterium | reverse complement strand
CGGATTTACGGAAGCACTGCACCCGCCGCAGGCGTGTGTCCGGCTTTGTGGTATGCGCCCGACGATTTTGCGAAGCACCCCGTAGCGCAGCGGAGTGGGCATCGTCGGGCGCAAACGGCCTGACATGTTTTGCGTGCACACAATGCACCCGGTTCCTTGTCACTCCAGGTGCGTCATGTTATAATCGCGGCCAGTTCGCTTTGAGGAGAGAAGTTCTGTGCAAAGTGCCGTGAGTGTAGCTCAAATCATTCTGGCGGTCGTGCTGACCGTCATGATCATGCTAGAAGTGCGCGGCCAGGCGACGGGCGGTTTTCTGAGTTCGGGTGACAGCCCGGTGTATCGCACACGTCGTGGCTTCGAGCGGACGCTGTTCAACTTGACGATTCTGGTGGCGGTTCTGTTCTTCGCCGTCTCGATCTGGGGCGTCGTGCTGACCAAGTAAATCGCTTCGGGCGGGGTCGCCTGTTGGAATCGGATTCAAGGTGAGGGTGTTGCGGCAGCCGATGCCTGACACCCTCGTTTTATTCGATTCCGGGTGTAATAACCGCGCGAGTAGTTCATTCAGACGAGGTCGTTGACGTGTTACGACACGTGCGCTGGCAGGTAACACTGATCGTTGTGGGCATTGTGGTGCTGGTCGGGTTGATGATCTACCTGGCGCTATCGTTCACCGTGCGGTTCGTGCCTGCGCCCGGTGGCCGGTACATCGAGGGTGTCGTCGGCCAGCCACAATTCCTCAATCCGTTGCTGTGCTCGTTCAACGAACCGGATCGTGACATCTGCGGATTGGTTTTCAACGGCTTGATCAAATTCGATGCGCGCGGCGAGCCGCAGCCCGATCTGGCGCAGAGCTGGTCGGTGTCGACTGACGATGCAAACTACGGTTTGATCTATACATTCAACCTGCGCACCGATGTGACATGGCAGGACGGCCAGCCCTTCACTGCCGACGACGTCATCTTCACTATCGGCCTGCTTCAAGACCCGACCTTTCCGGGCCGCCCGGACATCGGCGCACTCTGGCGGTCGGTCGAGGCGGTCAAGGTCAACAACTACACGGTGCAGATCAACCTGCAAGAGCGGTTTGCGCCGTTTCTCGACTACGCTTCGATCGGCATCGTGCCGGCGCACGTCCTGAACGGCGTGAAAGCCGGCGAATTGCTCGACCATCCTTTCAACCGGCGACCGATCGGCACCGGCCCGTTTCGTGTCAAAGAGTTTGCCGACGAGCCGGGCAAGCCGATGCGAGTGATTTTGGAAACCACCCCGCGCTATTATGGCCGCCAGCCCTACATCAACGAAGTCGAGTTCAAGTATTACGCGACAACCATCGAAGCCTTCAACGCTTACCGTGCTGGCGAGATTCAAGGCATCGCGCGGATTTCGCCAGCCGATCTCGATCAGGTGCGATCGACACCCTCGCTCAACCTGTTCACCGCGCCGATCTCGGGCCTGAGCGTGGTCTTCCTCAACACAGGCGATCCGAACTCGCCTTTCTTCCAGGAAGAGGATGTCCGTAAAGCGTTGCTGTTGGCGTTGGATCGGCAGGCTATTGTCGACAGCGCGCTGGGCGGCCAGGGCGTCGTCGCCAGCGGCCCGTTCCCACCCAACTCGTGGGCTTACGATCCGAACACACAACCCATCGAGCGCAACCTGGTGCAGGCGCGGCGGCTGCTGGATCGATCGGGTTGGGCGCAAGGCTTGGATGCTGCTGAAGCGAATGACGCTGGCAACGCTAACGATAGCGCGAACGACAACGCGAGCGGCCCCGTGCTCATTCAGCGTCCACCTCCTGGTGGAACCGATGCACTGCGGCTGAAGAATGGCGTACCGTTGTCCTTCACCTTGCTGGTTTCGACCGATCAGGCCGATGTGGCGCGCGTCATCGCCGACCAGTGGCATGCGATCGGGGTGAACGCGACCGTCCAGACGGTACAGGTGGGTCTGGCCAGCAACTTTCTCCAGGCGCGGCAGTATCAGGCGGCGGTAGCAAATATCGTGCTGGACACGCCTGATCCTGATCCGTATCCCTTCTGGCATGAGACGAAAGCGGCGTCGGGCCAGAACTACAGCCAGTTCAAGGATCGCGATATGAGCGAAGTGCTGGAAGCGGCGCGGCGAGTGGTGGATCAGAATCGGCGCGCCGAGCTCTATCGCAAGTTCGCGGAGATGTTCAACGAAAAAGTACCA
Source organism: Anaerolineae bacterium (assembly GCA_036514635.1). Taxonomy (GTDB): domain Bacteria; phylum Chloroflexota; class Anaerolineae; order Fen-1058; family Fen-1058; genus DASSFZ01. The sequence goes on along the minus strand of DATBWU010000309.1, from coordinate 2,175 downwards.
TCGATTCTGCTGTACTATCCTGTGTACAGTTACGCCGTCAGCGAGCGCATTCGGGGCGTGCAACTGGGGCCACTACTCACCCCCGCTGATCGATTGCAGACGATTGCCGACTGGTTCGTCATCGAGCGCAGAGTCATCGTTAATAGCGGGCAATTTGCACCGTGAGATCAAGAGTTTGAGTGAGAGTCATCGAGCCTGCCTTGACAAACGGATCGATTTGGGTAGAATTGCGAATGGCTTCATCAAGCCGAAGTGGCGGAATTGGCAGACGCGCTGCGTTCAGGGCGCAGTGAGGGTTCCCTCATCTGGGTTCAAGTCCCAGCTTCGGCACCTGACCTGCCATTCCCAGGCTCGCCTGGGAATTCGTTTTTGATCGGACGCGCAGAGGAGCGATGGTGCGCCAGGCGCCTGCAGCAATCGTCTCAAAGCGAGCATGGCTGATTGCCCTGGCCCTGCTGGCAGTGCCGTTGCTCGCCGGATTCAATGCGCGCCTGGTGGTGACTCGACAACTCTTTGAAGAAGAAGCGCGCTTGCAGCGTGAGATTGAGGCCGAGGAAGCACGCGCGACCTTCTTAAAGGCATACGCGCAGTACGTTCAGTCAGATGAATTTGTCGAGCGTTGGGCGCGGGGGACTCGGATGGCGAAGCCTGGCGAGATTGCGGTCGTGCCGGAAATGCCGGTTGATGCGGCCGATGCAAGCGCGCCCTTATCGGCAGGAAACGCTCCACGCGACTTTGCACTGGAGTGGTGGGCCGCTTTTTTCGCCAGTGAGCCTTGACGTCATGCACAGTGGCTGTTATAATCCGTGTCGCGGGATGGGGGAAACGTCCCGCGTTCTTGTCGAAATAGCCCGAAAGGGCACGATGCGGGGTAGAGCAGTGGCAGCTCGTCGGGCTCATAACCCGGAGGTCGCAGGTTCGAATCCTGCCCCCGCTACTGGATGACACCGTAGCTCTTCGGGTTACGGTGTTTTTGTTGGCCCGAAGGTCTCAGGTTCAGGGAACCCAACCCAAAGGAGGGTTTTCTCATGAACCGCAGCACTTCGGGCTTGTTGTTGTCCAAAGCCGTCAACGGCTTCCTCCAGTTCAAGGCCGCCGAAGGCCTCAGCCCCGCTACACTCACCAGCTACGAAACGCACCTCAAGCTGTGGCTGGAACACCTCGGAGACGTCCCCCTCGGCAAGATCGCCGCACGTGAAGTGCAAGCGCATATCGCCTGGCTGCGCACCGAGTATGAGCCACGGCGCATCACCGGCAGCAAGCGGCCACTGTCCCCCAAGACCATTCGCAACGTATACATCACGCTGTCGGCTTTCTTCACCTGGGCCGCGAAGGAACTCAACCTGCCCAGCCCGATGAAGTCGGTGCCCGCTCCGCGCTTCGAGGAGCCGCCCGTAGAGCCCTTCACCAAAGAGGAGGTTGAGGCGCTGCTGAAGGTGTGCGAACACATGAAGCCGGCGGATACCATCTATCGCCGTCGCTTTACGATGCGCCGGGCGACGGGCAAGCGCGATCAGGCCATCATCTTGACGCTGCTCGACACGGGCCTGCGCGCGTCGGAACTGTGTGCACTGAAGATTGGCGATGCCGATCCGAAGACTGGCAAAGTGCAGGTCAAGCACGGCCGGGTGGGCGGCGCGAAGGGTGGCAAGGGTCGGACGGTCTTCCTGGGCAAGTCGGCACGGCGAGCTGTGTGGCGCTATCTCGTCGAGCGCGAGGATAGGGATGATCCGGAAGCGCCGCTGTTCACTGTGACGTACGGTCGCGCGATGAACAAAACGGCGCTGCGGTTCATGATTATGCGGCTGGGCGCGCGGGCCAACATCAAGAAGTGTCATCCACACAGATTCCGCCACACTTTCGCGATTACTTACTTGCGGAGTGGCGGCGACCTGTTCACGCTCCAATCTCTGCTCGGTCACACGACGCTGGACATGGTGCGACATTATGCCCGCATCGCCGAGATAGACGTAGAGCAGGCACACCGCCGCGCAAGCCCAGCGGACAACTGGAGATTGTAGAGCGCCCATCCGCTATCCTCCTTACGCGGCCAGTCGCTGGCCGATGAGGATCAGAGCTTCGGACATCTGCTGCTGGGACAGCGAATGTACAAAGGCGACTAAGTCGCCGTCTGCTGGTATGATGGCGCGTGTCCGATCCGTCAGCCCGGCGATG
>DATBWU010000308.1:0-2556 GCA_036514635.1 Anaerolineae bacterium | reverse complement strand
CCGGGTGAGCGGGTTTTCGCGCCGTCGCCGCCGAAGCGGCAGGGCCACGGAGATGCCTGACGCGGTTGGGCGCGAGCAGTTCGATCAGGATCGCTTTTTGCGCGTGCATCCGATTCTCGGCCTGATCCCACAGCATCGACTGAGACCCATCGGCCACTTCGTCGGTGATCTCCTGGCCGCGATGCGCCGGCAGGCAGTGCATGACGATGGCGTTGCGCTTGGCCTTGGCGACGAGCGCGGTGTTGATCTGGTAGCGCGGCGAGAACACCTCCAGGCGTTTCTGTGTCTCGGTCTCCTGGCCCATGCTGGTCCACACGTCGGTATACACCACGTCGGCCTCGCGGACGGCCTCGCCGGGATCGTGTGTGAAGTACAGCGTGCTGCCGGACTTGGCGGCGAAGGCCTGCGCCTTGGCGACGACATCGCCGGTGATCTCGTAACCGATCGGGCTGGCGATGGCGAAATCGGCCCCGACCAGCGTCGCGCCAAAAATCAGCGAGTTGGCGACATTGTTGCCGTCGCCGATGTAGGCGATTTTGACCCCCTTGAACTTGCCGAAGCGCTCGTAGACGGTCAGCAGGTCGGCCAGACCCTGGCACGGATGACTGTAGTCACTGAGACCATTGACGACAGGCACGCGCGAGTGACGGGACAGCTCTAGCACATCCTTGTGGCCGAAGACGCGGGCCATGATCACATCGACGTATCGGCTGAGGACGCGCGCCACGTCGGCTACAGATTCGCGCTGGCCGAGCGCGATTTCGTTCGGAGAGATGTACAGCGCGTGCCCGCCCAGGTGCAGCATTGCCATGTCGAACGATACGCGGGTGCGCAGGCTGGGCTTCTGGAAGACCATGCCCAGCGTCTTGCCTCCCAAATACGGTGGATTGCCATTCCGTTTCCATTCGGCCTTGAGGGCAATAGCCAAATCCACCAGGCCGATCAACTCCGCAGGAGTCAGGTCGGCCAGCGAGAGGAAATGCTTCATGAGGGCATTCTCCGTTAAAATATGAGGTGACCGCAGTGAGTATAACACATGCGAAGGGGAGAGTAAAATGAACATCCTTGTCGAATTCAAGGCCGATAGCGGCCAGGCCGTCGGCGTGATGACGGCAGCGCCCAAGGAATTCAAAACCGGGTCGCGCGGCTATTACGGCCAGGGGAAGTTTGAGATCAGCGGGAAACGATACCAGGTGCAGGTGCAGTTGGTGGAAATCGGGAGCCGGGAAAAGGGAGAGACCGAGGTCAAGCCGGCAGCGTGACTAACACCGTCGTGCCCTGGCCGGGTTGGCTCTGAATGACCAGCGAACCCTGATACAAGTGCACCAGACGCCGGGCAATCGCCAATCCCAGGCCGGAGCCTTGCTGCTCGTGCAACTTGCGATCGAACTGCATGTACGCCCCGACGCTGGCGATCTGCTCAGATGTCATCCCCCGTCCGCCGTCTGAAACGGACAACCGGAATTCACCGCTGTCCATCTGACTGGCGACTCGAACGGGTGTGCCCGGCGGGGAATACTTGAAGGCGTTGTCCACCAGCTCTTCGACAATCTTAGCCAGGTGGCCCTCCATGATGCGCGCCGTGGCATCTTGATGCGCTTCGACGAGGTCCTTCGGACGCTTCGCCCGCTGCGCGGCCAGCGCCGCCGCCGCCGTAATCACGCGCCGCGTCGATAGCACCAGGTCCGTCTGCATCGATTGGAGCAACGCCGGGTCGCGGTCTACGAATTCCAGCTCGGCGTACATCAAGTAGTTCGCAATCAGGCGATTCAGTCGCTCGGCGGACTGGCGGATGATCCCGACGATGTCCTCGATATCCTTTCGGTCGAGCGTGTCCAGCGAGCTGGACAGGATCTCTGTGCCGGTGAGAATGCCGCTCAACGGCGTGCGCAGCTCGTGCGGCAGCGATAGGGCGATGTTGCCGCGCAAGGCATCCATCTGCTGCTCGAAGCGGCGGATGACGGTGGTGTGCTTGGCGAGCCGCACGTTGATGGTCCTCAACACTTCCTCGCGCGTGAACGGCTTGGTGAGATAATCGTCCGCGCCCAATTCCATGCCGAGTCGCATATCGAACCGCTCGGCTCGGGCCGTGAGGAAGATGAAGGGGATGGTGACCCAGATCGGATCGCGGCGCAATTCGGCCAGCACGCCATAACCATCCAGGTCGGGCATCATGATGTCGCACAGGATCAGGTCGGGGAAATGCTCTTGCGCCAGGCGCACCCCTGCCCGGCCGTTGTCGGCGCCAATCGCTTGAAACCCCTCGGCTTCGAGCATATCGAGAATGGCCTCTCGGATCGCCTTCTCATCCTCGATCACGAGTATCCGCTTCGTCACTCTCGCCCTCGCTGCTCAAACAGATTTCTTCCACGAAGTCACACGAAGGAGTCGTCAAAGAATTAGTCCGCATGTCAGCCTGAGAACTCCATATCGCCGGGTGGCGATATGCTTGAAGACAGAAACTGGCGCGGCGTGTCCGCGCGGCGATGAATTCGCTGCGCTACTCCGCTGCGCCCGATGAATCGGGCTAGTCGGATTCATCCGACGCTGGGGTGT
>DATBWU010000307.1:0-17293 GCA_036514635.1 Anaerolineae bacterium | reverse complement strand
ACACCCCAGCGTCGGATGAATCCGACTAGCCCGATTCATCGGGCGCAGCGGAGTAGCGCAGCGAATTCATCGCCGCGCGGACACGCCGCGCCAGTTTCTGTCTTCAAGCATATCGCCACCCGGCGATATGGAGTTCTCAGGGTGACAGGCGGACTTATTCTTTGACGGCTCCTTAGATTTCTTCGCGCCCTTGGCGACTTAGCGGTTCAAGTGCGTAACTCCTAACATTATTGTCGCGTTGGACGACAGGAGATATAATCCGTCCAATCCTCAATCATCTGTCTATCAACTCTGTCAAGTTCATCGAGCCATAGTGTGCGCTCAAAGTTGTCAGCAAATCTAACGCTCTCCAACCGCGTCCTCGCGGTTGGCTGCCCGCGGGACGCGGGCGTTGAGCCACCTGACATGTTCTGCGTGCACACGAGCCATAGGGAGATTACTATGAGACGACAACCTCTCTCGCGACTGGGGGCGATTCTTGCCGCAGTCGTGTTGTTGTTGGCGGCGGCGCTTCCGGCGCTGGCGCACGAAGAAATCGAAGTCGGCCCGTACATCCTCGAAGTAGGCTGGGTGGATGAGCCACCCTTGATCGGTGTGAAGAATGCCGTTTTCGTCAGCATCGCAAAGCAAGACGGCGGCGACCCGGTCGAGGGCGTCAGCACGCTCGAGGTCACCGTCAGCACGGGCGACAAAGACCTGCAACTGGAGCTGCGCCCACTCGGAGAAGACCGCGCCGGCCAGTATGCCGCCGATTTCATCCCGACCCGGCGGGGCGTCTACGCGGTGAAGTTATCCGGCACGATCGAAGACACCGACGTGAATGTGAGCGTGGAGATCGAGGAAGTGGCAGAGGCGACGGGATTACAATTCCCCGAAGCGCTTCCCGACGCCCTGGCGCTGAATCGCGCCGTTGAAGAGGCGACGGCAGCCGCCGGCAATGCTCAGACGCTGGCCGTGGTGGGGATCGTCGCCGGCGCGATCGGCGCCCTGCTCGGCGTGATTGGATTGGTGCGTCGCAAGTAGCCGATGGCCGCGCGGTTCCAACGCAGTTTCTGCGGCGGAATACTATCGCGCGGCTCCCGCCCCAGCCGAAGTATAAGACACGGACGAACACGGATTCTGATCCGTGTTCATCCGTGTCCCAAATCTTCGCGGGCGTGATAGTTTTTCAAAAGGTAATCTTTATCTGCCTCTACTGCGGGTTGTCACATCAAAGATAACAGCAGCCGCAAGCACAGCGGCTCTGACGATGTACTGGAGGGATATGTCGATGCCCATAAGGTTCATGCCGTTCGTCAGGGACGCCATAACCAACGCACCGATGATCGCCCCTACAACCTTGCCGACGCCGCCGGCCGCCGATACACCGCCGACAAAAGCCGCCGCGATGGCATCCAATTCAAACAGGTTCCCTGCGATCGTTGTGGCGGACCGCAACCATGACGCATACAAGATACCCGACAAAGCGGAAAGCATGCCCATCGAACCGAAAACCACATAGGTTATTCTCTTAACACTGATGCCGCTCAGCTCAGCCGCCTCCGGATTTCCTCCGACAGCGTAAATATGTCGGCCGAGCACCGTCTCTGACGTCATGAAATAATAGATGGAAACCACAATCAACAAGACAACTGTAGCCCAAGAGAGACCTTGGTATCCTGCGAGCACCCAGGTGATACCGCCGACTAAAGCCGACACGAATACCAGTTTAAGGATGAACATATCCATCGGCAGTACTTCAAAGTTGTAGGCTTGCGTCTTTCTGCGGCCATTGATTTCGCCTATGACGAACAGAATGATGGCCAGTAACCCGAGGATCAGCGTTAATTTATGGACCCCCGGCAAGAGTCCTGTGTCGGGAGGAAAAATGTCGGGGATAAAACCGTTGCCTATGGCGTTGAAAACCTCGTCCGAGATTATTATCGTGCCCGTACCCATAGTTGCAAGTTGCAATGCCCCCCTGTAACCCAACCATCCGGCAAGCGTTGCCACAAAGGCTGGGATTTTCATCTGTGCCACCAGGAAAGCGGTGACAAGCCCCGCCACAACTCCAAGCGCCAGGACAAGCGGTATGGCCGCATAGACAGGCAGCCCCCAGTATTTCAGAGCGATTGCCGCGATCGCGCCGAGGAAGCCGGCGAGAAAACCGACCGACAGATCGATATGCCGGATGACAATGACCAGCGTCATACCGACCGCCAATACCGCTATATAGCTCGTCGCATTCAGCAGATTGACAATGTTTCTCGACGAAATAAAGAGGCCGTTCGTCGTGATGGTAAAGATCGCAATGATAACGAAAAATGCGATATACATGCCGTATTCACGGATATTCTGCTGGAGCACTTTCTGTGCATTCTTGATTAACGACACCTTGACTCTCCTTTCGCGCGCATCAGTCAACTGCTCGCTCGGCAAAGTCATCACGGGCGCCAATGATGTAGGCCACCACCCGCTCGTGGAACTCGTGAATGTCACCGGCGACGGGACAGTCGCAGACCTTGCGCCCGTGGCGCAGCACCATCATTCGGTCGCTCACCGCGTAGATATCTTCCAAGCGGTGACTGATGACGATGATCGAACAGCCCTGCGCCTTGAGCTCCCGCACCAAATCGAGTACCTTGCCAATGGCCGCCACACTCAGGGACGCCGTGGGCTCATCCATGATGATGACCTTGGCGTTGAAAGCTGTCGCGCGGGCAATGGCCACCGATTGGCGCTGGCCCCCGGACAGACTCTCCACCTTCAAGCGCACGGAGGAGATGTCAATCTTGAGACGATTGAGCAGGCGTTGCGTCTCTTGCTCCATGTGACGCTTGTCCATCACACCGATTGGGCCTAGTTGTGCGCGCACCGCTTCATGTCCCAGGAAAACGTTGGCGGCCACGTCGAGATTGTTGGCCAGCGCAAAGTCCTGATACACCATCTCGATGCCCAGCCGGCGCGCATCCATAGGATCGATAATATGTGCCTTCTTACCTTCGATGAAGATCTCTCCTTCATCAGGGATATAGGCCCCACTGAGAACCTTCATCAGGGTAGATTTGCCAGCGGCGTTGTCGCCCACCAACCCCAACACTTCATTGTGGCGCAATACCAGGTCTACCCCGCGCAGCGCCCGGACAGCAGCAAAGCTCTTCTTGATGTTCCGCATTTCCACGACGGGTGTGGCTTCTGCCATAGGTTTCATCGCTTTCTCCTGAGTTTGGGCTAAAAATGAGAGCGTTCGGCAATTGCCTCACGCCTGTCGCCCGACGATGAATCGTCGGGCTAATCAAGAAAAGCCGGATCAATCCGGCTGAAGCGGCAAGCAGCCTGCTTCAGCAGGCTTCGCTTTTTTAGCCCGGTGATTCATCACCGGGCGCTGCCCGCGAATTACCGAATGCTCTCAAAAATGGAAGAGGGCGGTTTGTAAGCTGACATTGTTGAAGGCTTTCACGCCGGGGAATTCTTTGGTAATGTTTTTCATCTCTAAGCCGGGAGTACTCATCGTAGCTCCAACTCAAAAGGTATACAGGAATAGTGATGGCCTAAGCCATCACTATTCCTGTACTGACGAACTGCGATTTCTTACGGTAATCCGGTGAAGTCGCTGGCCTGATAGTAACCCGAGTCGATCAGAGCGGACTTGACATTGTCCTTGTCGACGGTGATCACCGCGGACTGAATCGCCGGGACGTCGATCTTGCCGTTGTTGTAGGACCCTTTGGAGGCGGGGGCCTTGTCCTCGAGCAGAGCGACGGCCGCCGCGATGGCATCATTGACCAGACTGCGGACATCCTTGAAGACGGTCATCGACTGCTTGCCGTCGATGATGTACTGGACGGAAGCCTTCTCGGCATCCTGGCCGCTGATGTAGTACTGGGTGACGTCCCTGTCGGCGGCAAAGGCATCGGCGATGGCGCGGGCGGTGCCGTCGTTCGGGGCGACGATGTAGACGGTGCCCTTGTCGGCCGCGGGAGCGGCGGTCAGGTTGGCCTCGGCCAAGTTCTTGGCTACGTCGAATTTCCAGTCGGTGGTGATCTGGCCGATGATCCTAGCCATCTCGTCGCGGGTTAGATCCTTCTTGTCCTGGAGCGCGACGGCTTCGCTGGAGTTCTTGATGACGAAGGTGCCGTCGGCGATCTTGGGCTGAATGGCTTCCCACGCGCCCTCGAAGAAGATGAAGGCGTTGTTGTCGGAGGCCGCGCCGGCGTACAGGTACAGGTTGTTGCCTTGGGTGCTGCCAGCTTTGTTGATCAGGTACCGGCTCCAGGAAGCACCAACTTCTATGCTGTCGAAGGTCACATAGTAATCGACCGCATCGGTGTCGCGGATCAGCCGGTCGTAGGAGATGACCTTGACGCCGGCCTGTCGGGCGGCTTCAGCGGCGGCAGCGGCGGCAGAGGCGTCCTGCGGGCAGATGATGATGACCTTGACGCCCTTGGTGATCAGCGCTTCAACGTTCTCTTTTTCCTTGGCGGAAGAGCCTTGGCTGAAGAGGATCTCAACGTTGTATCCGGCGGCGGTGAGTGCATCCTTGAACCGGGTCTCGTCCTGGATCCATCTCGGCTCGTCCTTGGTCGGCAGAACGATACCGACAGCCAGCTGGCCTTCCGGCGCAGTCGTCGGCGTAGCGGATGTAGCGCAGCTGGACAACACGACGGCCATGACCGTGATGAGCATGATCGTCAACAGCGGGCGGTTCATTCGGCGGTTCATTTTTCCTCCTGGTTAGGTAGCTGGAATCATAACACAAAAGGGTCGAAATGGAAAAAAGATGTTGAATTAGTTGGGGATCACCTCCTGATTCTGAGCGCCTGCTCCATTTCTTATTGATCCTTGTCCAGGCCCCAGTCGGGAGCGGCGTATTCTTTGGCGATGTTGGCCTTATGCGGCGGGAAACCGGTGGCAAATCAAGGCAATCGATCACCTCCTCAGCAGACAGGGTAAAGATCGGGCGGCGTCTATGCGCTTGGGGACAGATCAAGAGAGTTGATCGTATCGCAGGCTAAAAGGCGTATTCAGACTTACACTTTTCCCCCAAGCGCCAATCCAAACCCCTCGAAAGCGGTCAGGGGAAAATTCTGGTGCGGCCGGAAATTCACAGATTAGCGGGCTGGTCGGAATTGTAGCATAATCCTGGCGCGAGACCAATTCGCACCCTAAGCCCGCAGAGGAGATTCATCCATTTCCTCTCGTCTATACTCGACGCGGGAACCCTCTGGGGTTTTGCTCACCGACCGCGTCCTCGCGGTCGATCAGGATAGACGCCCGCGTGGACGCGGGCTTTGAGCAACAAAAAGCGCAACGTGTGACCGCGCGCAGTATATCAGCAGTATATCAAGCGAGAAGCCGGGTTGAGCCAGAGCGGTCAGCCGGGGTGTCACCCGGGGGGCGAGGGCAACTACGGCCCTTTGAGGTACTTGTCGAAGAACGCAATGGTCCGCTGCATCGCCAGGCCAAAGTTTTTAGCGATGTTATGATCGTCGCCTTCATACGTGTACAGCTCGACCGTTTTGCCGGCGGCCAAGACTTGCTGGTACAACGTTTCCGAGAACTCCAGGGGCACGCTGGTGTCGGCGGTGCCGTGATGGAGTTGAATCGGCCCGAACAGATCGCCGAGAAAACTGTTCGCCGAAATCGAGTTCCAGAAGTCCGGGTTCTCCTCCGGCGAGCCATAAGTTGCGACCAGCTCGTTGCGCCAGCGCCGCCCGGCGGAGGGAGTCGCGGTAGTCGTCGGCCCGGGCGTCGGAGTCCGCCGCCAGCGATTGAGCATGTCGGGATAAGACCCGACGACGCCGGCCCAAATGACGCCGGCCTTGATGTCGTGGGTGATGACCATGGCGCGCAGGGTGATGTAGCCGCCCATCGAATGCCCCCACATGCCGATGCGGTTCGGATCGACGTCGGGAAAGCGCTTCATCGCGGCGACGGCGTTGAGCACGTCGACGGTATAATCCGGCGAGCCGTAAGCGCCTCGCCCCTCGCCTTCGGAATTCCCGTGACCGCGATAGTCCGATCGAAAGACGATGTACCCACTGCGCGCCAGCCAGTCCACGTAAGCCACGTAGCGCTCCGTCGTGCGATATTGCGCGGGCGGGATGAAGCCGTGGTTGAAGATGATCATCGGCCACCCGGTCGGCGGCTTTGCGCCATTGGGAATCGTCAACAGCGCGTAGATCGTCAGTCCCTCGGATTGATAGGATGCAATGTAGCGGCTGTAGTTGCTTCCGGGCGCCAGCGTCTCGACGATAGTGATGTCGCTGCCGGGATATTCGCGTTGCCGCATCGACGCGATCGTGAGCGGATGCAGTGTCGGGGTCGGCGTGGGTGTTGGCGTCGGCGTGTGTGTCGGCTCAGGTGAGGGCGTGGCCGAGGGCGGCGGTGTCGCCGACGCGGCCAGTGCCACAGCCACTATCTGCTCCGTCGGTGCGGGTTGTGGCGCGTTGCCGCAGGCGGTCGCCAGGAAGGCCAATGCTGCTACTACGATCAAGCGTCGTTCAAGAACCCCCGCTTTCATTGTCCGCTCCTTCGCCTTTGCATTCATGTCTGAGAGCCGTCTTAAAACTAACCACCACGCCCCGCCCGGGGCGTGTCCGACGCTTCGCGTCGGGGGTGCGCTAGCGAGGCAACATGCCTGGCGCGCCGCCTACTCTCCGCTGAAGAGCAGGAAACGGCGAGACACGAAGAAAGCCTGATGAGTCTTGGTGTCTTTGTGCCTTAGCCTGTTTTCCGCACCTGCTCCAGCCGGATGAATAATCCGGCGGGTTGGGCGCGGCGGATTGCTCATCCGCCGCGAGCGCTGCCTAAAATCAGCGTAAGGTGCGAAATCCAGGCTTAGAGTCTGTCTGAAAAGCAGGAGGATTGCAGCCGGATCGCCGACTCACTTGCCCCCGTAGCGAAGCGGAGTGGGGTTAGTCGCCATTTTGACCGGCTGAAGCCGGTGCGCCCAGGCTTTTCAGACAGCCTCTTAGTGGTTAACAATCCGAAAGCTCAGACTATCGGACTCTAAGCACGACAATCTTATCGACGCCGGACTCTGCGCCCCACACTTCACCCGGCCGCCCCAGAATCTGGCGCACGTTCGCAGGTGAACTGGGGAGCGTGAAGACTTCAAACGTCTCCTTCACCGGATCGAAACGCAGCATGGCGTTCGCCCCGAAGTCGCTCAGCCACACGCTGTCGCGGTCGTCCACGAACACGGCGTAGGGCATGGGGTTGTCGCCGGGCAAGCGCCACTCGCGCCACGCGCCGGTTGCCGGATCGTACACAGCGAGCTGGCCCGCGTTCCACTCGCTCACCCACAGGCGGCCCCGCGAGTCGGCCCACACGCGACGCGCGCCTTGCCCCGGCGTCGGCGGCTCGATCACCGTTGCCGTGTTCGTCCGGGCATCAATGCGGGCAATGTGACTACCGGCGAGTGAAGCGTAGTAGACGACACCGTCCGGCGTGGCGTCGATGCCATACGGGCCGCGTCCGCGCGGCGCATCGAAGACTTCGACTTGTCCACCTGCCGGATCCAACCGCCCGAAGATACCGTTTTGACCGGTGAACCACAACACGCCTTCGCCGTCAAAGGCCGCGGTGTTGAGGTTGGCGTTTCCGCGCCCGGCAGGCAACGGGAACACCTGTACCGCTTCGGTCTCCGGATCGACACGCACGATGGCGTTCAGGCCGCTGTCCGTGACCCACGGCGCGCCGTCCGGGCCGACGATGACACCGTGTGGAGCCGATCCGGAGCCGAGCGGAATGTGGCGCGCCTCCCCCGTGACCGGATCGAGCCGGCCCAGCTCGCCCGAGCTTTGCGCGGTGTACCACACGACTGTTCCATCCGGTGCAGGCGCGACGTCGTGTGGGTGAGATCCCGGCGGCACTGGATATTCCTGGATCGTCGGCGGAGCCGGCTCGCTTGTCGCAGTGTCGGTCGGTTCAACGGCCGGCGGCTCCGGCGAAGGTGTGGTCGTCGTCGCCGGTGCTGTGGTGGCTGCCGGGCGCGCGGCTTCGGTCGATGCGGACGTGGGTTGCGCCGTCTGGGTTGGGCTTGCGGTCGGTTGTGTCGCGCACGCGGCGAGGAGGATCGCGACAAGCAGCACTCCACGGATTCGGCGCATTCCCTCTCTCCCTTTGTAGATCGTGGTTAAAAAGCCGTTGCCCCGAGTTCTCCAGGCTGAAGCCGATTGGTCGGCAGCCTGGTTGACCGGGCTTCCACGCTTTCAGCCGGACGATTCATCGTCTGGCGTTCACGGTCGGGCCGGTCGGGGGCCTGACCCGAACCGGGGACAGCCATTTCAGTTGAGCGGTGCTATCACCAAGTCGAACGTGCCTTCGGCCTGGTTATCGGTCGGATAGTATTGCGTCACCAGCGTTTCGTACCCGTTCGCCGAAACGCGGATGTGGATATGCGACGGCCGGCCGCTGTACGGCGGCGGGAAGTTGCTCTCGAAGCGGTACGCGCCGAAGGCGTCGGCGAACAGCGTGGCGCGATGATCGTCGTCGTACTGGCCGTTTGACCCGGCCAGCCAGAACTCGATCTGCGCGCCTGCGATCGGCGAGCAGCCGGCGCTGGAGCGCACGACGCCGCTCAGCACGTGACCCTGGCCGACACTCGAACGTTCCGGCGCGCCAGGTACGTAGAACGGGCCGAGCTGATCCGGCGGCGTCGGTTCGCACGACACGACCGTCGGCTGTTCCGTCGCCTGGGGCGATGAGACGCTCGTGGATGCGGCTGTCGCCGGAACATCAGTTGGACCGAGAGTGGGCGTCGCCGGTACGGGTGTCGCAGGCAGGTGCGTCGGCGTGGCGACCTGTTCGCCCTGCCCCGCGCATCCGCCGATGATCAGCGCGGTGATGATCAGTGGGATCGTGCGCGCCCGCCTGACTCGCGTCATGTTCGTCATCCTTCCACCGGCATTGCCACGAAATCGAAGAACAACTTCACCTGATCTTCGGTCGCCAGTATCGGGAGCTGAAGCGGGCCGACGCCAAAGTCCGACATCAAGATTTCCGTCGAGGCCGAGCCAACCAATCGGCCCTGCTCCAGCGCCAGGGTCACGTTCCAGGTCACCGGGCGCGTGGTCTCCTTGACCGTCAGATCACCGCTGATGCTGAACGTCATCTGATCGCCCACGGCAACTTGAGTGGGCAGGCCTTCGAGCGCCCGGGTGACGAAGTGCGCGGTCGGGTAGCGCGATGACTCCAACCCGCTCCGGCGGATGTAGTTGTCGCGGCGAGATTCATCCGACGCGAACTGGCTGACGTCGATGACGATCTCGCCAATCTGGCTGTTCGACGGCTGGGCAAAATCGACCAGTAGGTCACCGGCGACTCCTCGCGTGCGACCGATAGCCAGGTTGAAGCGGTTGTTCTGATTGAAGAATGTCTCGCCCACTTCGTATCGCACTTCGGACTGCGCTGCATCGATGCGATACAGTTGGACGCCGGACGAGTTTGAGCCTGTGCTCGCCTGGGCCGGCGTCGCGGTGGCTGCATCGGCCGACGTACTCGCGGGTTTAGTCGGCGTCGGGACGGCGAGCGTCGGCGCGACGGGCGCGCCCGTGCTGACCGCGACGGGCGCGAAGATCGTTCGATCGAGGACGAACAGCGTAACCCCACCCAGCGCGGCCAGGATGAGCACTCCGATCAAGATTCGCTTGAGCATCATACTTCAACCATCTCCTAAATTTTCTGTGAACGTGAGCAGGCGTCGTCACCCTATGGGATTTGCTTAAATGCTTACTGAGCGAAGGCTGAGAACACGATAAGAGTGGTCGTACATAATCCCGTGCCCTCCGTGTTGACTGACTGTCTCTCTCAGCGAATTCTTAACTTTCGCTTAGGCAATGCTTACATAGAGCCGCCACACTGTGCTACCAGCCGTGCTCGAAAATTCCGAAGCGGTTGCTCCCGCTGGATGACCATCCAGCGGTTCGGGTGATGATTCACATCTCGATGGCTCTCCGTCCGCGTCCTCGTCCGCTTCGCGCGGCCCGCGAGACGCGGGCCTGGAGCGCGTGTGTGCAATCACCATCACCCTTTCCGGGCGGTCATTCTGAGAACTCCATATCGCCGGGTGGCGAGATGCTTGAAGACAGAAACTGGCGCGGCGTGTCCGCGCGGCGATGAATTCGCTGCGCTACTCCGCTGCGCCCGATGAATCGGGCTAGTCGGATTCATCCGACGCTGGGGTGTAGCCCGCCGAGTTTATCGGCGGGCGGGCACAACCTGGCAACGGCCCAAGTTTCTGGGTAGCCGGAGCGCAGCGCCTCAGCAGGACAGGCTAATTGCCCAAAGTGGCAAGAGAGCGTTCGGCAATTGCCTCGCACCTATCGCCCGACGATGCCCACTCCGCTGCGCTACGGGGTGCTTCGCAAAATCGTCGGGCTAATCGAGAAAAGCCGGATCAATCCGGCTGAAGCGGCAAACAGCCTGCTTCAGCAGGCTTCGCGTTTTCAGCCCGGTGATTCACGGGAGCACTGCACCCGCCGAAGGCGTGTGTTCGTTGCGGATTCGTTGCACCGATCTGCTTGAAACACCTGCTGAGCCAGGAGAGGGAGAGAGGTATCACGATGACGGATTTCAAAGGTTACCTGTTGGACGAGTTTGTCGAAGACTACCAGGAAGGCCGTCTGTCGCGGCGCGAGGCGCTCAAATTGATCGCCACCGTCACCGGCAGCCTGGCGCTGGCGAGCACGATCCTGGCCGCGTGCTCACCGGTATCTCAGTCGACTTCGACCGTGGCGCCCACATCGGCCGGTGAACCGACTGGTGTGCCAACGCTGCCCGCGACGCAACCCGCTGCGACAACGCCGACCCCGGAGGGCGGGACGCAGGCAACCGAAAGCGCGCCCGGCGAAATCGAAGCGAGCGCTGTGGAGTTCCCCGGCGAAGGCGCGACGCTTAAAGGTTACGTGGCGCGTCCTGCCGGCGAGGGGCCATACCCGGCCGTCCTCGTCTGTCACGAGAATCGCGGATTGACCGGGCACATCGAAGACGTGACGCGCCGTGTGGCGATGGCCGGCTACGCCGGCCTGGCGGTCGACCTGCTCTCGCGTCAGGGGGGCACGGCTGCGCTCGACTCATCGCAGGTGCCGGGCATCCTGAGCAACACGCCGCAAGACCAATTCGTCCAAGACTTCATCAGCGGGTGGCGCTGGCTGCAGAGCCAGCCCGATGTGCAGGCGGATCGGGTCGGCATGGTGGGCTTCTGTTTCGGCGGCGGCGTGACCTGGCGCGTCGCGATCGGTCTGCCGGAGCTGCGGGCGGCCGTCCCGTTCTATGGCCCGCATCCGACTCCCGATGAAGTGTCGAGTATTCAGGCCGCCGTGCTGGCGATTTATGGCGAGCTCGACACGCGCATCAATCAGGGCATCCCGCCGATCGAAGCCGCGATGCAGCAGAACAACAAGGTCTACGAAAAGGTGATCTATCCCAACGCCGATCACGCCTTCCACAACGACACCGGCCCGCGCTATAATTCTGAAGCGGCAAAAGACGCCTGGGCCAGGACGCTCGCCTGGTTCGAACAGTACCTGAAAACCTCGTAAGAGACTGTCTGAAAACTAACCACCAAGACACCAAGACACCAAGCAAAGACAATTCTTAGTGACTTAGTGGCTTGGTGGTTAAATCCGGGCCGTTTCAGACAGGCTCTAAGGCATCGGGATCGCCATGCCCATGATATTGATCGTCGATGATGATCGCAAGATCGCTGACATGTTGCGCCGCACGCTGGCCTATGAAGGCTATCGCGTTGCGACGGCGGCTGATGGGAACGAGGCGCTGGCCAAAGCGCAGACCGAGAAGCCGGACCTCGTCGTCCTCGACTGGCTGATGCCCGGCCTGGATGGGATCGAAGTGGCGAAGCACCTGCGCGCCGCCGGTGACGTGACAATCCTGATGCTCACTGCGCGCGACGCCGTGGAACACCGCGTCGAAGGGCTGAACAGCGGCGCAGACGATTATCTTGTCAAGCCGTTCGCGCCGGAGGAACTGCTGGCGCGCGTTCGAGCCTTGCTGCGCCGGACGGATACGCTCGGCAAGGACAAACCGCTCTCGTACGCCGACCTGCATCTCGATCCGTTGACGCGCGAAACGTGGCGCGGTGATCGAGCGTTCAGTCTCACCCCCAAGGAGTTCGACCTGCTGCAATACCTGATGCGTCACCCGCGCCAGGCGCTGACGCGCGATCGCCTGCTGCAAGACGTGTGGGGTTACGACTTCGACGGCAACGCCAACGTTCTCGAAGTGTACATCGGTTACCTGCGCGCGAAGACCGAAGCGGGCGGCGAGCCTCGGTTGATCCAGACCGTGCGTGGCGTAGGCTATGCCTTGCGGGAAGAATGATGAGGAATGTAGAATAAGGAATGCAGAATGTGGAATGAAGAATGTAGAATGTGGAATGAAGAATGTAGAAAATGTCGCCGCTGTCTCCTTCGTTCTGCATTCTTCATTCTCCATTCTGCTCTGCATTCTTCATTCTCCATTCTGCATTGATCATTCTACATTGGCTCCCATGTCTATTCGCCTCCGCCTGACCCTGCTGTACAGCGCCGTCCTCGCCCTGATGCTCATCGGCCTCAGCGTCGCGCTGTACGCGACCGTCTCGCGCGTCACGCTCGGCGCGATCGAAGACACACTGGTCGGCGAAGCGCAACGCCTGGTCGGCTCGCGGGATTTCGATCTCAATCGCATCGACTATCAGGCCAGGAAGTTCGCCGCGCCGGAAACGTACATTCAGACGATCCGGCTCGACGGCTCGGTCGCCGATCGCACGTCGAACCTGGGCGACTTCACGCTGCCGATCAGCAACGGCGGCTTGCAGGTCTGCGAACGCGGGCAAGCGTGGACGGAAGTGGTGTCCACCGAAAGCGGGCGACTGCTCGTATACAGCAAGCCCGTCGTCACGGCCGGGCAGACCGTGGGCATCGTGCAGGTGGCGCGCTCGCTCGCCGAGCACGATCAGTCACTTGCGACGTTGAGCAACGTCCTGTTTGCCGGTAGCGCTATGGTGACGCTCGTGTTGTTCGGCGTGGCCTGGGTGATGTCCGGCGCGGCGCTGCGCCCCATCCACCACATCACGGCCACGGCGCAGGCCATCGGCGCGGAGCGCAACTTCGATCGGCGCGTCGACTACGTCGGCCCCCCGGATGAAATCGGTCAGTTGGCGACGACCTTCAACGCGATGCTGACCGAGCTGCGAGCGGCGTACCGGCAGGCCGAGCAGGCGCTCCAGGCGCAGCGCCGCCTCGTCGCGGACGCCTCGCACGAATTGCGCACGCCGCTCACGACGATTCGAGGCAACCTCGGCCTGCTCCGGCGCGATCCGCCCATTGACGCAGCCGATCGCGAAGCCGCCATCGCCGACCTGGTCGATGAAACGGATCGACTCATTCGCCTCGCCAGCGATCTGCTGGTGCTGGCACGCGCCGATGCCGGGCGGCCCCTGCGCCGCGAGCCGGTGCCGGTCAAGCCGCTCGTCAACGATATTTGTCGCCAGGCCAAGCTGCTCGGCCCGGCGCGCCTGATCGAGTGCGAGAACCGGCTGGACGTCGCCGTGCAGGGAGATCGCGACGCGCTCAAGCAGGTGCTGCTCGTCCTGCTCGATAATGCGCTGAAGTACACGCCGCCGGGTGGGTCGATCACCCTTTCGACCGGTATCGCCGGCGAACACGTCGCGATCGGCATTCGCGATACGGGGCCGGGCATCGCGCCCGATGCACTCCCACACATCTTCGAGCGCTTCTATCGCTCTGATTCGGCGCGGGCAGGCGCGGGTGCGGGGCTGGGCCTGGCGATCGCAAAAGAGCTGATTGAAGCGCAGCGCGGCACCATCCGCGTCGAGAGTCGGGTAGGGCAGGGGAGCGTGTTCACGGTGATACTGCCCCGCGCCGATCACGACGCCACCCTCACCTGAACGGCGGCCGCGACCCTCTCCAAAGAAATCGACCACGGAGACACGGAGTTGCTGAACGTGAGAGACTCCGTGCCTCCGTGTCTTCGTGGTTTCGCATGTCTGTGGAGTTCCGGCTGGGCATTGAGGCAGAAGCCTCGACGAACTCTGCCGTTGAGCACCGCGCCCGAACAACAACCTGTCCACAGGGTGCGAGCAGATGTATAGACCGAGGATCACGCCGATGGTGCCATCCAGCGTATGTGTGCCTGTTAGCGTGCGCTGGTCACCGAGCAGGCCGCTATAAGCGATTGCGAGCAGGATCAGGCCCAGCAACTTCTTGCTATTGCGCCCGCGCCGATACTGGTCCATGAACACTGATGAACACGGATAAGCACGGATTGCGATTTGAATTTCCGATCCGTGTTGATCCGTGAAAATTGATTACTCGTACCGCAGCGCTTCAATCGGCTTGAGGCTGGCTGCCCGATTGGCCGGGTAAATCCCGAAGAAGATGCCCACGGCGGCCGAGAACCCGAAGGCCAGCACGACGGATTCGATCGACACCACCGTATCGATCAACCCCGACGCATTCACCAGCGCCGAGACACCCGCGCCGGCCAGGATGCCGATCACGCCGCCCAGCACCGACAGCGTCAGCGTCTCCGTCAGGAACTGATACAAGATGTCGCTGCGCCGCGCGCCGACCGCTTTACGCAGCCCGATTTCCCGCGTGCGCTCGGTGACGGACACCAACATGATGTTCATCACACCGATGCCGCCGACCACCAGCGAGATGCCGGCAATCGCGCCGAGGAACACAGTCAAGGTGCCGGTGATGCTCGTCGCCACCGACAGAATATCGGATTGAGACTGAACGGTGAAGTCGTCGTCCTCACCCAGTCCAATGCTATGCAACGTGCGCAGCTTTCCCGTGATGGCCGTAATGGCGGTGTCGATGCTGTCGGCCTCCGTGGCCGACACTTCGATCGTCGAGACGGATTTTTCGCTGCCCACACGCTGGGTCGACAGGCGCGCGAAGGCGGTGGTGATCGGAATGTACGTCGTCGCATCCCGGCTGAAGCCGAACCCGCCCGAGCCTTGCAATTTCAGCACGCCGATCACTTCAAACTGGATGCCGTTGATCTTGATTCGTTTGCCGACCGGGTCCAGGCCGCCAAACAGGTCGGTCACGATCTGCGCGCCGACGACGACGACGCGCGATTTCTTGCTGACGTCGCTTTCCGAGATGAAGCGGCCGTGATCGAGCTGATCGGGGTGCGCGATCGCGTAGTCCGGCGTCACGCCGACGATCTGCATATTCGTCTGCTTGCTCTGATACTTCACGGGTTGGCGCGATTGCACCTGCGGCGAGACGGCCGCCACACCGGGCAGTCCTTTCAACTGCTGCGCTTCCTCGTAGGTCAAGGGCGCGGTTGCGCCGCCGCCGGCGCCGGCCGGCGTGAACTGGTTGCGCGTGCCGGAGAAAACCGTGATCAGATTGGCGCCGATGCCTTCGATCCGGCTCGTAATCGCCGCCTGCGCGCCGGTGCCGATCGATAGGAGCGCGACCACCGCCCCGACGCCGATCACGATGCCCAACATGGTCAGGGCCGAGCGCAGCTTGTTCGCCAGCAGGGCGCGCAAGGCGCTGCGGACATTCTGCGTAAAATTGAGTCTCATACCACCACCCCGTCTTTGAGAGGTATCATGCGCTGCGCATTCGCCGCAATCGCCGCATCGTGCGTGACGAAGATCACCGTGATGCCGCGCGCCCGGTGCAGCTCGCCGATGAGCGCCATGATCTCGGCGCCCGTCTTCGAATCGAGGTTGCCGGTCGGCTCGTCGGCCAAGAGGATCGACGGTTCGGTAACGAGCGCGCGCGCGATCGCCACGCGCTGCTGTTCCCCGCCCGATAGTTCATTCGGACGATGCCTGATCCGATCGCCCAGACCGACGGCCTCCAGCGCCGCTTTCGCTTTCTCGCGCCGATGGTTGACGCTGGAATACAACAAGGGCAATTCCACGTTTTCCAGTGCGCTCGTCCGCGCCAGCAGGTTGAACTGCTGAAACACGAACCCGATCTTCTTGTTGCGCACGGCGGCCAGCTCGTCGTCGCGCATTTCGGCGACATCCAACCCATCCAGGCGATAGACGCCGCTGGTCGGCGAATCGAGACAACCGATGATCGCCATCAGCGTGGACTTGCCCGATCCCGATGGCCCGGTGATGGCGACCCATTCGCCGTCGGCGATCGCCAACGAGACGCCGTTGAGGGCGCGCACTTCGGTCTGGCCCATGGGATACACTTTGGTGATGTTCTCGATTTCAATCATAGCCAACTCCCGTTGCATCTGGCAGCATCGGTAGCACTGACACATCGGCTGAGAATTCACCACCAAGACACCAAGGCACGAAGAGAAACTCTAAAAGTTGGTGTCTTGGTGGCTTGGTGGTTACGAAGACATTAAGGGGGCGGCGGGCCGCCGCCGAAGAAGCCGGGGCCGCCACCGGGGAAGCCGATGCCGCTCTGGAAAGATGTCGTGGTGATGATAGCGACCTGATCGCCTTCTTGCAGATCACCGGATACTTCCGTCAGGTCGCCGGCCGTCATGCCCAGCGTGACCTGGACCGGGCGCGGTCGGCCGTTTTGGATCACCAGAACGAAATCGCCTTGTATGCCTTGACCGCCCTGGCGGCCTTGACCGCCGAATCCGGTCTGTCCACTAGACCCCGATCGAATGGCCGAAGTCGGAACGGCCAACACATTCTCATGCGTTTCTCCGGCGATCGAGGCATTCGCCGTCATATCCAGTCGCAGCGGCGCCTCAGTTGGATCGAGATCGACGCGCACGTTGTAGTTGACTACGCCGCTGCTGACCGTGCCCGCCGGATCGACGCGGGCGACTTGCCCCGCCAGGGTGATGCCGGTCAGCGCATCCAGCGTGACCTGAACGTTTTGCCCGGCTTGAACGATCGCGATTTCGGTCTCGTCGACCAGGACATCCACATGCAGTTGGCTGACGTCGACCAGTTCGATCGCCGCGCTGGAGCCGCTCGATCCGCCGGCCTGGATGTTGACGGCGGTGATCACGCCGTCGAATGGCGCGACGAGGGTCGCCTCGGCCAGCGTCTGCCGGGCCTCTTCCAGCGACAGCCGCGCTTGTTCCAACTGGGCCTGGGCCTGGATGAGCGTCTCCGTGCGCGGCGAGAGCAGATTATCTAGCTTGGACTTCGCGTTTTGCAGCTGCGTCTGCGCCGACCGCAGCGCGCTATCATTCAGACCCAGCCTGGCGATGTTGCAGCTCGCCAGCGCCTGGTCGTAGGCCGCCTGTGCGTTCGTGAGTGCGTCCACCACCGACTTGAATTGGCCCCACGGCCCCAGGTAGTTCTTCGCCTGGTTGTCGTTGGTGGACGCACTCA
>DATBWU010000306.1:0-2091 GCA_036514635.1 Anaerolineae bacterium | reverse complement strand
ATCGCTAATCGCTAATCCCTGATCCCGAATCCCTGATCCCGAATCCCGACCCCGTTTCGTCGACACTGACACGAGCGGTGTGGCCAATCGTCGGTCGCCGGCAAAAGTGCGTGCTAGGAGCCTGCGCGGCAGAAACGCTGGAGGCGAGCGGTACGTATAAGTAGATATGCCGACCACGTTTCGTCCCTGTGCGCCCGATCAGTCGTTCCTGTTCCCGCCGTCGCCACGCGAGTGGCTTCCCGAAGGCCATCTGGCTTTCTTCGTCGCCGACACCGTGGCCGCGCTGGATCTCCAGGCATTCTATGCGCCCTACGAGGGGGATGGGCGGCGGAATCAGCCCTTCGATCCGCAGATGATGGTGACCGTGCTGCTGTACGCGTATGCGACCGGGACGTTCTCGTCGCGTCGGATCGCGCGGAAGCTGGAAGAGGATGTGGCGTATCGCGTGCTGGCCGCGGGCAATTTTCCGGCACACCGCACGATCGCCGAATTTCGGCAGCAGCATTTGGCGGGCTTCGAAGCGCTGTTCGTGCAGGTCGTGCAGATTGCTCGCGAAGCGGGCGTCGTGCAGCTCGGGGCGCTGGCAGTGGATGGGACGAAGGTCAAGGCCAATGCGAGCAAGCACAAGGCGATGAGTTACGGGCGGATGCGGGAGGAAGAGACGCGGCTGCGCGAGCAGATCACGGCGCTCACGGCGCAGGCCGAGGCCAGCGATGCGGCGGAGGATGCGGCGCTTGGTGCTGACGTTCGGGGCGACGAGCTGCCGGCCGAACTGCAGCGGCGTGAGGAGCGGCTCGCGAAAATCGCGGCCGCGAAAGCGCGGCTCGAAGCCCGCCAAGCGGACGAGGATCGGCAGAAGGGTCGCACGCCCGACGATGGCCGCAAGAGTCGCCGCCGCCCGTTCGCGCGCGATTTCGGCGTGCCCCCTGACGACGCCCAGGACAACTTCACGGATCCGGAGAGTCGCATCATGAAGACCTCGTCGGGCTTCGATCAGTGCTACAACGGGCAGCTTGCGGTCGATGAAGCGTCGCAGATCATTGTGGCCACGGGCCTGACGAATTGCGCCGCGGATCAGGCCGAATTGCTGCCGCTGCTCGATCAAGCCCACGGCACGCTGGGCACGCCGCCTGAAGTGCTGGCGGATGCCGGCTATCGCGCGGAGGCGACCTTTCACGCGCTCGAGACGCGGCAGATTACGGGGTACATCTCCCTGGGCCGCGAAGGCAAGCCAGACGCCACGCCCAATCCGGCGCACGTCGCGACGCAACGCATGGCCGACCGACTGAAGAGTGACCTGGGACGCGCGCGCTACCGTCGACGAAAAGCGATTGTGGAACCCGTCATCGGGTGGATCAAGGAAGTCCTTGGGTTCCGCCGCTTCAGTCTGCGTGGCGAGGCCAAGGCGCGCGGAGAGTGGCACGTCGTGTGCCTCGCGCTCAACCTGAAGCGCTTTCATCGGATTCGCATGGCCTGAGATGAGTACGCGTGGCCTGGCCAGTCGTCCGTCACCGTCGACACGAACCGGACCATGCCGGCCCAATCGGGCGACGTTCTTTATGAATACAGAACCACCAATCGTCAGTCGTCGAGCATCGCGCTTCTGCCGCGCAGGCTCCTAGTCCAGGCTGGCTCTTCACCCTGGACTTTCCCGGCTTCTGATCAGGCGGACACCCTCTCCGCCGTCCTTTTCTAACTCAATAGAATCAGGCACTTAGCGGCGCGTTTGGCGCCTCCTCGGCTTGCAGGCGGCCCAGCATTCCGCCGTTCCGGACCCGTCGCGGGACATCTGGTTCATTTATCGACTGCCAATAACCTACTTGACGACAGTCGATAAATAGTTTATTGATATTCGATAAACAAAGGTGGTGAATCATGTCAAGGCCAGCCTCGTCATCCGCCGCGCTGCCGATCGCGTACGTCGTGCTGCGGATCCTCATCGTCGTGAACTGGCTGGGCGGCGCCGCGATCGCCGTTCTGCTGGTCGCCATGCCCACCAGGCAGTGGATCATGAGCGCGTTCGGAGTTCCTCCTTCGCCTGAGGCAGATCGGCTGGTCATGGGCCTGCGCGCGATCGCCGTGCTCGGTCTC
>DATBWU010000305.1:0-6511 GCA_036514635.1 Anaerolineae bacterium | reverse complement strand
CGCTCGATGTGGAAATCGGTCAGGTGCAAGATGCGGATGGGCGGCGCGCCGTCGAGCTTGGACGAACGGTAGGTGAGCTGCGTGACGCCGACGCGAAATGGCTCGCCCCACATACTATCCAGCGCATAACCCGTCAGCGCCAGGTGACCGCCCAGCAGCAGCGTCGAAGCGATGATCGGATCGGGCGCGAACAACGCCAGGACGATACTCATGCCGCAGCGCAGCCCGCCGAACACGACCAGCCCCGGCGCGACCGGTCCGTAGGATCGCCGGCGTTTCGGCAGCAGAATCAGCGCCGCCCAGTCGACGAGTGTGAAGACCAGGCCGACGAGCGCGATCACGCTGCCGGATTCGAGCGACTCCAGCGCCAATCCCCACGCCACGGCGACGAGCGCCGTGTAGCCGATGACGACGGCCACCTGTCCCGGCCAGGTGAGGCGCGCCACTCGCTCGGTGAACAGGATGATCCGATGTAGAGTCGGCGAGGCCACTCCCGGTATCGGCTGCGTGAACACCTGGTCGCTCATGCTGAATAAGGTGACCGGCGCTTGGAAAGCCTGTCACCTGGCTCCTCTAAGCCATCATACCATCGTCCAGGATGAATGCAAGGAAGAGGTTGTCGTAGGCCTCACAGACCGGGGGTTAGTAGATCATTTCGCCGTTTAGGAAAGCGCGCGTGCGCGGATCGCGCGACCTGTCCAAGAATTCAGGGGTCGGTGCGACTTCGACCAGCCGGCCACTCAATAACAGCGCGACGCGGTCGGCCAGGCGGCGTGCCTGGAAGGGGTGATGCGTGACCAGGACGACCGTCACACCGCGCCCTCGCTGGCTGTGAATGAGGTCCTCGATCAACGCGACGTTGTATGGGTCGAGATTGGCCGTCGGCTCGTCCAGCAGCAACACGTCCGGCTCGCAGGCGAGCGCACGCGCGACGGCCACACGCTGCGCTTCGCCGCCGGACAACGATCGTGCGGGTGCGTCAACCAGATCGTTTAGACCGAGCTCATCGATCAACCGGCTGACCTGCGTGCGCGCGTCGCGGTGGCCCCGCACGCGCCGGCCGAAAGTGATGTTGTCGCGCACAGATCGGTCGAGCAGCAGGGGATGCTGAAACACGCTCGCCGCGCGGCGGCGCACGGCGAGCGCCGGCTCACCCTCGATCGACTGGCCGTCGAAGACGATGCGGCCCGCGCTCGGACGCTCGATGAACTGCAACAGCCGGAGCAGTGTGCTCTTGCCCGATCCGCTGGGGCCGATGATGCCCAGCGTCTCGCCGCGCCGCACCTCGAGATGATCGATGTCGAGGACGAGGCGCTCGCCGTAACGATGCTGGATGGAGTCGAGAACGTACAGGTAGGCCAAAGTGATTTGCCACGGAGTCACAGAGACACGGAGGTGATCCGTGCTCTGTGTCTCCGTGCCTCTGTGGCTGAATTTAGGTTACTGCACGTGCCCTTGGAGCCGAAGCAGGAGCAGATTCACCAGAAAAGTGATGCCGATCAGGAACACGCCTAATGCCATCGCCAATGCGAAATCGCCCTGGCGCGTGTAGAGCACGATCGCCGTCGTCAGGACGCGCGTTTGCCCGTCGATGTTGCCGCCGACCAGCATCACCGCTCCGACTTCGGAGATGATGCCGCCGAATGCGGCGACGATCGCCGCCGTCACGCCGACGCGCGCCTCGCGCAGCACCGTCCAGCCGATTTGCCAACGCGTCGCGCCGAGCGCGTAGACCTGCTGGCGCAGCGCCGGATCGACCGAGGCCACGGCGCTCATCGTCAGGCCGGTCACCAACGGGAAGGCGATGACGACCTGCGCGGCGATCATCGCGGTAGGCGTGAACAGCCAGCTCAACGTTCCAAGCGGCCCGCTGCGCGAGAGTAACACGTACACGAACAACCCGACAACGACCGGCGGAAAGCCCATGCCGGTGTACAACAACGCCGTCGCCAGACGCCGGCCTCGAAAGCGCACCAATCCCAGCATCGCGCCGAGCGGCACACCGATGATGGCGCTGATCAGCAGTGCCGATCCGGTGACGCGCAGTGTGAGCGCGACGATCTCAGCCAGCGCCGTCCAATCTCCAACCTCCAACCTCCAACCTCCAATCTCCAACCTCCAACTTCTAATCTCCCGTTGGGTAAAACAGCGGCTGACCGAACTTGTCTTTGCCAAAATCGCCAATCTTGCTTTGTGTTTCCTGCGACAACAGCCATTGGATGAACTGCATCGCCAGATCGTATTTGACGCCGGGATGTATTTCGGGATTGACGGCCATCACGCCGTAGGGATTCAAGAGCGATTTATCCGCGTTCTCGGCCAGCGTGTTCCCACCGACGAGAGTCGTCAGATTGGGCAGTCGGTCTTTCATCGCGAGGTATGTGCCCCGGTCGCTCAGCGTGTAAGCCTTCTGCTCGTTGGCGAAGGTCAGCGTCTCGCCCATGCCCTGTCCCAACGAGTTATACCATTTCATGTCCTGGGTTGGGGTGATGCTCAAGGATGACCAGATGCTCAGCTCTTTGGTATTCGTCCCGGACTTGTCGCCCCGGCTGGCGAATAGCGCCCCGGCGTCCATGATCGCCTTGAAAGCGTCTTGAGCCGCGCTCATGCCGCCGATCTGGGCCGGGTCATCCTGGGGGCCGACGATGATCAAGTCGTTGTACATCACGTCGAATCGTTCTTTGGCATTACTGTCGGCAACGAACTGGTCTTCCGCCTTGCGGCTGTGAACGAGCACGACATCCGCATCGCCCTTCGCGCCGATCTCCAATGCCTGGCCCGTGCCGACCGCAACGACGTCCACGCGGCAACCGCACTTCGCCTCGAAATCGGGCAGGATCGCGTCGAGCAGGCCGGAGTCTTGTGTGCTGGTCGTCGTCGCCAAACGCAGCACGGGCGGCTCGGCGGGGCTTTGTGCGGAGGTGCAGGCAGTCAGCGCAGCAACGAGCAGTGCAAGCCCAATCAGGTTTATTCTGCGCATGTCCAATCTCCCAAGGGAATTGCGGTTCCGGCTCCGAGGTGACCGGCACTCCGAAGGGGGTGAAGTGCCGGTCACCTGATCGCCCAGGTTCTTCATCGCTATAACATTGCTTCGCAGAAACTGCGTTGGCCGCGAAGATTTTGGGACGCGGATGAACGCGGATTTACGCTGATTTCGTTTTATCTGCGTTCATCTGCGTAACACATGCGGTGCAGTGCTCCCGTGAACACGGATGAACACTGATTCTGATCCGTGTTGGTCCGCGTTCACACCGCACCTGCAAACACCGCAGGTGGGTGCAGGTGTCCGTGTCCCATACTTTGGCTGCGGCGGGAGTCGCGCTATGTTATATTGGCACAACGGCGGCAAAAAAAACAAGCACCTTATTTCGTGAAGGTCTCTTTGAAGCGCTGGTCGATCTGTTCTTTGAAACCCGCCTGGAAACAACGGAACTTCTCGACGTAGGCCCGGCCTTCGGGCGTCAGCTGTGCGCCGCCGCCGCCCGCGCCGCCGGCCTGCGTCTCCACCAGCTTCACACCGAGACCGTGTTCCATCTCGTGAATCTTATCCCAGGCGCGATGGTAGGGCACATCCATTTTGATCGCGGCGGATGAGATCGATCCGGTCTCGGCGATGGCTTCCAGCAGGCTGACGCGCCAGTCGCTCAGCACCACTTCGCCGTCTTGTTCGATCCACAGGTTGATGCGAGGCTCCACGCTTTAGCTCCCACGTAAGGATACCACGCCCCCCAAGATCAGCAAGCTGCCCGCGATCTGTACGACGTTCAGGGACTCGCCGAGCAGGAGGAAGGCGAGCAGCGTGGTGAGCGCCGGTTCGAGCGTGGCGATCAAGTTGGCGGTGCTGGCCGGCAGGTAGCCCAGGCTGGCCGTGTACAAGCCGAAGCCGCCCAGCGTCGGAATGACAGCCAGCACGAACAAGATCGCCCAGCCGTCGAACGCGCGGCCCAACGTGAACAGTGTGGTTCCATTCTGCGTGAGGAATAGCGCGCAGGTAGCGACGGCGAAAGCGGATAGGGTCGCCGTCCACGGGTTGATCTCACGCCGCGCCGAGAGCTTGCCCATCGTGCTGTAGGCAGTGAAGCCCAGCCCCGACCCGATTCCGATCACGATCCCCCACGGGTTGACCGCCCAGGCTCCCGGCTCGTATGCGCCGGACACCAGCACGCAGCCCAGGAAGCTGGCGAAGATCGCCGCGATGCGCGAGCGTGTGAGCCGCTCGCCAAACAGCCGATGCGCGGCGAGCGCGGTGAAGGCCGGTGAGGAATACACCAGTACGGTCGAGACGGCCGCACCGTTCAGCCCTACCGAGAAAGTCCACAACGTATTCATCAGCGCAAGCGATAAACCGTAGCCGATGAGGAACAGCCGGTGGCGGCGCTCGATGCGCAGCAGATCGCGGCGGAGGAAGAAGAAGATTACGGCCAACGCTGAAGCGGTGAACAGGTCGCGCCAGAAGGCGAGCGTCAGCGGAGCCAGCGTGTAACGGTCGAGCAGATAGCTGATGAAGATCGCGGTGGTCGACCAGAACAGGACGCCGGTCAACGCGATGACGTAACCTTTGTTGAGCGGGCGAGCGAGCGGGACGATGATGGTTTGGGTCGTGTCCATGAGATCGAATGGTTGACTGGGAAAGAGCTTCACCGCGAAGGCACGAAGAGCGCAAAGCCTTTGAAAATCTTAGCGTCCTTTGCGCCGCCTGCCCCCTTCAGGGGGTTGCGGTTCAATTCTCGTCAAAGCCTGGAGAGTCGCGGTGTTGAAGTGACAGTTTGAGCACGAGCCGGGTGGCCAGCGTTACAGCGAACGGTTGACCGATGCGGAACCCGGCGACCCACGCGATGCGATCGCCGGCGACGATCAATGGCAGGCGATCGCGCACGGCGCGTGGAACTTTGGCGTTCGTCATCCAGTTTGTCAGGCGGATGGGCGACGGCATGCCCTGCGGATGAAAGACCTCGCCGGGTGCGCGAACGCGGATGGAGAGTGCAGAGCCGGTCGTGTCGGCGTCGAGGTAGGCCGTCCACCGATCGGGATTGTTGAAGACGGCGTCGCCCCATGCCTCAAGGCGGGACGCTTCGAGTTGCCAGCCCGAGCCGGGCAGGGGGGTGATTCCGGGAATCTGAATGATGCAGTGAAGTGTAGTCGCGCGATCAGGCAGCAGCGGCCAATCGGGCCAATCGAGATCGCGGCCTGCGTCGGCGACGGTGAACGTCTCGTAGTCTACGTGCAGGATCAGGTGTTGCGGCAAAGTGAGCCGAGCGCCAGTGCGCGCGCTCTGCAGGCCCGTCACGGCGTCGTCGATGTGAACGAAGTTGATGTTGCGCAGCGATGGGCGCAAGCGATGGACGGCCGTGCGCAGGACGGCGCGCCGCATCGCCAGCGGGAGACCGCGCCACGCCGCCAGGCTGAAGGCGATCGCGCCATTGGCCTCGGACACGAGCGCCGTGCGCCAGGCCGCCTCGGTCGCTGCGTGCAAGACTTCGACCTCGGCGGCGATCACGTCGGCGGTGCGGCGCAGGGCTTGGCGAATGTTGGGGTTGTACGTTTCGAGTAACGGCAGCAGGTCGTGGCGCAGGCGGTTGCGGAAAAAGGTCGTGTCGAGATTGGAGGCATCGAAACGCGGCTGGAGGTTGTGCTCGGCGCAGTATCGTTCGATGTCGGAGCGGGGAATCGCCAGCAGAGGACGGATCAATCGGAGTGCCGAAGGGCGAAGGGCGAAGGGCGAATCCGAAATCCTCATTCGCAAATCCGGCATCTCGCTCTTGGGCAGCATCCCGCGCAGGCCGGCTGTGCCGCTGCCGCGCAGGAAGTGCATCAGCACACTTTCGGCCTGATCGTCGGCGTTGTGCGCGACGGCGACGGTGCGGCTGTTGTGCGCGATGGCGACCCCGGCCAGGAAGGCGTAACGCGCTTCGCGCGCGGCTTCCTCGATGGATAACTTGCGCTCGCGCGCCAGCGCAGTCACGTCGCGCGCCTCGACCGTGCAGGGCAGCTCCCACCGGGCCGCGAGATCGCTCACGAACTGTGCGTCCGCGTCGGCGTCCGATCCGCGCAGTTGATGATTGAGGTGAGCGACGTGAATCGTAAAACGGAATTCGTCGCGCAGGGCGATCAGCGCGTGGAGCAGGCACAGTGAATCGGGACCGCCGGATACGCCGACAATCACCGTCTCGCCGTGCGAGATCAGTTGATGCTCGCGGATCGATTGTCGAATCTGGCCGAGGACATCCATCGAGGCGGATTATAGCACCTCGGCCTGAAAGGAACTCCAGGCTTTTCTTCGTGGCTTGGTGTCTTGGTGGTGGAGTCCAGACCACGTTTGAGAAGCTATGGTTCTTTGGAGTGCAGAAGATAAAGCAACAAGGTGACTGGCGTTAGGGCGATCGGCTGCAAGCTCAGCCAGCGTCGTCGCCACAGCCGCGCCGCATCCAGCGAGATGTGCAGCGACCGGCCAATCTCTGCGTTGTTCTTCCCCTCCGCGGCCTGCAGCACGATCCGGGCGCGCAGGGCTATC